>NZ_JAMXRZ010000088.1 GCF_024124375.1 Klenkia sp. PcliD-1-E
GCGCCGGCCGAGGCCCGGACCAGTGCGCCCGCCGCGGCCAGCGCGAGGGGACCCAGCGGGGACCGGCCGTCGACCGCGGCGGCCAGGCCGTGCGCCAGGCCGACGGCGAGGCCGACGGTGCCGAGGGTCTGCACCAGGGCGACCACCCCGGCCCGGACGACGGCCCCGGTGACGCCGGGGACGCCGTCCAGCGGGGACAGCGGGCCGCGGGTCATGCGTGCGCGGCCTCGTGCTCGGGCTCGGCGGTGAGCCGCTTGCGGAACACCCAGTAGGTCCAGGCCTGGTAGCCCAGCACGACCGGCAGGCCGAACCCGGCGACCCAGGTCATCACGGTGAGCGTGTAGTCGCTGACCGAGGCGGTGCCGACGACCACGTCGAACGCGGGGTCGACGGTGGAGGCGACGACGCTGGGGTAGCCGGCGCCGAAGACCGCGGCGGCCGAGGCCAGCAGCACCAGCGCCCAGCCGAGGAAGGCCTGGCCCTCGCGGTCGACCTTCAGCCGGGTCCAGGTGCCGACGACGGCCAGTGCGGCAACCAGCCACAGCACGGTGGAGACCAGCCCGCCCGAGCGGAGCACGACCAGCCCGGCCCAGGCCAGCAGCGGCAGCGCGGCCAGCGGCGACCAGCGCAGCGCGAACGCCCGCGCCCGCTCCCGCACCGGGCCCTCGGTCTTCAGCGCCAGGAACACCGCGCCGTGCACGAGCGAGTAGGCCAGCACCGCGACCGCGCCGAGCGCCACCGGCCAGCCCACCCAGGAGAACGCGCCGCCCACCCGGGTGCCGTCCTCGCCGATCGGCAGGCCCAGCGTGGTCGCGCCCAGCGCGCCGCCGATGGCCAGCGCGGCGACGACCGAGCCGCCGGTGATGACCCGGGTCCAGGTGGCGTCCCAGCGGGCGTCGTGCCGCTGGTGCCGCCACTCGAAGGCCACCGCGCGCACGATGAGCGCGAGCAGCAGCAGCACGAACGGCAGGTACATCGCCGGCAGCCAGGTGGCGTACCAGCCGGGGAAGGCGGCGAAGACCGCGCCGACGGCGGTGACCAGCCAGACCTCGTTGCCGTCCCAGACCGGGCCGATGGTGCGCAGCATCAGGTTCTTGTCCGCGCGCTTCTGCGCCGGGTCGCCCTTCGACAGCACCGGCAGCAGGGCGGCCACGCCGAAGTCGAAGCCCTCCAGCAGGAGGAAGCCGGTCCACAGCACCGCGACGGCGGCGAACCACAGGGTCTGCAGGTCCATGGCGGTGCTCCTCTAGTAGGCGAACTGCAGGACGTCGTCGCTGGCGTCGTCGTCCGGCCTGGTGGTGGGTTCGTCGTCGTCGGTGCTCGTCCCGCCGCCGATGCCCGGGGTGGGGGTCGTGTCACCCTCGGTGATGCCGGCCCGGGCGAACCGGACGATCAGCCCGAGCTCGACCACCGCCAGCGCGGCGTAGAGCACGGCCAGGCTGATCAGCGACGTCCAGACCTCGGCGGCGGTGATGCCGGGGGAGACGGCCTGGGCGGTGAAGAAGTAGATCTGCTCGGCGCGCGGGACGTCCGGGTTGGGGACGACGACGAACGGTTGCCGGCCCATCTCGGTGAAGACCCACCCGGCGGCGTTCGCGACGAACGGGGCGCCGACCGCGAGCAACGACCCGTAGACCCCGATCCGGGACGTCGGCACCCGGCCCTTCCTGGTCGACCACAGGGCGTAGGCGGCGACCGCGGCCGAGACCATGCCCATGCCGATCATCAGCCGGAAGCCCCAGTAGGTCACCGCGAGGACCGGCGTGTAGTCGATCGGCTGGCCGGCCTTGTCGCCGAAGCTCGGGTCGTCGGGGTAGGTGGCGCCGTAGGCGTCGGCGTACTGCTCCTGCAACTGGTTCACCCCGGGGACGGGGGAGGAGAAGTCGCTGTGGGCCAGGAAGCTGAGGATGTAGGGGATCGTGAAGGAGTGCACGTCGTCGCACTCGTTGCTGCCCAGCTTGGTGAAGGCGAAGATCGAGAACGACGCCGGTGCCTCGGTGTTGCACAGCGCCTCGGCCGAGCTCATCTTCAGCGGCTGCTGCTGGTACATCAGTTTGCCCTGCCAGTCGCCGGTCAGCGCCACCAGCAGGAACGCGGCCAGGCTGACGTAGCCGCCGAGCCGGACCGACCGGCGCCACACCGCGTGGTCGACGTCCTCGGTGGACCTGCCCGCGAGCTTCCGCTTGCGCAGGTGCCACAGGCCGATGCCCACCAGCAGGCCGCCGGCGACCATCAGCGAGGCCACGAGCGCGTGGCTGAACGCGGCGATCGCGGTGTTGTTGGTGAGGACGGCGAGGAAGTCGACCTGCCGCGGGCGGCCGGTGGCCTGGTCCATGACCACACCGACCGGGTGCTGCATCCAGGAGTTCGCCGCGATGATGAAGTACGCGCTGATCGTGGAGCCGACCACCGCGGCCCAGATGGTGGCCAGGTGCAGCTTCTTCGGGATCCGGCCCCAGCCGAAGATCCACAGGCCCAGGAACGTGGACTCCAGGAAGAAGGCCAGCAGGGCCTCCAGCGCCAGGAGCGACCCGAAGACGTCGCCGACGAACCGGGAGTACTCGCTCCAGGCCAGGCCGAACTGGAACTCCTGCACCAGCCCGGTGGCCACGCCGAGGACGAAGTTGATCAGGAAGATCCGGCCCCAGAAGCGGGTCATCCGCAGCCACTCGGCCCGGCCGGTGCGCACCCAGAGGGTGTGCATGACGGCGACCACCAGCCCCAGCCCGATGGTCAGCGGGACCATCAGGAAGTGGTAGACGGTCGTGATGCCGAACTGCCAACGAGCGATGTCGAGCACGTCCACCGCGACCGCCTCCAGCCTGGTCTACGATCGGTCGACTTCTTTCTACGCCACGTAGAAGTGAATTTCTACAACCGGTAGAAGACGCGCCGGTGATGTACGAGACAGGAGGACCCGTGGAGTCGCTGGGGGAGCTGGAGCGGGCGGTGATGGACCAGCTGTGGTCCCGCGCCGTGCCGCTGTCGGCGGCGGAGCTGCGGGACGCGCTGGCCGACCGGGGCCTGGCCCTGACCACCGTGCACACGGTGCTCAGCCGGCTGGAGGGCAAGGGTTTCGTGCGCCACGACGACGCCCGTCCGCGCCGGTTCGCCGCCGTCGCCAGCCGGGAGGACCACGCCGCCGAGCTGATGCACGAGGTGCTGGGCCAGGCCGCCGACCGGCAGGCCGTGCTGGCCCGCTTCATCGGCTCGGCCACAGCCGGTGAGACCGAGATGCTGCGCGCCCTGCTGGCCGACACGCCCTGAGACCGTGCTGCCGCTGAGCGCGCTGCTGCTCGGCCTGCTGGCGCTCGCGCTGGCGTGGCCGGTGCCCGCCGTGCTCTCCCGCGCCCGGTGGCCCCGGCGCGACCCGGTGGCTGCCCTGGTCTGCTGGCAGGCGGTCGGCCTGGCCGGGGGCCTGTCGATCATCGGCGCGCTGCTGGTGCACGGCCTCTCGCCCTGGGGCGGGTCGCTGCCGCAGGCCTGGTGGGCGTGGGCCCAGCACTGGTTCACCGGCGAGCTGCCCGCGCAGCCCGTCCGCGGCGACCACTGGGTGGCCCAGACCTTGGCCGCCGTCCTGGCGCTGGAGCTGCTCGGCGTCCTGGTGCTGGCGCTGGTGCGCACCGCCCGCACCCGCGCCCGGCACCGCGCGCTGCTGGAGCTGCTGGTGCACCCGGCTCCCGGCGTCGAGGCCCGGGTGCTGGACTCGCCGGTGCCCGCGGCGTTCTGCATCCCCGGGGCCCGGCCGCTGCTCGTCCTGTCGTCGGGCATGGTCGAGGAGTTCGCCCCCGACGAGCTGGCCGCCGTCGTCGCCCACGAGCGGGCGCACCTGGCCGAGCGGCACCACCTGCTGCTGCTGCCCTTCGTCGCGTGGCGGGAGGCGCTGCCGGTGCTGCCGGCCGCCGACCGCGCCCACGACGCGGTGCGGGACCTGGTGGAGATGCGGGCCGACGACGTCGCGCTGCGCTCGGTGCCCGGTCCCGGTGCGCGCCGGGTGCTGGCCCGGGCGATCGTGGCCGCCGCCGAGGGCGGTGCGCCGGCCGGGGCGCTGGCCGCGGGCGGGGGAGTGCTCACCGCGCGGGTGACCAGGCTGCTGGACCCGCCCGAGCCCCTGCCTGGGTGGGCGAGGCCGCTGGCGGTCGGCGCCGCGGTCACCCTGGTCCTGGCCCCCACCCTCCTCCTGCTGGCCCCCGCTCTCCTGTAGGCCTCCTGCCTCCGCGCCCTGCCCCGCTCTGACCCCCCGTTGATCTTGCAGAACGGCAACGGTGGCGCGCCGGGGGACGGCGCGGCGACGTTGCCGATCTGCAAGATCAAGAGGCACCGGGCCGCCAGCCGCGGGAGAGCAGGGCCCGGCGGCAGCGGTCGACGACATCCGCCCGACGGCGCAGGTGCTGCTTGGCGAAACGCAGGACGAGCTCGCCGTCGGCGGCCATGTTCGTGTACCTGTCGATGGCCTGGCCGAACTTCTCCACGGTGCGGTGACCGTCGCCCTCGTACTCGACCCGCACCCCGAAGCGGCGCCAGCCGAGGTCGTTGTGCGCGACCTCGTCACCCGCCTGGTTGATGACCGCCGGCTGGATCTCCGGGTCGGGGAGGTCGCTGTCGAGCAGCCACACCCTGAACAGGCTCTCCGGCCGGGACATCGCGCGGCCGTCCAGCTGAGGCGCCCGCCGGCGTGCCCGGCGCACTCCGCGCACCCGGTCGGAGCGGTCCAGCACCTCCTCCACCTGCTCGGGTGTCATCCTGCCGCGGCGGAGCAGGGCGTCGCCGATGGCCACCAGTTCGTCGTCCGGGGTGCTCGCGGCGAGGTCGACCCAGGTGCGGGCCCCGGACGTCACCCGCAGCAACCTGGTGCCGTCCTCGCGGTCGACCAGCGCGCGGACGTCGTCCGGACCGAGCTCGCGGCAGACGGCGACGAGCCCCCGGTGCCGAGGTGGGGTGACCCCGGGCGGGACGACGACCTGCGGGGTCAGCGGTGGCCGCACCAGGGGAGCGCCGAGCAGCGCCGCGGCCGTCTCCAGACCGAAGGCGGCACTCGCCGGGAGCACGGTGGCCCACGCCCGGCAGGTGGCCAGCAGGGTGGGTTCGACGGCCCGGGACAGGTACGCGCCGCGCCCGACCCGGACGCCGTCTGCCCGGATGTCCCGCCAGGTGCGGCCGTCGTCCAGCGCGTCGCGGCGGCTGTAGATGGCGGGGTGCTCGTCCATGCCGCGGACACTCGACGCGGGATGGGCCGGCGCGGGCCTGCCCGAGGATCTGTGGCCGGCCACCCGCGATGGGGACGACGAGCCGCACGGCCCACACGAACCTGCTACCGGATGTTGATCTTGCAGAACGGCAACGGCGCCACGCCGGCAGACGGCGTGCCACCGTTGCGGTTCCGCAAGATCAACGGGGGAGGGGGGAGGTGGAGGGCTACCGGATGCCGCTCCTGGTCAGGCCGGCGACGAAGTAGCGCTGGAAGACCAGGAAGACGACCACCATCGGCACCACGTTGACCAGGGCGAAGGCCATGGTGGCGCCGTAGTCGCTGCCGAACTGGCCCTGCAGGTACAGCAGCCCGATCGGCAGGGTGTAGAGGGCGTTGTCGCGCAGCGCGATCAGCGGCCAAGCGAAGTCGTTCCAGCTCTGCAGCAGGCTCATGAAGAACAGGACGGCGATCAGCGGCTTGCTCAGCGGCAGCACCACCGAGCGGAACACCCGCAGGTGGCCGGCGCCGTCGAGGCGGGCAGCCTCGATGAGCTCGCGCGGGATGCCGAGCAGGAACTGCCGGGCCAGGAACAGCCCGAACGCCGAGGCCGCGGTGGGCAGGATGACCGCCCAGTAGGTGCCGTACAGGCCCATCCCGGTGACGATCCGGAACAGCGACACCATGATCACCTGGATGGGCAGCACCAGCGTCCCGAGCGCGACGAAGAACAGCGCGTTGGAGCCGCGGAAGCGCAGGTGGGCGAAGGCGTAGCCGGCCAGCAGGCTGGTGGCCACCGACAGCAGCGCCACCACCAGGGAGATGGCCACCGAGTTGCCGAACCAGGCGGCGACCGGGAAGGAGGAGAAGACCCGGTCGACGTTCTCCAGCGTGAACTGGCGGGGCCACACCCGCAGGTCCCCGCCGAGCAGCTCGCGACGGCTGGAGAAGGCGACGACGACCATCCAGTACAGCGGCGCGATGATCACCAGCGCGGCCAGCAGCGCCAGGCCGAACCGGAGCGTCCTGGTCATTCGGTCAGGTCCCGGGTCCGGCTGGTCCGCCACTGCACGACTGCGAACACCACGGCCAGCAGCAGCAGGACCATCCCGATGGCGGCGGCGTAGCCCTGGTCGCGGGTGACGAACCCGGTGTCGTAGGCGTAGGTGACCAGCACGTTCGTCGCACCCTGCGGCCCGCCGCCGGTCAGCACGAACACGATGTCGAAGACCTGGAACGAGTAGATGACGTTGAGCACGACCAGGAAGTAGGACGACGGGCCCAGCAGCGGCAGCGTCACGTTCCGGAAGCGCTGCCAGCCGTTGGCGCCGTCCAGCCGGGCGGCCTCGTGCAGGTCGGGGCCGATGCCCTGCAGCCCGGCCAGGTAGATGAGCATGTTGAACCCGGTCCGCCACCAGATGGTGACCAGCACGATCGTGGCGAACGCCGGCACCGGTTGCGACTGCCAGTCCACCTCGGGCAGGCCGACCGCCCCGAGCAGCTTGTCCAGGATGCCGTTGTTCTGGTCAAACACCAGGACGCCGATCAGCGCGGTGGCCACGCCCGAGACGGCCATCGGCAGGATCAGCACCGACCGGAAGAGCCCGCGCGCGGGCAGCACCGAGTTCAGCAGCACCGCCATGCCCAGCCCCAGCGCCATCGACGCCGCGGTGACCACGACGGTGAACCCGGCGGTGGTGGCCAGCGCCCGCCAGAAGACCGGGTCGGTAACCAGCCGGCCGTAGTTAGCCAGCCCGATGAACTCGCCGTCGCCGAACCCGTCGGTGCGCTGCAGGCTGACCACGAACGCCCCGACCAGCGGCACGAGCACGAACAGCCCGAGCAGGGCGAAGTTCGGCGCGATGAACCCGTAGGCGGCCACTGACTCCCCGCGCGGCCGCCGGCGCCGGGCCGGTGCCGGCCGCGGGCCCGCCGCCGGGGCGACCGGTGCCGTGGCGAGGTCAGGCACCGGTGGCGTCCGCGATCCCCTGCGCCATGTTGGTCACGGTCGTGGCGGCGTCCTGGCTGCCGAGGAACGCGGCGTCCAGCTGGGTCTTGAGCACCGGGATGATGCCCGACATCGACGGCGAGGCGACCTGGGCGGCGTCCTGCGGCTGCACCTGGCCGGCCTGGCCGACGAAGACCTCGGTGGTCTCGGGTCGGACGTCGAAGGACAGCGACCCGTCGAGCAGGTCGGGGCGGGTGGGCAGCAGCGACGCGGACTGGCAGAAGCCCTGCATCTGGTCGCGCTGGGTCACGAACTCCAGGAAGGACGCCGCCAGCTCGGGCTGGTTGGTGGCCTGCGTGGCCACCAGTGCGTTGCCGCCGAAGTCGCCGCCGCCGCGGACGTCGACCGGGGCGTAGGTGACGCCCCACTCGAAGTCGGCGGTGGTGTCGGCGTCGGGGATCTGGAAGGCCCCCGACCACACCATCGCGACCGTGCTGGAGAACCAGGTGTCGGCGGCGTAGGTGGAGGAGGTGGTGGTGTCGGTGTCGGGCACCCAGCCGTTGCGGAAGAACGAGCTGGAGAACTCCACGGCTGCGCGGCCGGCGTCGGAGTCGATGAGCGGGGTCTTCTGGTCGGTGTCGAGGAAGGCGCCGTCGGCCTGGAAGAGCAGGCTCAGCCAGCGGGTGACGCCGTTGCCCTGCCAGTTGTAGGCGAAGGGGTAGGTGCCCGAGGGCAACCCGGCCTTGAGCCGGTCGGCGACCTGGCCGAGCTCCTCCCAGGTCCAGGCGTCATCCACGGAGGTGGGGACGTCGGTGATCCCCGCGGCCTCGAGCAGCTGCTTGTTGTAGAGGATCGCCGAGGTGTCGGTGTGGTGCGGCAGCCCGAACGGGGAGCCGCCGTTCTGCACGGCGGCCCAGGCGGTCTCGGTGAACTGGTCCTGCACCCCGTCGGAGAGGTAGGAGCTCAGGTCCAGCAGCTGACCGGCCCCGGCGTAGGCGCCGAAGGTGTAGTAGGGCACCCGGAAGATGTCCGGCGGGTTCCCGGCCTGCAGCTGCGCGTCGATGTTGGTGAACATCTGCTCGTAGGGGACGGCGTTGAGGTTCACCGTCGCGCCCTCGTTGGCCTGCTGGAAGGCGTCGATGGCGCTGCGGAACCCGGCGAGCTCGGCGTCGGTGCCCCAGGTTGTGAAGGTCAGGGTGCCCTCGGCCCCGGTGCCCCCTCCGCTGCTGCTGGACCCGCCGACGAACCCGCACCCGGGCAGCAGGAGGGGAGCGGCGACGGCGCCGGTGGCGGCGAGGAAGGCACGGCGGGACAGCTGCACGGGGACTCCACACGTCCGGGGCGACGGGTGGTTCCCGTGCGCGGCCGGATCACCCTATACAGCGCAAGCAGGGCTTACCGCGCGGAACGGGTCCGTGCAGGTCAGGAACGGTCCAGCTCGTCGCGCAGGGCCGCGACGTCGTCCTGCAGGCCGATGATGACCTCCGCCGAGCCGAGCGGGTGGCCGTCGTCCAGCAGCACCCGGACCCGGGCCGCGACCCGCAGCTGGGCCCGGGACCACCGTCGGTGCCCGCCGGCGGAGCGGGCCGGCTCGACCACCCCGGAGCTGTCCAGGCTGCGCAGGAAGGCGACCTGGACGCCCAGCAGCTCGGCGGCCTGGCCGATCGTGTACGTGGGGCGGTCGGGGTCGTCGAGCCGGTCCAGCGGGTCGGGTGCCGGAGGGGCGGGGGGCCCCTCCGGCGGGCCGGCGGTCAGCTCGTCACGGCCTGGTGCTCGGAGCCCTCGATGGTGGTCGGCGTGTCCGTGCGGCTGACGGTGATCTTTCGGGCCTTGGCCTTCTCGGCCACCGGGATGCTGACGGTGAGCACGCCGTCGTGGTAGCTGGCCTCCAGCTTGTCGGTGTCCAGGCTGCGGCCCAGGACGAGCTGGCGGGTGTAGCTGCCGAACGGACGCTCGGCGACCGCCCACTCGGCGCCCTCGAGCTGGGGGACCGACCGCTGCGCGCTGATGGTCAGCGTGGTGCCCTCGATGGACAGGTCGATCGAGCCGGGGTCGACGCCGGGCAGGTCGAAGTGGGCGACGAACTGGTCGCCGACCCGGTAGGCGTCCATCGGCATCCCGGCCAGGGCGCGGGCGGTGGTGGTGCCGCCGCGGCCGGTGAGCTGGTCGAGGGCGCGGAAGGCCTGCGAGAACGGGCTGGCGGAGCCGAAGGGGTCGTATGCGGTGAGCATGGGGTGAACACCTCCGTGTGGGCTGTGGTCGTGGCCGCTGAACCTCCAGCGACGACTACAGGTTACCTCGCTCGCACGGGGTCGTAAACATGCACTTCGGCATCGACCATGCAGAACCGCAACCGCGGCGCGCCGCCCACCGGCGTGGCGGCGGTGCCGTTCTGCATGATCAACGAGGGAAGACGTCAGTGCTTCCAGCGGACGGCGCGGCAGATGCCCTCGGGCGAGGTGCCCTCGAACAGCGCGATCTCCCCGTTCCGGACGTCGACGACGGTGGCGGCCAGCTCCTCGCCGAACGCCTCGACCAGCACCTCGTCGGACTCGAAGGCCGCCACCGCGTCGGCCAGGGTCGCGGGCAGCGCCCGGATGCCCGCCTCGCGCCGGCCCTCGTCGGACAGCGAGGCGGGGTCGACGCCGACCGGGTCGGGCAGCCGGGACCCCGCGCGCACCCCGGCCAGGCCAGCGGCCAGGCAGCCGGCCATCAGCAGGTAGGGGTTCGCGGCCAGGTCGAAGCTCTTGACCTCGACGTTCGCCGAGGACTGCCGGTTGCCGTCCGGGCCGGTCACGAAGCGCACCGCGGCCTCCCGGTTCTCCAGCCCCCAGGCGGCGTAGGCGCCGGCCCAGTGCGAGGGCACCAGTCGCAGGTAGGAGGCCACCGACGGTGCGCCGACGGCGAGCAGCCCGGGCAGGTGCCCGAGCAGCCCGGCGGTGAACGCCTCGCCGTCCGGGGTGAGCCCGAAGGTGCCCTCGCCGCCGCTCATCAGGTTCTCCTCGTCCCGCCACAGCGAGAGGTGCACGTGCCCGCCGTTGCCGACGCCGTCGGCGGTGACCTTGGGGGAGAAGGAGACCCGCAGGCCGTGCTGGGCGGACACGGCGGTGATGGTGTTCCGCACCAGCAGCGCGGTGTCGGCCGCCCCGACCGGGTCCTCGGCGCCCACCGAGATCTCCAGCTGACCGCCGGCGTACTCGGGGTGGAACTGGTCGACGGCGACGCCCTGCTCGGCGAGGGCGTCCAGCAGGTCGCGGGCGTAGTCGCTGACCTCGGCGAGCCGGGTCATCCCGTAGGCCGGGCCGGTCAGCGCCGGCACGAAGGCGTCGGCGTCGTCCGGCAGGCCGTCCGGCCGGGCCACCACCCACTCGACCTCGAACGCGGCTCGCACGGTGAACCCGGCGTCGGCGAGCGCGGCGACCTGGCGGCGCAGCAGCGAGCGGGAGCACTGCACGTGCGGCTGACCGACCTGGGTGAACCGGTCGACCGGTGCCCACGCCCAGCCGGGCTGCCCGGCCAGCACGACCAGGCGCGAGAGGTCCGGGTGCAGCCGCAGGTCACCGATCGCCGAGCCGGCGAACCGGCCGGCCACGATCGAGTCGTCGAGCAGGAAGCCGTCGAAGACCGGGCTCATGCCCACCCCCCACGCCGCCGCCGAGGGCAGCTTCGCCAGCGGCACGGTCTTCACCCGGGTGATGCCGGAGGTGTCCACCCAGGGCAGGGCGACGGCGGTGACCCCGGCGTCCTCCAGCTCGGGCAGCAGCGCCTCGGCGGCGGCCCGGCGTTCCTCGCGGTTGGTGTGCTCCAGCTGCTCCATGGCCGCATCATGCCGTCCCCGGGGCCTGCGCGTCGGTGACCGGGACCTCAGTCGGGTGCCCGGAGGTCCCCGGTGAGGTAGCGATCGACGGTCGGGCCGACGGCTGCGGCGAGGTCGGCGGGCCCGGCGTCGACCACGTCCTGGGCCTGCAGCACGTAGCGGGCCACGAGCAGCCCCAGCACCTGGGACAGCACCAGGCCGCTGCGCACGGACACCTCGTCGGTCGGGACGTCGAGGGCCGCGGCGATGCGACCGAGGACCCGGCGCAGCAGGAACTCCTGCAGCGCGGCCGCCGTGCGGGGGTCGGTGACGGCGGACCGGAGCAGGGCCACCAGGGCCGGACCCGCCGGGCCGTCCCACACGCCGAGCAGCGTGTGCACCAGCCGGACGCCGATCCCGGCGCGGGGGCCGGCCAGCACCGGGGCGAGGACCGCCTCCGGGTCGACCGGTGCGCGGACCGCGGCGAGGAACAGCTCGTCCTTGCTGCCGAAGTAGTGGTGCACGAGAGCCGGGTCGACGCCGGCCTCCCCGGCGATGCGCCGGATGGTGGCGCCGCCGAACCCCAGCTCGGCGAAGACGGTGCGGGCGGCGTGCAGCACGGCGTCCCGGGTGTCGGGGTTGCCCGGACGTCGTCCGGTCGGTCTGGCGGCCATCGCGGTGGAGCCTATCTCGTCGGTTGTTGATTTCATCGTGCGTTGAGTTCTATTCTCCGCGCACACCCACCACGGAGGGACGAGATGACGGCGACAGGCGGTGCCCCGGTGATCGACGTCGAGGGGCTGGTGAAGACCTTCGGCGCGTTCCGCGCCCTGGACGGGCTGGACCTGCAGGTGGGGCCGGGGGAGGTGCACGGCTTCCTCGGCCCGAACGGCGCGGGCAAGTCCACGACGATCCGGGTGCTGCTCGGGCTGCTGCGGGCCGACGCCGGCCGCGTCCGGCTGCTGGGCGGCGACCCCTGGCGCGACGTCGTCGAGCTGCACCGCCGGCTGGCCTACGTCCCCGGCGACGTCGTGCTGTGGCCCGGGTTGTCCGGCGGGGAGGCCATCGACCTGCTGGGCGCCCTCCGCGGCGGTCTGGACGAGCGCCGCCGGGCGCACCTGGTGGAGCGGTTCGAGCTCGACCCGACCAAGCGCGGGCGGCAGTACTCCAAGGGGAACCGGCAGAAGGTGGCGATCGTGGCCGCGCTCGCCTCCGACGTCGACCTGCTCGTGCTCGACGAACCCACCTCGGGGCTGGACCCGCTGATGGAGGAGGTGTTCCAGCAGGAGGTCGCCGCGGAGAAGGCCCGGGGGCGCAGCGTGCTGCTGAGCAGCCACATCATGAGCGAGGTCGAGGCGCTGGCCGACCGGGTGAGCATCATCCGGGCCGGTCGGGTGGTGGAGTCCGGGACGCTGGACGAGCTGCGCCGGCACACCCGGACGACGGTCACGGCCGTGCTCGCCGACCCCGCGGCGCAGCTGCCGCCGCTGCGCGCCCTGCGCGACGTGCACCGCGACGGCGCCCGGTTCACCGCCGCGGTCGAGCCCGGTGGCACCAACGCCGCCCTCGCCGAGCTCGGGCGGCTGGACCTGGCCTCGCTGACGGTCTCGCCGCCGTCGCTGGAGGACCTGTTCCTGCGGCAGTACGACCGGGAACCCGAACCGGTCGGTGCGGCGTCGTGAGCGCCCTCGTGGGCGTCGCGCCGCTGGCCCGGGTGACGCTGCGCCAGGACGCCCGGTCGATCGCGCCGTGGATCGTGGGCACCACCGCGCTGTCGGCGTCGTCGATCCTGGCCTACGACCTGCTCTTCGACGACCCGCAGGAGCGGGCCGGGCTGGCCGCCACCCTGGGCTCGAACCCGGCGCTCGGGTTGGTCTTCGGGCCGGCCCGGGACCTGCTGACCGCCGACGGGTTCAACGCCTGGCGGGCCGGTGCGCTCGGCGGGTTCCTGGCCGCGCTGATGGCCGTCACCACCGTCGTGCGCAACAGCCGGGCCGACGAGGACTCCGGGCAGGCCGAGCTGCTGGCGTCGGGCGTGGTGGGCCGTGCCGCCCGGCTGCAGACCGCGCTGGGGCTGGCCTGGCTGGCCTCGCTCGTGCTGGGGGTCGTCTCCTGGGCGGTCACCGTCGCCGTCGGCGGCGGCGTCGTCGACACCGCCGTGCAAGCGGCCACCTACACCGGCGCGGGTCTGGTGTTCGCCGGGGTCGCGGCAGTGGCCGCGCAGCTGGGCGCCGATGCCCGGTCGGCCACCAGCCTCGCCGTGGGCACCCTGGCGGTGGCGTTCCTGGCCCGCGGGTTCGTCGACGCCAGCGGGACGGCGACCTGGCTGACCTGGGTGACCCCGCTGGGGTGGCTGCAGGAGACCCGGCCCGCCGCCGGGAACCGCTGGTGGCCGCTGCTGCCGGCCCTCGCGCTCGCGCTCGCCCTGGCCGTGCTGGCGTTCGTGCTGCAGAGCCGGCGCGACTTCGGCCAGGGCGTCGTCGCCGCCCGCCCCGGGCCGGCCCGCGCCGGTGCGGTGGCCTCGGTGTGGGGTCTGGCGCTGCGGCTGCACCGGGCGCAGCTCGTCGTCTGGCTCGGTGGGCTCGCCGCGCTGGGCGCGGTGTTCGGCGCCGTGGTCTCCTCGGTCGCCGGTGACGGGGCCGACTCCCCGTTCAGCGCCCTCCTCCCCGGCGGTGGGTCGAGCGTGGTGGCGGCGTTCGTGCTGACCTTCCTGTCCCTGCTCGGCATCGTGGCCGCGGTCCCCGGCGTGCAGATCGCGCAGCGGGTGCACGCCGAGGAGACCGACCACCGGGTCGAGCCGCTGCTGGCCGGTGCGCTGCGCCGGTCGAGGTTCTTCGCCAGCCACGCCGTGCCGGCGCTGGCCGCCCCGGCGGTGGCCGTGCTCCTCGCCGGCGCCACGATGGGGGCGGTCGTCTCCTCGGCCGGCACCGGTCTCGGGGCCGGTGACGTGCTGGCCCAGGCCGCGGCCACGGTCCCGGCGGTGTGGGCCGTCGTCGCCCTCGCCCTGGCCGTCGTCGGGGCCCGCCCCGCGGTGCGCCTGGCCGGCTGGCTGGGCGTCGTGGCCTCCTTCGCGCTCACCCTCTTCGGGCCCACCTTCCGGCTGCCCGGGTGGGCGCTGGGCATCAGCCCGTTCCACCACGTCCCCGACGTGACCGCCGCCTCGCCCGGCTGGACCGGGCTGGTCGTCGTCGGGGCCGCCGCCGCAGCGCTCACCGTCGTGGCGTTCGTCGGGTTCGGCCGCCGGGATGTCGGCTGAGCCGACCCGTCAGGGCGCGTCGGCCGCGATCGCGGCCGCCGCGGCGACCAGGGCCGCACCGACGTCGGACACGTCGTGCGGGATGCCGGTGTGCACCACGGCCACCGCCGCCCGGGCGCCGCCGTCGGGGCCGTGCACCGGGGCCGACACCGACCGGACGCCGGGGATGACCTCGCCCTCGCTGACCGCCCAGCCGGTGGCCCGGGCGGTGACCAGCTCGGGCCGGTCGCCGTCGTCCGGCGGTTCGGGCATCAGCAGGGCCAGCCCCGGCGCGCCGTGGCCGACCGGGTGGCGGGTGCCGGGACGGCGGGTGACGTGGCTGGGCACGTCGCGCGGCTCGACGCTGGTGAGGGTGACGGCGTCGTCCCCGGCGCGGACGACGAGGAACGCGGTGCAGCCGAACCGCTCGGCCACCGGGGTCAACCGGGTCGTGGCGGCGGACTGCAGGCTGGTCCGCACGCCCCGGGCCAGGACGGACACGGTCAGGCCCAGGCCGAACCGGCCGGCGTCGTCGCGCTCGACGAACCCGCGGTCCTCCAGGGTGCGCAGCAGCCGGTAGGCGATGGACCGGTGCAGGCCCACCGCGGTGGCGATCTCCATGACAGGCCGGGGCGACCCGGTGGCGGCGAGGTGCTCGAGGATGCGCAGGCCCCGGTCCAGGGTCTGCGACTGCGGCGCGGTCACCGCGGGGTGCCGGGCCCGGGCCGGAAGGCCGGGCCGTGGCCGGGCACCAGGAGGGTGGCCAGGGCCAGGACCCGCTCGCGCTGCTCGCGCAGCTGGTCCCGGTCGGGGGTGTAGGGGTCATCGGCCGGGCCCTCGGCGGTCCACCACAGGTGGGTGAGGGCGACGACGTCGTCGGCGGTGCCGACCAGGGTGGTGATGTCCTGCGGCGTGTGCCCGGGGGTGGCCAGCAGCCGGACGGACGGCGTGAGCTGCACCCCGTCGGCGGCGCGGCGCTCGAAGTGGTCGCCGGTGATGACCGACGCGACGTCGTGCACCGGCACCTGGGGGAAGAGCGCGATGTTGACGGTGTGGTCGAGGTGGTGATGGCTGACCACCACGTCGGTGACGTCGCCAGGGGCGATGCCGAGGTCCTCCAGCGGCTGCAGGATCAGCTCGCGGTCGGCCACCATGCCGGGGTCGACCACGATGACCCGGCCGGCGTCGCGGATCACCGAGACGGTGCCGGCGACCCGGGGCACCCGGGCGTAGCCCTCCACCAGGACGTCGAGGCGGGCGGTGCGGGCGAGGGCGTCCAGGTCGTCGGTCACGTGGTGCTCCAGTCGGTGCGGGCGGGGCGGACGGTGCCGGTGACCTCGCCGAGCCCGATGCGGGTCCCGTCGGGGCCGGGCGCGGTGGCGCTGATGGTCACGGTGTCGCCGTCCTCGAGGAACGTGCGGGTGGTGCCGTCGGCGAGGGGGATCGGCTCGGTGCCGCCCCAGGTCAGCTCCAGCAGCGAGCCGCGCTGGTCGCGCTCGGCTCCCGACACCGTGCCCGAGGCGAACAGGTCGCCGGTGCGCAGGGTGGCGCCGTTGACCGTGAGGTGCGCCAGCTGCTGGGGTGCCGTCCAGTGCATCGGCGCGAACGGCGGCCGCGACACGACCTCGCCGTTCAGCCGCACCTCCAGCTGCAGGTCCAGGCCCCAGCGCAGGCCGGCGTCGTCCAGATAGGGCAGGACGGCGGTGGCCCGCGGCGGCGGGTCGACGCGGGCGTGCTCCAGCGCGGCCAGCGGGACCACCCACGGGGAGACCGACGTCAGGAAGCTCTTCCCCAGGAAGGGCCCCAGCGGCACGTACTCCCAGGCCTGCAGGTCGCGGGCGGACCAGTCGTTGACCAGGCAGACGCCGAAGACGTGGTCGGCGAACGCGCCGACGGGCACGGGCCGGTCCGAGGGCACGCCGACGACGAACCCGACCTCGGCCTCGATGTCCAGCCGCCGGCTGGGCCCGAAGGTGGGGCTGCCGTCGTCCAGCCGCTGCCCGCAGGGCCGGACGACGTCCGTCCCCGACACCGCCACCGTCCCCGCCCGGCCGTGGTAGCCGATCGGCAGGTGCTCCCAGTTCGGCGTCAGCGGGGGCGAGCCGGGCCGGAAGATGCGCCCGACGTTCTCCGCGTGGTGCCGCGAGCTGTAGAAGTCCACGTAGTCGGCCACGGTGAACGGAAGGTGCAGGGTCACCTGGGGGAGCGGCACCCGGTGCGGCCCGTCGGCCCATTCCGGCAGGCGGGCCCGCACCGCCGCCCACGACGCCGGACCCTGCGCCAGGAAGGCGTCCAGGCTGCCGGTGGCGTGCACCGGGTCGCCCGACGCCGCGGCCAGGTCGAGCACCTCGTCGCCGACCAGCACCCCGGTGCGCGGCGGGGTGCCCGGGGTGGAGAAGACGCCGTAGGGGTAGGCGGTCACGAGGCGGGGCCGCGCCCGGACCAGGTCCAGGCGTACCGGCCGTCGTCGGACGCCGTCCCGGCCTCGCCCAGCGCGAGCGGCCGGAAGGTGTCGACCATGACGGCCAGCTCGTCGAAGTGCTCCGCACCCAGGGAGCCCTCGATGGCCGAGGGCTGCGGGCCGTGGCTGTGCCCGCCCGGGTGCAGGGAGATCGACCCCTTGCCGATGCCGGAGCCCTTGCGGGCCTCGTAGTCGCCGTCGACGTAGAACATGACCTCGTCGGAGTCGACGTTGGAGTGGTAGTAGGGCACCGGGATCGCCAGCGGGTGGTAGTCGACCTTCCGCGGCACGAAGTTGCAGATGACGAAGCCCGCGCCCTCGAACACCTGGTGCACCGGCGGGGGCTGGTGCACCCGGCCGGTGATCGGCTCGAAGTCGGAGACGTTGAAGACGTAGGGGTAGAGGCAGCCGTCCCAGCCGACCACGTCGAAGGGGTGCTCGGGGACGACGTGCACGGTGCCGGCCAAGCCCTCGCCCCCACGGTGCTTGACGTACACCTCGACGTCGGTGCCCTCGACCAGCAGGGGCTCGGTGGGCCCGCGCAGGTCGCGCTCGCAGTAGGGGGAGTGCTCCAGCAGCTGGCCGTACCTCGACAGGTAGCGCTTGGGCGGCGCGATGTGGGAGTTGGCCTCGATCGCGTAGGTGCGCAGTTCCCCGTCCGGCACCCAGCGGTGCGTGGTGGCCCGGGGGATGACCACGTAGTCGCCGGGGCCCACGGTCAGCGCCCCGAACACCGTCTCCACCAAGGCCGAACCGCGCTCGACGAACACGCACTCGTCGCCGGTGGCGTTGCGGTAGTACGGGGAGGTCTGCGTGGCCACCGAGTAGTGGATGCGGACGTCGGCGTTGCCCAGCACCAGCCGGCGGCCCAGCACAGGGTCGGCGTCGGCGGCGAACTCGAGGTCGTGCAGCCTGAGATGCCGGGGGAGCAGCGGGGCGTTCGGGGTGAGCGCCTGGTCGGGCAGCTGCCACGGCCGGGCGTCGACCAGCGAGCTGGGGACGCCGGCGTGGTAGAGCAACGAGGAGTCCGAGGAGAAGCCCTCCTCGCCCATCAGCTCCTCGCGGTACAGCGCGCCCTCGGGGGTGCGGTGCTGGGTGTGCCGCTTGGGCGGGACGCTGCCCACCTGCCGGTAGAAGGCCATCAGGCTGTCCTCTGAAGGGTGCGGGTGATGCGGGCGAGGGCGGCCGGCAGGTCGGCCGGGTCGGTGAGGACGGCGGCGACGTGCGCGTCGGGGCGCAGCACCCAGATCTCGTCGGCGCACGCCCCCAGCGCGCCGGCCAGCAGCCCGGAGGGGTCCAGGTCGTCGATGCGGCGGACCGAGACCGGGCCGTCGGCGTCCGGGGCGGGCACGTCGGGCGCCTCGGCGGCCAGCAGCACCGTCAGGCCCTCCCGGGCCAGCTGGCGCAGCCGGGTCAGGTCCGGCCGACCCGGGACGACGACCGGGACGTCGGGCG
>NZ_JAMXRZ010000089.1 GCF_024124375.1 Klenkia sp. PcliD-1-E
CGTCGGGCCCGGGCAGCATCCAGGCCCGGACCGCGACGGCCACGGCCCCGAACACGACCGCCGAGACCACGAGGTGCACCTGCAGCGGCACCCCGAGGCCGGCCACCAGCGCGCCGAGCAGACCCCCGGCCATCGCCCCCAGGCTCCACAGCCCGTGCAGGCCGTTGAGGATCGACCGGCCGTAGCCCCGCTGGACGCGCAGGCCGTGCGCGTTCTGCGCGACGTCCACGACGGTGTCCAGCACGCCGACCGCGAACAGCGCGACCGCCAGCACCCACCAGGACGGCGCCGCGGCCGCGCCCGCCACCCCGACCCCGAGGCCGAGCAGACCCAGCGAGGCCACCGGCCCCGAGCCCCACCGGCCGATGAGGACGGCGGCGGCCGGGCCCATCAGCAGGGCGCCGAGGGGGGCCGCGGCCAGCGCCGTGCCGAGGGCCGCGTTGGACAGGCCGAGGTCGTCGCGCAGCTCGGGCAGCCGCGGCACCAGGTTGGCGTAGAAGACCGCGTTGAGCGCGAAGCAGGTCGCCACGGCGACCCGGGCGCGGCGCAGGTCGCGCGTGGGGGCGGTCACGGGGCCACCTGCAGGACCCGGGCGAGCACGGTGCGGGTCTCCGCGCGGGTGGGCGGGGCGGTGGTGAGGATCGCGTGCATGGTCAGGCCCTCCATGACGCCGTCCAGCGCCCGGGCGAGCTCGGGCTCCAGCACCCGCTGCAGGGTGTCCCGGCTGCTGCGCATCCAGGCCTCGGTGACCTCGCGCAGGGCCGGGTCGCGCAGCGCGGCCAGGTACAGCTCGTAGGCGATCGCCCACTGCCGCTGGGTGGCCAGGTGGCCGCGGAGCACGAAGTCGGTGGCCGCCTCCAGCACGGAGGCCCGGTCGGTGGCCGGGGCGAAGTGGTCACGGAAGAGCTCGGCCATCCGCTGCGCGTGCCGGGTGAACGCCGCGCGGACCAGGTCGTCCAGGCCCGCGAAGTGGTAGGTCACCGAGCCCAGCGGGACGTCGGCGGCCGTGGCGATCCGGCGGGCGGTGAGCCCGGCCAGGCCGTGCTCGGCGATGACGTCGATCGTGACGTCGACGAGCCGGTCGCGGCGCTCGGGGTCGAACCGCCGGCCGCCGCTCACGCGTCGAGCTCGCGGACCACCCGTGCCGGGTTGCCCACCGCCACGACCCGGGGTGGGAGGTCCCTCGTGACGACCGACCCGGCGCCCACCACGGTGTCGCGGCCGATGGTGACCCCGGGCAGGACGACGACACCGCCGCCCAGCCAGACGCCGTCCCCGATGGTGATGGGCGCCGAGCCCTCCCACCGCTCCCGGCGCCGCACGGGGTCGATCGGGTGGGTGGGGGTGAGCAGCTGGACTCCGGGCCCGATCTGGACGTCGTCGCCGATGGTGACCGGCCCGACGTCCAGGCAGACCAGGCCGAAGTTGGCGAACACCCGCGCACCGACCGTCGTCCGGTAGCCGTAGTCGCACCGGAAGGGCGGGAGGATGGTGCTGCCCTCGCCGAAGGACCCCAGCAGCTCGGTCATCAGGGCGCGCAGCCGGTCCCGGTCGGTGGGGTCGGTGGTGTTGTAGGCGTGGGTCAGCGCCTGGGCGCGGGCGTTCTCCCGGGCCAGGTCGGGGTCGTCGGCGACGTACTCCTCGCCGGCCAGCATCCGGTCCCGCATGGTCCGCTCGTCGGTCACGCCGACCACCGTACGGGACGATGCGTACGTCCGTACACATACCGGCGGGTGACGGGATGGGAGGATGACCGACCGTGACGACCACCGGCCGCGCCGACGGGCGATCCTCCCGCTGGACCGAGCACCGGCGCGCCCGCCGCGTCCAGTTCGTCACCGCCGCCGTCGACTCCGTCCGGCGCACCGGCCCCGAGCTCGCCGTCGACGACGTCGCCCGCACCGCCGGGGTCAGCAAGACCGTGCTCTACCGGTACTTCACCGACAAGGACGAGCTGGTCGACGCCGTCCTGGAGCAGATCAGCACCGAGATCCTGCTGCCCCGCCTGCTCGGCGAGCTGGCCATGGACCGGGCGACCGACCGCGACCGGCTGCGCGCCGTCGTCGCCGCCTTCGTCGCCATCATCGAGGAGGAGCCGGCGCTGTACCGGTTCGCCTACGCCCAGGCCGGCCGCGCCGGGCGGGCCGACCTGGTCGCCCAGACCGAGCGCGAGGTCGCCGAGGCGCTGGCCTGGGTGATGGGGGAGCGGCTGGTCTCGCTGGGCCGCAGCCCCCAGGCCACGAAGACCTGGGCCTACGGCATCGTCGGCATGGTGCAGCTGGCCGCGCACTGGTGGTCCACCGAGCGCAGCGTGACCGCCGCCGAGCTGGTCGAGCAGCTCACCCTGCTCGCCTGGGGCGGGCTCTCGGGCCTGCTGCCCCCCGCACCCGGGGGATGACCTCGACCGGGCAGGCAGAATGGCCTCCCGTGTCCGGCGCCAACGACCCATTCGACCCCAAGCAGGTCGCGGCCCTCTCGCCCGAGGCCCTCGACGCCGCCGTCGCCGAGGGCCTGGCCGCCTTCGCCGCCGCGGCCGACCTCGACGCCCTGGCCGCCGTCCGGCCCGCGCACCTGGGCGACCGCGGCCCGGTGCTGCTGGCCCGCCGCGAGCTCGGGGCGCTGCCCCCGGCCGCCCGCAAGGACGCCGGGCAGCGGGTCAACGCCGCCCGGGTCGCGCTGACCGAGGCCTACGACGCCCGGCTGGCCGTGCTCGCCGCCGAGCGGGACGAGCGGGTGCTGGCCGAGGAGCGGGTCGACGTCACGCTGCCCACCGGCCGCACCCGCCGCGGCGCCCGGCACCCGCTGACCACCATCCAGGACCGGATCGCCGACGTCTTCGTCGGCATGGGGTACGAGGTGGCCGAGGGCCCGGAGCTGGAGAGCGAGTGGCTGAACTTCGACGCCCTCAACACCGGCCCCGACCACCCGTCCCGGTCGCTGGCCGACACCTTCTTCGTCGCGCCCGAGGACTCCGGGCTGGTGCTGCGCACGCACACCTCGCCGGTGCAGGCCCGCTCCATGCTCGAGCGCACGCCACCGATCTACGTCGTGGCGCCGGGCCGGGTGTTCCGCACCGACGAGCTCGACGCCACGCACACCCCCGTGTTCCACCAGGTCGAGGGCCTGGCGATCGACCGCGGGCTGACCATGGCGCACCTGCGCGGCACGCTGGAGGCCCTGGCCCGGGCGCTGTTCGGCCCGGACTCCGAGATCCGCTGGCGGCCGCACTTCTTCCCGTTCACCGAGCCGTCGGCGGAGTTCGACGTCTGGTTCCCCGAGCACCGCGACGGCCCGCAGTGGGTCGAGTGGGGCGGCTGCGGCATGGTCAACCCGCGGGTGCTCACCGCCTGCGGCCTCGACCCCGAGGTCTACGGCGGGTTCGCCTTCGGCATGGGCATCGAGCGGGCCCTGCAGTTCCGCCATGGGGTGTCGGACATGCACGACATCGTCGAGGGCGACGTCCGGTTCACCAGCGCGTTCGGAGTGGAGCAGTAGTGAGGGTCCCGATCAGCTGGCTGTCCCAGCACGTCGACCTGCCCGCGGGCACCGGTGTCGAGGAGCTCGACGCGGCGTTCGTCCGGCAGGGCCTGGAGGTCGACGCCGTCCTGCGCACCCCCGAGACCACCGGACCGCTGGTGGTGGGGAAGGTGCTGGAGATCGAGGAGCTCACCGGTTTCAAGAAGCCGATCCGGTACTGCCGGGTGGACGTGGGCAACCCCGGGGACGCAGGGGGTGGTGGGCGGGAAGGCCGCGGCATCGTCTGCGGCGCCCGGAACTTCGCCGTCGGCGACCTCGTCGTCGTCGCGCTGCCCGGCGTGGTGCTGCCCGGGGAGTTCGCGATCGCCGCGCGCGAGACCTACGGCCGGGTGTCGGACGGCATGATCTGCAGCGTCCGAGAGCTGGGCATCGGCGAGGACCACGAGGGCATCCTGGTGCTGGGCACCGACGGCATCGAGCCGGGGACGCCGGCAGCCGGGGTGCTGGGGCTGGACGACGTCGTGCTCGACCTCGAGGTCACCACCGACCGCGGCTACTGCATGGCCATCCGGGGCGTGGCCCGGGAGGTCGCCGCCGCGCTCGGCGCGCCCTGGCAGGACCCCGCTGCGGCCACCCCGCCGGCCTGGTCCGGCGAACCGGCCTGGGCCGTCGAGGTCGCCGACCCCGCCCGCTGCGACCGCTTCTCGATGATCGCGATGGAGGGCCTGGACCCGGCTGCGCCCACCCCCTGGTGGATGCGGCGACGGCTCACCCGCTGCGGCGTCCGGTCCATCTCGCTGGCGGTCGACGTCACCAACTACGTGATGCTCGAGCTCGGCCAGCCGATGCACGCCTTCGACCGGGACGCCGTCCGCGGTCCGGTCGTCGTGCGCACCGCCCGGCCCGGGGAACGGCTGACCACCCTCGACGGCGCCGACCGCGCGCTGGACGCCGACGACCTGCTCATCACCGACGACAGCGGGCCGATCGGGCTGGCCGGCGTCATGGGCGGGTCCACCACCGAGGTCTCCGGCTCGACCACCGCGCTGCTGCTGGAGGCCGCGCACTGGGAACCCACCGGGATCGGCCGCGGCGTGCGCCGGCACAAGCTGCCCAGCGAGGCGGCCAAGCGGTTCGAGCGCGGCACCGACCCCGACGTCACCGTCGTCGCCCTCGCCCGGGCCGCGGAGCTGCTCTCCGAGTTCGGCGGTGCCCGGGTCGCCGGCGGCGTGGTCGACGTCGACACCCGCGTGCCCCGGCCGGCGATCACCCTCGCCGCGGACCGGCCGCAGGCGGTCGCCGGCATCCCGATCGCGCCCGACACCGTCGTGGACGCCCTGCGCACCGTCGGCTGCGCGGTCGACGCCGACGGCGCGCTGCTGGCCGTCACGCCGCCGTCCTGGCGCCCGGACCTCACCGACCCCGCCGACCTGGTCGAGGAGGTCGTGCGCGCGGTGGGCTACGACGAGATCCCGGGCGCGCTGCCCACCGCGCCGCCCGGCCGCGGGCTCACCCCCGCGCAGCGCCGCCGCCGCTCCGTGGGGCGGGCGCTGGCCGACGCGGGGTACACCGAGGCCCCGGCCTACCCGTTCGTCGGGCCGACCGCGCTCACCGCGCTCGGCCTGCCCACCGAGGGCCTGCTGACGCTCCGCAACCCGCTGTCGGAGCAGGAGCCGGCCATGCGGCCGTCCCTGCTGCCGGGCCTGCTGGCCACCCTGGCCCGCAACATCGGCCGCGGCCAACGCGACCTCGCGGTCTTCGAGCTGGGCGTGGTGTTCACCCCGGGCGAGGTGTCGGCCGCGCCGCTGCCCCCGGTCGACCGCCGGCCCGACGACGACGTCCTCGCTGCGCTGCTCGGTGCGGTGCCGGCCCAGCCCTGGCACGTGGGCGTGGCGCTGAGCGGGCTGCGGGAGCCGCGCGGGCACTGGGGCCCGGGCCGGGCCGCGGACTGGGCCGACGCCGTCGAGGCCGCCCGCACCGTCGCCGGTGCCGCCGGCGTGGAGCTGGTCGTGCGGGCCGGGGACCGGCTGCCGTGGCACCCCGGCCGCTGCGCCGAGCTGGTCGTCGACGGGGTCGTCGTCGGCTGGGCCGGTGAGCTGCACCCCCGGGTGTGCGCCGACCTGGAGCTGCCCGCCCGCACCTGCGGGATGGAGCTGGACCTGGACGCGCTGCCGGAGAAGTCGGTCGCGCAGGCGCCGGAGATCTCCTCGTTCCCGCCGGTGCGGATGGACGCCGCGCTCGTCGTCGAGTCCGCGAAGCCCGAGGCGGCCGTGCGCGAGACCCTTCGCCGGGCAGCGGGAGACCTGTTGGAGGACCTCCAGCTCTTCGACGTGTACGAGGGACCCTCGGTCGGGGAGGGCCGGAAGTCGCTGGCCTACGCCTTCACCTTCCGCGCGCCGGACCGCACGCTGACCGGCGAGCAGGCCCGGGAGGCCTTCGACGCCGCGGTGGCCGCCGCGGCCGCCGACCACGGGGCCGTGCTGCGTGCCTGACCGGTCGCTGGCCGGGCAGGTCGCGCTCGTCACCGGCGCCTCCACCGGGATCGGCCTGGAGCTGGCCCGCGGGCTGGCCGCCCGCGGGGCCCGGGTGGCCGGCCTGGCCCGCGGCGCGGACCGGCTCGCCGCAGCCCTGGACGGCGTCGGGCTGGCCGTGCCGGCCGACGTCACCGACCTGGCCGCCGTGCACGCGGCGGTGGACCGGGTGACCGCGGAGCTGGGCCCGGTGGACCTGCTGGTCAACAACGCGGGGCTCATCGACACCGCCGAGGTGCCGGTGTGGGAGGCCGACCCCGACCAGTGGTGGTCGGTGGTGGAGAGCCAGCTGCGCGGGCCCTTCCACCTGGTCCAGGCCGTCGTCCCGGCCATGGTGCAGCGGGGCAGCGGCCGGGTGGTCGGGCTGGCCAGCGGCATGTCCACCTGGGCCAACCCGGACTACAGCGCCTACTCGGTCGGCAAGGCGGGCGCCCTGCGTATCACCGAGTCCCTCGCCGCCTCGGGCGTGCTGGCCTTCGACGTCGCGCCGGGCGTGGTGGACACCCCGATGACGCGGTCGATGGCGATGTGGGACGGCTTCACCGACTGGACGCCGGCCTCGGCCGTGGTCGAGCTGGTGGCCGCGGTCGCCGAGGGCCGCCTCGACCACTGGTCGGGCCGGTTCGTGCGGGCCGGCAAGGACGCCGTGGACACCCTGGCCGCCACGGTGCCCGAGGGCACCCAACGGCAGGTCCGGCTGCTGCCCTACGGGGACACCGACCCGGTCGCCTGAGGTCAGCCCACCGTGCGCAGGGCGCCCGGGACGACGTCGACGGCGACGTGGGTGTCGGCGTCGAGCTCCACCAGCTCGCCGTCCAGCTGCAGCGGCATCGGCGCCCGGATCGTCAGCTCGTGGTGCGTGGCGTGCGGCTGCGGGCCCAGCCCGATGGTGGCCGAGCGGACCGCCGTGAGCAGCACCCGCAGCTTGCTGTGGTGGGGGAGCAGCACCAGCTCGAACTCGCCGTCGTCGGGCCGCCCGTCCTGCGAGAGGGTGGCCACCTTCGCCATCCTGTCGATGTTGGCGTAGAGCAGGCTGTCGACCTCGACCCGCCGGCCGTCGGCGAACTCGACCGGGAACGGCCGGAACCGCCGGAAGCCCCGGACCACGGCCAGGATCTCCCGCCACGAGCCCTTGCCGCCCTGCTCCAGGTCCACCGCGACCACCGGCGTGATGCCCAGCCCGATGTAGGAGTGCGCGTACCGCACCACCGGCTCGCCACCGGCGGGGGTGACGGTCAACCGCAGCAGGTCGAAACGCTCCGTCCTACCGGTCAGCAGCGCGTGGGACACCGCCGCGTCCAGCGGACGGCGCTTGGTGGCCCGGCGGTGGTCGTTGGCGTTGCCTGCGCCCCGGACGGCGGCGACCGCGGCGGGGTTGCCGGCGTCCATGAGGCCGTTGACGACGTCGTTGTAGCCCCCGTCGCCGCTGACCGAGACCACCAGCGGGCGACCCTGCCGCGCGGCCGCGGCGGCCAGTTCCCGGCCGTGCCCGGCGCGCTGCGTGGGCGCCAGCTCCAGCGGCAGGTCGGGGTGCCGCTCGGCGAGGTCGTCGCGCAGCTCCCGCGCCAGCGTCGGGGCGTCGCCGGTGCTGTGCGGGTTGAACACGATGACGACGCGGTCGAACGCGGCCACGGGGAAGCCTCTCCTGCAGCGAGCACGGGCGCGGGACGGCGATCGGCCCCGCACCCGTGATCATCCCGGTCGCGGGGCGGCCGCGCCCGGGGACCACCCCGCGTCCGCACATTCATCCGGAGTAGTGCATACTCATGCATCGTGAGCGCAGAGCGGACGTGGACGGTCGGGGTCACCGGCGCCACCGGGTACGCGGGCGGTGAGGTGTGCCGGCTGCTGGCCGGGCACCCGCAGCTGCAGCTGGCCGGGGTGCACGCGGCATCGAGCGCCGGCCGACGCCTGGGTGAGTCCCAGCCGCACCTGCTGCCCTACGCCGACATGGTCGTGCAGCCCTCGGAGCCCGCGGACCTCGCCGGCTACGACGTCGTCGTCCTGGCCCTGCCGCACGGCGCCTCCGGCGCGATCGCCGCCGGGCTGCCGGACGACGTGCTGGTGCTGGACTGCGGCGCCGACCACCGGCTCGCCGACCCGGCCGCCTGGGCGCGGTGGTACGGCAGCGAGCACGCCGGCACCTGGCCCTACGGCCTGCCGGAGCTGCCGGGCCAGCGGGGCAAGCTCGCCGGGGCGCGGCGGATCGCCGTCCCGGGCTGCTACCCGACCAGCGTCACCCTGGCCATGGCTCCCGCGCTGGCCGCCGGGCTGGTCGAGCCCGAGGTCGTCGTGGTCGCCGCCTCGGGAACCTCGGGTGCCGGCCGGGCGGCCAAACCGAACCTGATCGGGTCCGAGGTCATGGGTGCGGTCAGCGCCTACGGCGTGGGCGGTGTCCACCGGCACACCCCGGAGATGGTGCAGAACCTGTCGGAGGTCGCCGGTAGGACCGTCGGCGTGAGCTTCACCCCGACGCTGGTGCCCATGGCCCGCGGCATCCTCGCCACCTGCTCGGCCAAGGTCACCCCCGGCACGACCGCGGAGTCCGTCCGGGCCGCCTACGCCGAGGCCTACGCCGACGAGCCCTTCGTGCACCTGCTGCCCGAGGGCCAGTGGCCCACCACCGCCGCCGTCCTCGGCGCCAACACCGTCGCCCTGCAGGTCACCGTCGACCCCGACGCCGGCCGGCTGGTCGCGGTCGCGGCCGTGGACAACCTGACCAAGGGGACGGCGGGCGGCGCGCTGCAGTGCGCGAACATCGCCCTCGGCCTGCCCGAGACCCTGGGCCTGCCGGTCGTGGGGGTCGCGCCGTGAGCGTCACCGCCCCCGCCGGCTTCCGGGCCGCCGGCGTCGCCGCCGGGCTCAAGGCCTCCGGCGACCCCGACGTGGCCCTCGTCGTCAACGACGGCCCGGACGACGCCGCGGCCGCCGTCTTCACCACCAACCGCTTCCCGGCCGCGCCCGTGCTGTGGTCCCGGCAGGTGCTGGCGGACGGCCGGGTGCGGGCCGTGGTGCTCAACTCCGGTGGCGCCAACGCCTGCACCGGGCCCGAGGGCTTCGGCGACACCCACGCCACCGCCGAGCACACCGCGGCCGCTCTGGGCCTGGGCGCGATCGACGTCGCGGTGGCCTCCACCGGGCTGATCGGCGTCCGGCTGCCCATGGACAAGCTCACCGCCGGCATCACCGACGCCGCGGGGCAGCTGTCCACCCACGGCGGCCCGGCCGCGGCCCGCGGGATCATGACCACCGACTCGGTGCCCAAGACCACGGTGCAGACCGGGTCGGGGTGGACCGTCGGCGGCATGGCCAAGGGCGCCGGCATGCTCGCGCCCAGCCTGGCCACCATGCTCGTCGTCCTCACCACCGACGCGGTCGTCCCGGCCGAGCTGCTCGAGCCCGCGCTCCGGCACGCCACCGCGCACTCCTTCGAGCGCGTGGACTCCGACGGGTGCCTGTCCACCAACGACACGGTGCTGGTGCTGGCCAACGGCGCCTCGGGGACCACCCCCACCGCCGAGGAGTTCGGCGCGGCCCTCGACGCGGCCTGCCTGGACCTGGCCATGCAGCTGCTGGCCGACGCCGAGGGCTCCACCAAGGACATCGCCATCACGGTGCGCAACGCCGCCTCGGTGCAGGACGCCCTCGAGGCGGGCCGGGCGTGCGCCCGCAACAACCTGCTCAAGACCGCGCTGTTCGGGAACGACCCCAACTGGGGCCGGGTGCTGGCCGCCATCGGCACGACCGACGCCGCCTTCGAGGCCGACCGGGTCGACGTGACCATCAACGGGGTCACCGTCTGCCGCGGCGGCGCCATCGGCGACGACCGCGGCGGCGTCGACCTCACCGGCCGGGCCATCACCATCGACGTCGACCTGGCTGCCGGCTCCGAGCAGGCCACCATCTGGACCAACGACCTGTCCATCGCCTACGTCCACGAGAACTCGGCCTACTCGACATGACCGCGCAGGACCCCACACCCCCCGACGTCCGGCCCGACGAGGCGCCCCCCAAGCGGCGCTACGGCACCAGCCGGGTCATGCGCACCCCCGACCCCGAGGGCGACGCCCGCAAGGTCGCCGTCCTCACCGGGGCGCTGCCCTGGCTCAAGGAGTTCCACGGCAACGTCGTGGTCGTGAAGTACGGCGGCCACGCGATGGTCGACGAGGAGTGCCGGGCGGCCTTCGCCGAGGACATGGTCTTCCTGCGGACCTGCGGGATCCTGCCGGTCGTCGTGCACGGCGGCGGCCCCCAGGTCAGCGCGATGCTGTCCCGCCTGGGCGTGCAGAGCGAGTTCCGCGGCGGCCTGCGGGTCACCACCCCGGAGACGATCAACGTGGTCCGGATGGTGCTGGTCGGCCAGGTCGGCCCCGAGGTGGTCGGGCTGATCAACACCCACGGCCCGCTCGCCGTCGGGCTGTCGGGGGAGGACGGCCGGCTGTTCACCGCCGAGCGCACCACCGCGGTCGTGGACGGGCAGCCGGTCGACGTCGGCCTGGTCGGCGACGTCGTCGAGGTCGACCCCACGCCGGTCACCGCGCTGCTGGCCAACGGCAACATCCCCGTGGTCGCGACCGTGGCGCCGGACAGGGACGGCCAGCTGCACAACGTCAACGCCGACACCGCCGCCGCCGCGTTGGCCGTGGCGCTGGGTGCGGTCAAGCTCGTCGTGCTCACCGACGTCGAGGGCCTCTACTCCGACTGGCCGGACAAGTCCTCGCTGGTCGAGCAGATCGACGCGGCCGAGCTGGAGACGATCCTCCCGACGCTGGACGCCGGGATGATCCCCAAGATGGCCGCCTGCCTGCGGGCGGTGCAGGGCGGGGTGCAGCGCGCGACCGTCGTCGACGGCCGGCTGCCGCACGCCCTGCTGCTGGAGATGTTCACCACCGAGGGCACCGGGACGATGGTCGTCCCCACCTCGACGACCGAGAAGGAGGGGCCGGCATGACCACCACGGAGGAGCTGACCCGCCGCTGGTCGACGGTGATGATGGGCAACTACCGCACCCCGCCGGTGGCCCTGGAGTTCGGCCGCGGCGCCTCGGTGTGGGACGTCGACGGCCGCGAGTACGTCGACCTGCTCGGCGGCATCGCCACCACCATCCTCGGCCACGCCCACCCCGCCGTGGTCGCCGCGATCACCAACCAGGCCGCCCGGCTGGGCCACGTGTCCAACCTGGCCATGCACGAGCCCGGTGTCCTGCTCGCCGAGCGGCTGCTGGAGCTGGCCGGCCGCCCCGGGCGGGTGTTCTTCTGCAACTCCGGTGCCGAGGCCAACGAGGCCGCCTTCAAGATCAGCCGGCTGACCGGCCGGCCCGAGGTGGTCACCGCGCTGGGCTCCTTCCACGGCCGCACCATGGGCTCGCTGGCGCTCACCGGCCAGCCGGCGAAGGCGCAGGCCTTCGCACCGCTGCCCGGCGGCGTCCGGCACGTCGAGTACGGCGACCCCGGCGCCCTGCAGCTCACCGACGCCACCGCGATGGTCCTGCTGGAGCCGATGCTGGGCGAGGGCGGCGTGCTGCCCGCACCCGCCGGCTACCTCGCGGCCGCGGCGTCCCAGGCCGCCGAGGTGGGGGCGGTGTTCGCCGTCGACGAGGTGCAGACCGGCATCGGCCGCACCGGCTCCTGGTTCGCGCACGCCGCCGACGGCGTGGCCCCCGACGTCATCACCCTGGCCAAGTCCCTCGGCGGTGGCCTCCCGCTGGGCGCCACCCTGGCCTTCGGCGACGCCGCCGACCTGTTCGGCGCCGGCTCGCACGGCTCCACCTTCGGCGGCAACCCGATCGCCGCCGCGGCCGCCCTGGCGGTGCTGGACACCATCCGCGACGAAGGCCTGCTGGAGCGGGCCAAGGACCTCGAGCACCGGTTCACCACCGGCATCGAGGGCCTGGGCCACCCGGGCGTGTCCGGCGTCCGGGGCCGGGGCGCGCTGCTCGGCGTCGTCCTCACCGCCGACGTCGCCGGTGCCGTGGAGACCGGTCTGCGCGACGCCGGCTACCTGACCAACGCGGTGGCGCCCGGCGTCCTGCGGCTGGCGCCCTCGCTCGTCGTCACCGACGAGCAGGTCGACCGGTTCGTCGCCGCGCTCCCGCCCGTGCTCGACACCGCCCTGGAGACCGCACCGTGAGCCCCCGGCACTTCACCAAGGACGACGACCTCACCCCGGCCGAGCAGGCCGAGGTCCTCGCGCTGGCCGCCGATCTGAAGAAGACCCGGCACACCCCCGACGCCCCCCAGCCGCTGGCCGGGCCGAAGTCGGTGGCGGTCATCTTCGACAAGCCCTCCACCCGCACCCGGGTCTCCTTCTCCGTCGGCATCGCCGAGCTCGGCGGCTACCCGCTGGTCATCGACGCCGGCTCCTCCCAGCTGGGCCGCGGCGAGCCGGTCGAGGACACCACCCGGGTGCTGGACCGCCAGGTCGAGGCCATCGTCTGGCGCACCTTCGGCCAGGACCGGCTCGAGGCCATGGCCGCGGTCAGCCGGGTGCCGGTGGTCAACGCCCTCACCGACGACTACCACCCCTGCCAGATCCTGGCCGACCTGCAGACCGTCGCCGAGCGGCGGACGACGCTGGCCGGGCTGACGCTGACCTACCTCGGCGACGGCGCCAACAACATGGCGCACTCCTACGCCCTGGGCGGCGCCACCGCCGGCATGCACGTGCGGATCGGCTCGCCGGAGGCCTTCGCGCCGGACCCGGCCATCATGGCCCGGGCCGCGCAGGTGGCCGCGGAGACCGGCGGATCGGTGACCTGGACCGCCGACCCCGCCGCCGCGGCCGACGGCGCCGACGTCCTGGCCACCGACACCTGGGTCTCGATGGGCCAGGAGGACGAGTACGACACCCGGATCGCCCCGTTCCTGCCGTACGCCCTGGACGACACGGCGCTGGCCCGGGCGGCCGCCGACGCCGTCGTGCTGCACTGCCTGCCCGCCTACCGCGGCAAGGAGATCGCCGCGTCGGTGATCGACGGCCCGCAGAGCGCGGTGTGGGACGAGGCGGAGAACCGGCTGCACGCGCAGAAGGCCCTGCTCACCTGGCTGCTGGGCCGGCGGTGACCGGCGCGCTGACCCGGTCGGCCCGGCACGCCCGGATCGCCGAGCTGATCGCCGGTCAGCCGGTCACCTCCCAGGGCCAGCTGGCCCGCCTGCTCGCCGAGTCCGGCGTCGAGGTCACCCAGGCCACGCTGTCGCGGGACCTGGAGGAGCTCGGTGCGGTCAAGCTGCGCGGCTCGGACGGCGCACCCGCCTCCTACGTGCTGCCGCCGGAGAACGCCCCGCTGCGCCCCGCCCAGTCCGCGCCGGCCCGGCTCACCCGGATGTTGTCCGAGCTGCTGACCAGCGCCGAGGGCTCGGCCAACCTCGCCGTGCTGCGCACCCCGCCGGGTGCTGCGCAGTTCCTCGCCTCCGCCATGGACAAGACCGGCCTGCCCGACGTCCTGGGCACGATCGCGGGGGACGACACTCTGCTGGTCGTCTCCCGCGACCCCCAGGGCGGCCCCGCCCTGGCCGAACGACTGCTGGCCCTCGCCGCCGGCGGCGCCGACCGAGAAGGACACCCGTGAGCAGCGCACCGGCCGGATCCGACACCCGACTCTGGGGAGGCCGCTTCGGCGGCGGTCCGTCCGCGGCGATGGCGGCGCTGTCGAAGTCCACCGACGTCGACTGGCGGCTGGCGCCCTACGACCTGGCCTCCTCCCGCGCGCACGCCCGGGTGCTGCACCGCGCCGGCCTGCTCACCGCCGACGAGCTCGGGCAGATGGTCGGCGCGCTCACCGAGCTGTCGGCCGAGGTCGCCGACGGGACCTTCACCGCCATCGAGGCCGACGAGGACGTGCACGAGGCCCTCGAGCGCGGCCTCACCGCCAAGCTCGGCACCCTCGGCGGCAAGCTGCGCGCAGGCCGCTCCCGCAACGACCAGGTCGCCACCGACCTGCGGCTCTACCTGCGCCACCACGTCCGCGCCCTGGTCGGTGCGGTCGCCGACCTGGAGGAGGCGCTGGTCGGCCTGGCCGAGCGGTACCGCGACGTCGCCGCCCCCGGCATGACGCACCTGCAGCACGCCCAGCCGGTGCTCATCGCCCACCAGCTGCTGGCGCACGCGCACTCCTTCGCCCGCGACGTCGACCGGCTGCGCGACTGGGACCGCCGCACCGCGGTCAGCCCGCTGGGCGCCGGCGCCCTGGCCGGGTCGTCCCTGCGGCTGGACCCCGACGCCGTCGCCGCCGAGCTCGGCTTCGACCGGGCGTGCGACAACTCGATCGACGCGGTCAGCGACCGCGACTTCGCAGCGGAGTTCTGCTTCGCCGCGGCCCTGCTCGGCGTCCACCTGTCCCGCCTGGGGGAGGAGGTCGTGCTCTGGACGTCGACCGAGTTCGGCTGGGCGCGCCTCGACGACGCCTGGGCCACCGGGTCCTCGATCATGCCGCAGAAGAAGAACCCCGACATCGCCGAGCTCGCCCGTGGCAAGGCCGGCCGGTTCGTCGGCAACCTGACCGGTCTGCTGACCATGCTCAAGGGCCTGCCGCTGGCCTACGACCGTGACCTGCAGGAGGACAAGGAGCCGGTCTTCGACTCCGTCGAGCAGCTGGCCCTGCTGCTGCCCGCGGTCACCGGCATGGTCGCCACCCTCACCCTGCGCCCGGAGGTGCTGGAGGCCGCAGCACCGCAGGGGTTCGCGCTGGCCACCGACGTCGCCGAGTGGCTGGTGTCGGCCGGCGTCCCGTTCCGGTCGGCGCACGAGATCAGCGGCGCCATGGTCGCCCGGTGCGAAGCCCTCGGCGTCGACCTCCCCTACCTCACCGACGCCCAGCTGGCCGAGGTCTCCGCGCACCTCACCCCCGAGGTGCGCACCGTGCTCACCGTGCCGGGCGCGCTGGCCGCTCGGAAGGCCCGCGGGGGGACGGCGCCCGAGCGGGTGGCCGAGCAGCTGACCGCCCTCGGTGCCCTGGTGGCCGAGCACCGCGGCTGGGCCGCCGACTCCCCGGTCGCGCCGGCGCTGTAGATGCCGGGCCCGCTCGTCAGCGCCGACGAGCTGCTCGCCCGGCCCGAGGTGGTCGCGCCGGCGCTGCTGGGGTGCTGGCTGGTCACCGACCGGCCGGAGGGCACCACGGCGGTGCGGCTGACCGAGGTCGAGGCGTACTCGGGGGCGGGTGACGACCCCGCGGCGCACTCCCATCGCGGACCCACCCCGCGGTCTTCGGTGATGTTCGGCCCACCGGGTCGGCTCTACGTGTACTTCAGCTACGGCATGCACTGGTGCGCGAACGTCGTCACCGGCCCGGCGGGCGTCGGGAGCGCGGTGCTGCTGCGTGCCGGCGAGGTGGTGGTGGGGGAGCAGTTGGCCCTCGGCCGCCGTCCGTCCTCCTCGGTGCGCGACCTGGCCCGCGGGCCGGCCCGGCTCACCGCCGCGCTGGGCATCGGGGCCGACGACCGGGACGCCGACCTGCTCGACCCCGGCTCCCCGGTGCGGCTGCACCACGGGACGCCGCCTGACGGGGTCACGGCCGGGCCGCGGGTGGGCATCACGCACGCCGCCGACCTGCCGTGGCGGTTCACCGAGACCGGGCACCGCACGGTGAGCGCCTTCCGGGCAGGGGTCCGCCGGCGTCGTCCCGGGGCCGGGCAGGATGGTGCCCCGTGACCAGTGGCACCGATGTGATCGACGAACTGCACCGCCGGGGCCTGATCGCCCAGAGCACCGACGAGGCCGAGCTGCGCGAGGCGCTCGCGGCGGGGCCGGTCACCTACTACTGCGGGTTCGACCCCACCGCGCCCAGCCTGCACGTCGGGCACCTGCTGCAGTTCATGGTGCTGCGGGCGCTGCACCGCGCCGGGCACCAGCCGATCGTGCTGGTCGGCGGGGCCACCGGGCTGATCGGTGACCCCCGGCCGACGTCCGAGCGGCAGCTCAACGACCCCGCCGAGGTCGCCCGGTGGGTGGACCGCATCCAGCGACGGGTCGCCCCCTTCCTCGACCGGCCGGCTGCCGAGCTGGGTCTGCGCGAGCCCATCTACGTGGACAACCTGGACTGGACGGCGCCGCTGAGCGCCATCGACTTCCTCCGGGACATCGGCAAGCACTTCCGGGTCAACCGGATGCTGGCCAAGGAGGCGGTCGCCGTCCGGTTGAGCTCGGACGTCGGCATCAGCTACACCGAGTTCAGCTACCAGATCCTGCAGGCCAACGACTTCCGGGAGCTGTACCTGCGGTACGGCTGCACGCTGCAGAGCGGCGGCTCCGACCAGTGGGGGAACATCACCGCCGGTGTCGACCTGGTGCGGCGTACCGACGGTGTCGGCACCCACGCGCTGGCCACCCCGCTGCTGACCACGTCCGACGGCAAGAAGATCGGCAAGACCGAGGGTGCCACGGTGTGGCTGGACCCGGAGCTGACGAGCCCCTACGCGTTCTTCCAGTACTGGCTCGGCATCGACGACGTCGACGCGCGGTCGTGGGCCCGGCTGTTCTCCGAGCGCCCCGAGGACGAGGTCGCAGCGCTCATCGCGTCGTCGGAGGAGCGACCGCAGGCGAGGGAGCTGCAGCGCGCCCTGGCCGAGGAGCTGACGAGGCTGGTGCACGGCGAGGACGAGCTCGCCCAGGCCGAGGCCGCCGGCCGTGCCCTGTTCGGCCGGGACGACCTGGCCGGGCTGGGGGAGGGAGCGCTGACCGCCGCGCTGTCGGAGGCCGGGTCCGTCGAGCTCGGGCCCGACGACCTCGTGGACGGTCGGTTGCCGACGGTCGGCGCGCTCCTGCAGCGCACCGGCCTGTGCTCGTCGCTGTCCGATGCGCGGCGCACGGTCAAGGAGGGCGGCGCGTACCTGAACAACGAGCGGGTCGCCGACGCCGACACGCCGGTGCCCCCTGGTGCTGCGCTGGCCGGCGGCTGGGTGGTCCTCCGCCGCGGGAAGCGCACCGTCGCCGGGGTTCGACTACCCGTCTGAGCTGCCCAGGGGGGATCCCCACCGTCCGGTGGGGCCTCCTCGCCCTGTGCGCCTCCGTGCCGTGTGAACGGCCCGTGACCGCCGGATGTCGACCGCGTGGCGCGGGTCACCCGCAGGGCGGTTTGACACGGGCGGGCCCGGCACGTAACTTTCTCTCTGCGCCGGGGACGACCGCGAGGTCGGGTCCGAGGCGCCGAGCAGGACAACAAGCCGAGACATCGAAGGCCGGGAGGCCGGGGTTCTTGTGCGTCCGCTCTTTGAGAACTCAACAGCGTGCCGAAAGTCAGTGCCATATGTTTGACCTCTCGGATCTTCGGGTTCGGGGGTTTCTGGATTGATGATCGAGATCTGTCAGGTCTTGGTTCTTGGTCTGGGTTGAATTCATCTACGGAGAGTTTGATCCTGGCTCAGGACGAACGCTGGCGGCGTGCTTAACACATGCAAGTCGAACGATGAAGCCAGCTTGCTGGTGGATTAGTGGCGAACGGGTGAGTAACACGTGG
>NZ_JAMXRZ010000008.1 GCF_024124375.1 Klenkia sp. PcliD-1-E
CGGTCAGCCGTCCACCCGGGTCTGCTCCTCGAACAACCCGCGCACCTCGTCCCGGGGCACCCACCGCCGGTGCACACCCCGGGCCACCGGCTCGAAGCCGGCGGCGCGCGCCTCGAGCACCGACCCGCCGCGGAACTCCACGAGCAGGTCATCGGACCGCTCGTCGACCACGAGGACGTCGCTGCCGCGCCACGAGCCGGCCAGCCGCACCAGCAGGACGGCGTCGCACGCGGCGGCCGGGACCTCGTGCACCCACGGGCCGTCGTCGGACAGGGCGAGGAAGCCCTCGCGCGGCCGCTCGGCGACCAGCCACACCCACAGGCCGTCACCGCGCTGCTCCGGGGTGGCCCGCCACTCCTCGCCGTCCCACCGCGCGCGGTGCCCCGCCGTCCTCACGGCTGCTGCTCCAGGACGAGCACCCAGGTCTCCCGGAGCCCGTCCCACAGCGCGCGGCGGCACTCGGTGCCGTCCGGTTCCAGCTCCAGCAGCTGCGCGCCGTGCGGGAGCAGCAGACCCTGCACCCGGTACTCCCGCACCAGGGAGTCCGGGGAGGCGAACCCGGTGCCGGTGAACGGGGGGTCCTCGACCACCCACCCGGCGACCGCGGCGCGGCGCTCCTCGTCGGTCCCGCCCAGCGGGGTGCGGTAGAGCTCGGGGCCCACCACCGCCCACCGCAGCACGGTCAGCGAACCGGTGGCCGACAGCAGCTCGTCGGCCTCGTGGCCCCGCCCGACCGCCTCCAGCAGGGCCGTCGGCGCCCCCACGTGGGCGGTGTCCCGCGCGTGCTGCACGTAGCCCGACACCCGGCCCTCGCCGTCGGCGAGCCGGGCGGCCACCTCTACCGGGGACAGCACCTGCTGCACGACGGGGGGCAGCCGGTCGGGCTCGGCGAGCGCGTCCTCGACCAGCGTCGGGGCGGCCAGCCGGGCCACCGTGCCGGACTCCAGCAGGAACGGGTGCGCCCCGCCGGGGTCGACCGCCAGCCCCCACCGGGTGTCCGGCCAGCCCGCCGCCAGCTCGGTGAAGGTGACCGCCCGGCAGTGCCCGACCCCGCCGCCGGTGAGCTCCAGCATCCGGTCCACGGAGGTGTAGGCCAGCACCCAGGTGCGCCCGTCGGACGCCGCGGTGGGCCAGGCCGCGGGTTCGGCGCCGGCCGCCGCCGCGTCGGACAGCGGCAGCGCCAGCTCGGCGGTGCGCAGCAGGGCCAGGCACCCGGCGGTGTCGCCGGCCTCGGCGGCGGCGGCCAGGGCCGACCCGAAGGCGGCGCCGTCCAGGCCGCCCGGGGCCGGGTCGGCGTCCTCCGGTCCGGTCACCTCCGCGAGCCTAGGGCTGCGGCGCGCACTAGGGTCGGGCCGGGCCGACGACAGGAGCTGACCCGACCATGAGCGGCACGTTGCAGGTGGACGCCGACCGCCCCGGGGCCTATCCCACCCTCGCCGAGGCGCTGCTGGACGCGCCGTCCGGGGCCACCGTCGTGGTGGCCGCCGGCAGCTACGACGAGGTGCTCGACGTCCGCGCGCGCGACCTCGTGATCACCGCGGCCCCCGACGCCGAGGTCCGGGTCGGCGGCTCGGCGCACGAGCCGACGCTGCGGGTGCGCGGCGGCGCCGTCACCGTCCGCGGCCTGGTGCTGGTCGGCCGGCAGGCGCACGTCGTGGACGCCGAGGAGGCCCGCCTGGTCCTCGCCGACTGCGTGCTGGAGGCCGGCCACGGCGCCGGGGTGCGGGTGACCGACCGCAGCACGCTGGAGATGACCGACTGCACCGTCACCGGCGCCCAGCAGGGCCTGGTGGTCGAGGACTCCGGCGGCACCCTGGAGCGGGTCACCGTCGCCGACAGCGCCGACGACGCGGTGGTGGTGCGGCTGGGCGCCGACCCCGTGCTGCGGGACTGCGTGGTCCGCGGTTCCGGTGCGCGCGGGGTCTACGCCTACGCCTCGGCCCGCCCGGTGCTGGAGGGCTGCGAGGTCGAGACCTCCGGCGGCCCCGGGGTGGCGGTCGCGCAGGGCGCGTCGGCGACGCTGCGCCGGTGCTCGGTGCGCGGGACCGGTGGCCCGGACGTCGAGTTCGGCGCCGGGACGTCGGGCCGGGTCGAGGCCTGCCGGACCGAGCGCACCGGCGACGCCGGGGTGTCGGTCGCCGCCGGGGCCGACGTCGCGGTCACCGAGGCACCCGCGGCGGCCTCGGTCGGGGTGGGCAGCTCCCCCAGCGCGAAGGGCGACCCGGAGCGGGTGGAGCAGCTGCTGGCCGAGCTCGACGCGATGGTGGGGCTGGCCGGCGTCAAGGCCGAGGTCCGCTCGATCATCGACGAGATCCAGGTCAACGAGTGGCGGCGGGCGGCGGGCCTGGCCGTCGGCGGGGCCAGCCACCACCTGGTCTTCGCCGGCGCACCCGGCACCGGCAAGACCACCGTGGGTCGCATCTACGGCCAGCTGCTGGCCGCCCTCGGCGTGCTCCCGGGCGGGCCGCTGAAGGAGGTCTCGCGCCGCGACCTGGTCGGCCAGTACATCGGGCACACCGCGGAGAAGACCGCGGCGGTGTTCGACGAGGCGGCCGGCGGCGTGGTGTTCCTGGACGAGGCCTACACGCTCACCCGCCAGGCGGGGGGCGGGGGCAACGACTTCGGCCAGGAGGCGGTCGACATGATCGTCAAGCTGATGGAGGACCGCCGCGACTCCCTCGCCGTCATCGCCGCCGGCTACACCGACGAGATGGTGCAGTTCCTCGACGCCAACCCGGGCCTGGCCTCGCGGTTCGTCAAGACGGTGGAGTTCGAGAACTACGGGCCCGAGGAGCTCACCCGGATCATCACCAGCATGATCACCAGCGGTGACTACCTGCTCGGACCGCAGGCGGGCGCGATGCTGCGGCTGCACTTCGAGACCGTGCCGCGCGGCGCCGACTTCGGCAACGCCCGCGAGGCCCGCAAGCTGTTCGAGAAGCTGCGGAAGGTGCAGTCCCAGCGGCTGCGGCTCGTGGGCCGGCAGCCGACCCTGGAGGAGCTGCAGACCCTCACCGTCGACGACGTCCGGGTCGCGGTCGCCGACTAGCGCGGCTGCCTCACCCGGGGACGCGGAACCCCCGGAACAGCACCGGTCGCCGCTGCGTGAACCCGAGCCGGGCGTAGAGCGCCCGCGCGCCGGCGTTGGTGTCCACCACGTGCAGGAAGGCCCGCCCGCCGTCGGCGGCGGTGCGGGCGACCTGCGCGGCCACCAGCACCGCGGCCAGCCCCTGCCCGCGGGCGCGCTCCGCCGTGCAGACGGCGCTGATCTCCACCCAGCCACCCGGGTGCAGCCGCTGGCCGGCCATGGCCAGCAGCTCCCCGCCGTCCCGGACGCCGAGGAAGGTGCCCAGCCGCGCGGTGCGGGCGAAGAACGGTCCGGGCCGGGTGGCGGTGGCCAGCTGCAGCATCGCCGGGTCGTCGTCCCGGCCGAGCTCCACCACCCGCGGGTCGACGTCGCCGGTCGGGACGGGCGCGACCAGCTGGCGGCCGGGCATCGCGAACTCCGGCGTCCAGTCCGGCGGCGGGGTGCCGGGCGCGGTGAACAGGTCCGCGAGCCCGCCGGGCCCGACCAGCCGGGCGAGGTCGGCCCAGTCCTGCGGCGCCGGGTCGGCGGGGACCGCGCAGAAGGTGGCGACGTCGGCCGGGTAGGTGGCGGTGCGCCCGACCCGTCGGGCCAGGGCGGCGTGCGGGCCGTGCAGCGAGCTGCCGACCGGGTCGTCCAGCTCGCTCATCGGGTGGCGAGCGCCGCCCCGAGCGACGAGGCGGCCAGCCGGACGGCGGCCGCACGGGTGCCGGCCTCGAGCAGCTCCAGCCGCAGCTGGCTGCCGGTGGCCAGGTGCGGGTCCGACGGCACGGTCAGGAAGTCCCCCGCCAGCCCGGCGAACCGGGAGCGGGCCTCGGCGACGTCCACCGCGGCACCCCGCGACGGCACGTTCGTCACGGCGACGACGCTGCGGTCGGCGAGCGCGGCGAACCCGCTGGCGCGCAGCCAGCGCAGCACGTTGTGCGCGGCCAGCACGCCGTCGACGCTGGGCGAGGTGGCCAGCACCAGGCTGTGGCACCCGCTGACCACGCGGCGCATCAGCGGCGTGGCCAGGCCCGCCCCGCAGTCGGTGACCATGACCGCGAAGTGCCGGTACACGGCGTTCATCGCCTGGGTGTAGAGCTCCTCGGTCAGCGCCGCGCTCTGCTCGGGGTCCCGGCCGCTGGGCAGCACCCAGGCGCCGTCGGCCGAGCGGGCCAGCGCGCCGGCGAGGACCTCGAACCGGCCCGGGTCACCCGCCGCGGCCAGCTCGTGCACCGAGGCCTGCAGCGGCACGCCGGTGCGCAGCGCCAGCGAGCCGAAGGTGGTGTCGGTGTCGAACAGCAGCACCGGGTCGGGGCGGGACCGGGCGATGGTGCTGGCCAGCAGGACCGACAGGGTGGTCTTGCCGACGCCGCCCTTGAGCGCGACGACGCCGATCCGCCGCGGCGAGGGCACGGGCGTGCCGAGGAAGCCGGTCCAGGCGGCGACGTCGGCCGCGCTCGGGGTCGGCTCGCCCTCGGCCAGGCCGCGGCCGAACAGCCGGCGGCGCGGCGGCCGGCGGGGCGCGTCCAGGCCCGCGACACCCGGGTCGAGGTGCGGGGCGCCGTGCTGGCCGGAGTAGGGCATCGGGGGGTACGGGGAGCTCACCGGCGCAGCTGCTCCCTCATGACGGGCAGGATACGGCGCACCGGGCGCTCAGGACGTGCACACCAGCTCGGCCGCCCGTTCGCCGATGGCGACCGCGGTGGCCGCGGGTCCCCGGGTGGGCACGACCGGCAGCACCGACGTGTCGGCGACCCGCAGGCCCTCGACGCCGCGCACCCGCAGGTGCTGGTCCACCACGGCGCCGGGGTCGCCGTCCGGGCCCATCCTGGCGCTGCCGGCCAGGTGGATCGCGGTGGCCAGGTGGGTGCGGGTCCAGTCGTCCAGCGCCGCGTCCTCGCGCAGCACGGCGTCGGGCAGGTCGGTGCGCCCGGCGACCAGCGGCGCCATCGAGCGGGTGGCGAGCAGCTCCGCGGCCAGCCGCACGGCCTCCCGCATCCGCCGCCGGTCGCCGGCGGTCGACAGGTACCGGTACTCGATGCGGGGCTGCACGGCCGGGTCGGTGCTGGTCAGGCTGATCCGGCCGCGGCTCTCCTCGGCCTGCAGCGCGACGCCGAGGTAGAGGTCGTCCCGGGTGCGGGCGTGCTGCAGCACCTTGCGCAGGTCGGCGTGCCGGACCGCGCGCAGCGTGGCGGCCGGGCGGCGGAGCACCTCGGCCAGCGCGGACAGCGCCCCGCCCTGCGACCGGTCCAGCATCACCTTGGAGAACGGCTTCAGCCAGGGCATGACCTCGAGGTGGTCCGGGGTGTTCAGCGCCGTGGTCAGCGGCAGCATCCCGCGCGGCATGGGGGTGCGGTGCGCCGGGGAATAGGTGACGTAGAGGTCGGGGTGGTCGGTGAAGTCCGCCCCCACCCCGGGCGCGTCGACCAGCACGTCGACGCCGAGGCCGCTCAGCTGGTCGGCCGGGCCGATGCCCGACAGCAGCAGCAGGTGCGGCGACCCGACCGCGCCGGCCGACAGCACGACCTCGGCGGCGCGGTGCTCGGTGCCGTCGGCGCAGCGCACGCCGACCGCCCGGCCGCGCTCGACCAGCACCCGGACGACGGGGCTGTCCCCGCGCACGGTGAGCCCGGGGTGGTCCCGGCGGGGCGACAGGTAGGCCATCGCGGTGTTCACCCGCACGCCGTCGCGCACGTTGACCGGCACCGGGCCCACCCCAGGCGGGGCGTCGCCGTTCTTGTCCGGCTCGGCCGGGAACCCCAGCTCCTGGCAGGCGGCGGTGAAGGCGTCGGTGACCGGGTGCGGATCGGTGGCGCGGGCGACCGGCACCGGCCCGGTGGTGCCGTGCAGCGGGTCGGCCTCGCTGCGCTCGAAGGCGGGCAGCAGGGCCGCGTGGGACCACAGGTCGTTGCCGCGGGCGGCCCAGCCGTCGCAGTCCTCGCGGGTGGCCCGGATGAAGTAGGTGCCGTTGAGCGCGCTGGACCCGCCGACGACCCGGCCCCGGGGCACCGGCCAGCGCACGCCCGGGACCAGCTCGCCGGTGAGGTCCCAGTTCGCCGGGTGGCCGGGGGTGGCCGCCCCCATCGTGGCGGCGTCGCGGACCGTGGCCGGGAAGTCCTCGGGACGACGGTGGTCGGCGCCGGCCTCCAGCAGCAGCACCCGCCGTCCGGCGTCCACCAGCCGGGCCGCCAGCGCGCACCCGGCCGAGCCCGCCCCGACGACCACCACGTCGTGCCCGTCGGTCACAGGCCGAGGACCCCGGGCAGGTCGAGCCGGCGCACCTTGCCGGTGGAGGTGCGCGGCAGGTCCTCGAGGCGGTGCACGGTCTTGGGTCGCTTCGCCGGGGCCAGCCGCTCGCGGGCCCACGACCGCAGCTCGTCGGGGGCCACCGGGCCGACGTAGGCGGCGACCACCCGCTGGCCCCACTCGTCGTCCGGGACCCCGAACACCGCGGACTCCACGACGTCCGGGTGCCCGTCGAGCACCGCCTCGACCTCGGCGGGGTAGACGTTGACGCCGCCGGAGATGACCAGGTCCTCGCGGCGGCCGTCCAGCCACACCGTGCCGTCCTCGTCCACCCGGCCCAGGTCGCCGACGGTGACCCGGTCGCCGTCCCACGCCGCGGCGGTCTTCTCCGGGGCGCGCCAGTACTCGAACCGGGCCCAGCGCGGCACCTCGCACCACAGCTGGCCGCGCTCGTCGGCGGTCAGTCGCCGGCCGGGGCGGGCCCGGCCGACGCTGCCGGGGTGGGCCAGCCAGTCCTCGGTGGTGCAGACGGTGAACTGCACCTCGGTCGAGCCGTAGAACTCCTGCACCGCGCCGTCGGGCAGCGCGGCGAGCACCGCCCGCTTGGTGGGTTCCGGGCAGGGCGCGCCGGCGTGGGCCAGCAGCCGGAAGCTGGTCCACTCGACGTCCTCGCGCAGCAGCCGCTGCAGGTGGGTGGGCACGCAGAACGTGGTGGTCGGCCGCTGCGTGGTGATGGTGGCGGCGGCCCGGGCGGCGTCGAAGGGGCCGGGTAGCAGCACCTCGCCACCGGCCAGCAGGGTGTGCACGGCGAACCGCAGCGGCGCCGAGTGGTGCAGCGGGGACAGCTGCAGGTAGCGGTCGTCCGCGGTGAACCCCCAGAGGTCGATCTCCTCGCGGGCCAGGGCGCGGGCGTCGTCGTCGGTCAGCACCCCGGACCACACGCCCTTGCGCCGGCCGGTGGTGCCCGAGGTGTAGTGCATCGGCCGGGCCAGCGGGAACGGGGCGAGGTCGGCCTCGTGGTCGCCCAGGAGCTGACCGGGGTCGCCGCCGACGTCCAGCGCCGGGTCGGCGTCGGCCACCAGCTCGGCCCGCTCGGCGGCCGGCAGGGCGGGGTCCAGCACGACCGGGACGACGCCCGAGCGCAGCGCCCCGAGGACGACGGCGAGCAGCTGCGGCGAGGCGGCAGCGCTGACCACGACGCGGTCGCCGCGGCCGATGCCCCGGGCCCGCAGCTCCCCGGCCACCCGGCGCTGGTCGGCCTCGCTGTCCGCGGCCCGGACGACGGGCACCGCGCTGTGCTCGCTCACCCGCCCAGCCTGGCACGGCTCACGCCAGGCGCCAGCTGTCCCCGGCGCCGCGCACCACCTGCCCGGTGGCCGACAGCTTGGCCAGCGTCGCCCGGGTGGACTGCTCGGCGGCCGGCCACACCGCCCGCGGCACCTCCGCGTAGACGTGCGCGACCAGCTGCTCGACCGTGCGGGCCCCCGGCAGGAGCGCCTCCAGCAGCTGCCACTCCCGGTACGCCCGGTGCGCCGCGTAGAAGTCCAGGACGGCGCCGACGTCCTCGGTGAGCTCGGGGCCGTGCCCGCAGTAGAGCGCCGACGGTCCGAGCCGGTGCACCCGGCGCAGCGAGTCCAGGTAGGCCAGCACGTCGCCCTCCGGGTGGGTGACCACCGACGTGCCGCGGCCCAGCACGTGGTCGCCGACCAGCACCGACCCGCTCTCGGTGCGGAAGGCCAGGTGATCGCGGGTGTGCCCCGGTGTCGCGACGACGTCGAGCCGGGTGCCGGCTAGGGCCACCGCGTCGCCGTCGGCCAGCACCCGCCCGTCGGGGCCCGCGACGTCGCCGCTGCCTGCCGCCACCTGCACGCCGAACCGGGCCGCCCACGGCAGCGCGGCCTCGGCGTGGTCGCCGTGGTGGTGGGTGACCAGCACCCCGACCACCTCGGCGTCCCGGGCAGCGAGCGCGTCGGTGACCGCGGCCAGGTGCGCCGCGTCGTCCGGCCCGGGGTCCACGAGCACGGCCTGGCCGCTGCCCGGCGCACCGACGACGTAGGTGTTCGTGCCGTCCAGCGTCATGGGCGAGGGGTTGGGCGCGAGCACCCGGGTGACCAACGGCTCGGGGTCGGCCACCCGGGGCAGCTCACCCGGGGCCGGCAGCGACCAGGACCGGCGGGGGTCGACGGGGGCGTCCACAGCCGGACTCTAGACACCGAGCGGATGAGCAGGTCCGGTGCGCCGCGGGTCCGTAGCCTGGCCCCATGCGCCTGACGACCCCCCTGAAGTCCGTCCTGGCCGGGGCCGCCGCCCTCGCCCTGCTCACCGCCTGCGGCGGTGGCTCGGACGACACCGCCGCCTCGACCAGCTCCACGTCGTCGTCCGCGGCGACCAGCAGCAGCGCCGCCGGGACGTCCGCCTCGGCCAACCCGGAGGCCGCCGCCTTCTGCACCGACGCCCAGGACGCGTTCACCGACCTGGAGAACGCGGTCACCGCCACCGCCGACCCCTCGGCCATCCCGGGCCTGTTCTCCGACGCCGCGTCCCGGTTGACCGCCATCGAGCCGCCGGCCGAGATCGCTGACGCCTGGGGCACCGCCACCGCCGCGGTCGAGCAGCTCGCGAGCAGCATCCAGGGCCTGGACCTGAACACCCCCGACGGCCAGCAGGCCTTCCTCGACCAGGTCAACCAGCTGCAGACCGCCGCGGGCCCGGCGCAGGGCGAGATCCAGTCCTACGTCGCGGCCAACTGCGGCGGCGCGGTGGGCAGCACGGAGTCGGCCTCCCCCACCAGCTGACCCCCGGCCGGACCGCACCCGCGGGTGCGGTCCGGCGACGGCGGGCAGGCCCCGGCGGGTCTCGTCACCGTTCCGGCCATGCGCCTGCGACCTGCACTCGCCGCCCTGTCCGCGACCGCCCTGCTCGGCCTGGCCGCCTGCGGGGGCTCCGACGACTCCGCCGCACCGGCCCCGAGCAGCGCCGCCACCTCGTCGGCCGCGCCGAGCAGCTCCGCCACCCCCGAGGGCGACAGCGAGGCCCAGGCCTTCTGCACCGAGAGCGAGGCCGCGCTCGCGGAGCTGCAGGGCCAGCTCGAGGCGGCCACCCCCGACCAGCTGTCCACCCTGCTCCCGCAGCTGGTGTCCACCCTGGACACCCTCCAGCCCCCCGCCGACATCACCGCGCCCTTCCACACGCTGCGCGACGCCTACGACCAGCTCGCGCAGGTGGCCTCCGCCAACGACCTGACCACCCCCGAGGGCCAGGCCGCGTTCCAGCAAGCGACCAGCGACCTGAGCTCCACGGCCCAGCCGGCCGAGGACGAGATCAGCAGCTGGACCGACGCCAACTGCGCGGGCACGAGCTCCAGCCCGACCGGCTGACCCCCGCACGACGGAGGCCCGGTCCCACCAGGGACCGGGCCTCCGTCGCGTCCGGTGTCAGCAGCCGCGGATGACCACGCCGCGGGCCGACATCCACGGCACCGGGTCGACCGCGCCGCTGTACATCGCGCCGCTGGGGTGCACCTCGAAGTGCAGGTGCGGCCCGGTCGACTGGCCCTCGTTGCCCACGTCGGCGATCTGCTCGCCGGCCTGCACCCGGTCCCCGGCGCGCACGTAGTACCGGCTGACGTGGCCGTACACGGTGACGGCGCCGTCGGTGCCCAGCACGTACACGGCCTGGCCGAAGCCGGTGGCCGCGCCGGCCCGCTGCACCGTCCCGGCGGTCGCGGCGTAGACCGGCGTGCCGATCGGGGCGGCGATGTCCACCCCGAGGTGCGTCGTCCCCCAGCGCGAGCCGTAGCAGCTGCTGGTCCGTCCGGCGGCGGGGAGGACGTACCCGGCCTGCGCGCCGGACGGGGTGTTCCGGGCGCCGGCGGCGGCAGCAGCCGCGGCGGCAGCAGCCTGCTGCTGGGCGCGCGCGGCGGCGGCTTCCTCGGCGGCCCGCTGGTCCAGCCACGCCTGGTAGGCGTTGCGGGCGCCCTGCAGCGACAGCAGCTGCACCTGGGCGGCCTGCAGCTGGGCGTCGTAGCTCGCCTTCTGGGCGCTGACCTCGGCGTAGGCGGCCTGCTGGGCGACGACCTGCGCGTCGGAGGCGGCCTTGGCATCGGCGGCGGCCCGCTCGGCGGCGGCCTGCTGGTCGACGGCCTGCCGGGCAGCCGAGTCGGCGTTGGCCTGCCGCAGCTGTGCGGTCTCCAGGTCGCCCAGCACGTCGAGCTGGTTGTTCGCCACCCACTCCAGCATCGCGGCGCGCTGCACGAGCTCGCCGGGGCCGCGGACGTCGAGCAGCACGACCTCGCTGGTGAGCGCGGCGCCGTTCATGTAGCTGTCGCGGGAGAAGTCGGAGATGCGGCCCTGGGCGGCGGTGACCTGCGCGGTCGCCGCGGCCAGCTGCGCGGCGGTCTGCTCGGCGGCGGCCCGGGCCTGGGCCAGCGCCTCCTGCGCCGCGTCGTAGGCGGTGCCGGCGGCCTCGGCCTGCACCTGCACCTGCTGCAGCTGCGCGTCCGCGGCGGCGACCAGCCCGGCGATCCGGCCCACCTCGGCGGCCGCGGCGTCCTGCGCCGTCTGGGCCGCGGAGATCTCGCCGTCGCTGGGGTTGCCGGGGGCCGGCGGCGCGGCCAGCACCGGTCCTGCGCCGAGCACGACGGCGGCAGCCGTCGCCGAGGCGACGAGCAGGGCACGCAGCGGACGCTGCGACATGGGGCGCTCCCTGGGGAAGAGGGATGGCGGAGCGAGCCGGTGGACTGTCCCACCCGCCCCACGAGTCACATGCGCAACACGCCGGGGCGGACTGGGACCAGTCCGTCACGGACCTCCCGGCCCGCTCCGTTGTCCCTGTCCCATCGACACGGAACCGCTCCGACTTGAACGCCGGTCGCGATCAACCGACGGGGTCGACCCCGGGTGCGCGCTCCAGCTCGTGGCCCAGCGCCTCCAGCTCGGCGCCGCCGGCCATCAGCTCGACCAGCTCGTCGCGGCCGATGTCGGCCTTGACCCGGTCGGCGATGCTCCGCCCGCGGCGCAGCACCAGGAAGCGGTCGCCCACCGGGTAGGCGTGGTGCGGGTTGTGCGTGATGAACACGACGCCCAGCCCCCGCTCCCGGGCCGCGGCGACGTAGCGCAGCACCACGCCGGACTGCTTGACCCCCAGCGCCGCGGTGGGCTCGTCGAGGATCAGCACCCGCGCGCCGAAGTGCACCGCCCGGGCGATGGCCACGCACTGCCGCTCGCCGCCGGACAGCGTGCCGATGGGCTGGTCGACGTCGCGCAGGTCGATGCCCATCGCGGCGAGCTCGTCCTTCGTCGTCCGCTTCATCAGGTCGACGTCCAGCATGCGGAACGGCCCCTTCCGGGGCTCCGAGCCCAGGAAGAAGTTGCGCCACACCGGCATGAGCGGGACGACGGCCAGGTCTTGGTAGACGGTGGCGATGCCGAGGGCGAGAGCGTCGCGCGGGCTGGACATGTGCTGCTCGACGCCGTCGACCCGGTAGCTGCCCTCGGAGTGCTCGTGCGCCCCGGAGAGGATCTTGATGAAGGTGGACTTGCCGGCCCCGTTGTCGCCCAGCACGCAGGTGACCTCGCCGGCGCGGACCGTCGTGGTGACGCCCTGCAGCGCGACGACGCTGCCGTAGCTCTTGCCGAGGTCGGTGACCTCGATCAACGGCTCCCCGCTCACCGCAGCCGCTCCGCCCGCTGCCGCACCCAGTTGTTGACCAGGACGGCGGCCAGCAGCATCACGCCGAGGAAGGCGTAGAGCCAGTTGGAGTCCCAGCCGGCGTAGACCACGCCCTGCCGGGTCATGCCGTAGATCAGCGCGCCCAGCGCCGCACCGACCGCGGAGCCGTAGCCGCCGGTGAGCAGGCACCCGCCGACCACGGCGCAGATGATGTAGACGAACTCGTCACCGACGCCGGTGGAGCTCTGCACGGTGGAGGACTGGAACAGGCTGATCATGCCGACCAGCCAGCCCGCGCCGGCCGTCGTCATGAACAGGCCGATCTTCGTGCGGGCCACGGGGACGCCGGTCGCCCGGGCGCTGGCCTGCGCGCCGCCGACGGCGAAGACCCAGTTGCCGGCCCGGGTGCGCAGCAGCACCAGCGTGGCGACGGCGGTGACCGCCAGGAACCACAGCACCGACACCGAGATGCTGGCCCCGCCGACCCGGATGACGCCGCCGAAGACCGGGCGCACCGACTCGAAGAACGGCACGTCGGCGAACCCCTGCACCGCGACCTGGCCGTAGACCAGCTTGACCAGCGCGAGGTCGATGCCCTGCAGCACGAAGAAGGTGCCGAGGGTGACGATGAAGCTGGGCAGCCCGGTGCGCACCACGAGGACCCCGTTGAGCGCGCCGATCGCCAGGGCCACGACCAGCGCGAGCAGCACCGCCACCCACACGTTGAGGCCGTAGCCGGTGGTGGTGACCCCGACCAGCAGGCCCGTCGCCCCGGTCATCGCGCCCGCGGAGAGGTCGAACTCGCCGCCGATCATCAGCATCGCGACCGCGACGGCCATGATGCCGAACCGGGAGGCGGAGTTCAGCCACGTGCCGATGCCCGACGGGGTGAGGAACTGCTCGGCGACGACGGTGAAGAACACCAGGACGGCGAGGGCCGCCACGGCCGCCCCGACCTCGGGACGGCGCAGCGCACGGGTGGCTCGCCCGGTGGGCGCCGCCGCGCGGTCGGCGTCCCGGGCCGGGGCGGTGGTGGTCACCGGGTGCCGTTGGCGGCGTACCGGGCGACGTCGGCCACGTTGTCGGAGGTGACGAAGGCCGGACCGGAGTTGACCGGCTGGCCGCCGCCCACGATGTTCCCGTTCGTCGCGTAGAGCTGCAGGAACGACACCGGCAGGTAGCCCTGCAGGTAGGGCTGCTGGTCCACGGCGAAGGTGATGTCCCCGGCGGAGATGGCGTCGGTGACGTCCTTCGAGATGTCGAAGGTGTCGACCTCGGCCTGCGAGCCCGCGTCGTCCTTGGCGGCGACCGCGGCGACGGCGACCTGGCCCTGCAGCGCGAGCACGACGGAGACGCTGGGGTCGGACTGCAGCTTGGACAGGATCGTGTCCTGCACCTGCGCGGTGTCGGTGCCGTCGACCTGCAGGTTCTCCACGGTGCCGCCGTAGGTCGCGGCGACCGCCGAGCAGCGGTCCTCCAGGCCCACGTTGCCGGCCTCGTGGATGACGCACAGCACCTTGCCGGTCTGGCCCTCCTGGTCCAGGCGCTCGCCGACGGCCTGGCCGGCAGTGGTCTCGTCCTGGCCGACGTGGGTGATCGCGCCGAACTCGGCCGACTGCTGCTGACCGGAGTTGATGGTGATGACCGGGATGCCGGCGGCGACGGCGGCCTCGACCGAGTCGCGCAGGCCGTCGGGGTTGGCCATCGACACCACGATGCCGTCCACGCCCTGCGCGACGGCGTTGTCGACGAGCTCGGCCTGCCGGGTCGGGTCGGGGTCGCTGTTGTAGTCGACGGTGACGCCGAGGTCGGAGGCGGCCTGGTCGGCGCCGGAGCGGACGACGTCCCAGAACGAGTCGCCGGGGGCCCCGTGGGTGATGACGGCGAAGTCCAGGTCGGCGGAGGCCGCGGAGCCCTCCGCCGAGTCGTCCTCCTGGCCGGTGCCGCTGCACCCGCTCAGAGCCAGGACGCCGGCGACGGCGAGGACGCCGGCCGATCGGGTGATGCGCATGCGGGTGCTTCTCCTCGTGGTGGGACCTGCCAAAGCACCCAGTATGTATGCACCCGGCTCAGGGCGTGAGCAGGCTCATCTCGAAGGACCACCGCGCCGCCACGTACACGTGCCGGCCGTGCTCGACCGGGGTGCCGTGCTGGTCGTAGGTGGTGCGCTGCATCGTGAGCAGGATCCCGCCGGGCTCGATGCCCAGCAGCTCGGCCTCCTCGGCCGTCGCGGGCCTGGCCCCGATGACCTGCCGGGCGGCGTGCAGGTCGATGCCGGCGTCCCGGATGGTGGCGTAGAGGCCGGTGTGCTCGAGCTCGCCGGCGTCGAGGTCGAGCAGCCCCACCCGCAGCCAGTTGGTCAGCCGCGCGATCGGCGCGCCGTCGACGGCCCGCAGCCGTTCGACGGCGAGCACCGCGGAGCCGGCCGGGAGGGCGAGGGTGCGCGCGGTGTCGGCGTCGGCGGGTCCGGCGGCCAGCGACAGCACCCGGGTGGTGGGCTCCTGGTGGGCCCGGCGCAGCTCGTCGTAGCTGCTGTCGGGCACGGGCGCGGGCAGGTCCAGCGGCTGGCCCACCCGGGTGCCCGCACCGCGGCGGCGCACGATCAGGCCCTTCTCCACCAGGTAGCGCATCGCCTGCCGCAGGGTCGGGCGGGACAGCCCCAGGGAGTCGGCGAGGGCGACCTCGTTGTCCAGCCGGGTGCCCGGCGGCAGCCGGCCCGAGGCGATGCCGGCCTCCAGCCACTGGGCGACCTGCCGGTGCAGCGGGACCGGGCTGGAGCGGTCCAGCCGCAGCCCGGCGACCGGGTCGGGCACGCCGTCGCCGGTCCTCATGGTGTGGATCCTCCCTGTGCGACCTGGGCCACACAGTGGCACGGACCCGGCTCGTAGGCTCCCGGACGTGGACATCCTCGCCTCCGGGCACGAACAGGTGGTCTTCTGCAGCGACCCGGGGTCGGGTCTGCGGGCGGTGGTCGCCATCCACTCGACGGCCCTGGGCCCGGCCCTCGGCGGCACCCGGTTCTTCCCCTACCCGTCCGAGGAGGCCGCCGTCGCCGACGCGCTGGCCCTCTCCCGTGCGATGTCCTACAAGAACAGCCTGGCCGGCCTGGACCTCGGTGGCGGCAAGGCCGTCATCATCGGCGACCCCAAGGTGGACAAGACCGAGGCGCTGCTGCGCGCCTACGGCCGGTTCGTCGAGGCGCTGGGCGGCCGCTACCTGACCGCCTGCGACGTCGGCACGTACAACGCCGACCTGGACGTCGTGGGCCGGGAGACCCGGTTCGCGCACGGCCGGTCGCTGGCGGTCGGCGGGTGCGGCGACTCGTCCGTGCTCACCGCCTTCGGCGTCTTCCAGGGCATGCGGGCCGCCGCCCAGCACCGCTGGGGCTCCCCCACCCTGGCCGGGCGCACCGTCGCGGTGGCCGGCGTCGGCAAGGTCGGGTCCTGGCTGGTCGACTCCCTGGTCGAGGACGGCGCGTCCGTGGTCGTCGCCGACGTGGACGCCGGTGCGGTGGAGCGGGTGCGGGCCGAGCACCCGGGCGTGCGGGCGGTCGCCGACACCGCGGAGCTGGTGCGCACCCCGCACGACGTCTACTCCCCGTGCGCGCTGGGCCGGGCACTGGACGACGACACCGTCGCGGTCCTGCCGGCGGAGATCGTCTGCGGCGGGGCGAACAACCAGCTCGCGCACGAGGGCACCGCGCAGCTGCTGGCCGACCGCGGCATCCTCTACGCCCCCGACTACCTGGTGAACGCCGGCGGCGTGGTCCAGGTCGAGGACGAGCGGCACGGGTTCTCCTTCGCCCGCGCCGAGGCCAAGGCGGCCACCATCTTCGACGTCGCGCTGCGGGTGTTCGCCGCCGCCGACGCCGAGGGGGTCTCGCCGGCCGTCGCCGCCGACCGGCTCGCCGAGGAGCGGATGCGGTCGGTCGGGCGGTTGTCGACCATCCGGTTGCCCGCCACCCGGTGAGACCCGCGTCACGCCCGGTGCCGCCGACCTGCCCGTCCGGGGGACGCGCGGGCCGGACGTGTGCCGACCTCCGATCCGTGACGTAAGCTCAGCGGCGGACACAATCACTCAGTCGGGGTCGCCACACGGGCCGTCCAAGCCCAGTGCTGGACGGCTGCCACTCCGTAACGAGGGGGTCGAGCCATGGGGCGCGGCCGAGCGAAGGCCAAGCAGACACGCGTGGCCCGTGAGCTCAAGTACAGCTCACCATCCACCGACCTCACCGCCCTGCAGCGGGAGCTCGCTGGTCAACCGTCGTCCTTCCCGGCCCGCGGGCCGAAGGACGACGACGAGGACGACATCGCCTCGCGTTGGGTCGACGACGACGACTCCGACGACGGCTGGGTCGCCAGCCGCTGAGCCGGCGGCCCGTCCTCGGCACGACCGCACCACCACCGGCACCGCCGTCCCCCGGGACGGCGGTGCCGTTGTGCTGGGTCAGCGGTAGGAACCCACCAGCCGCGCCGATGCCCCCGGCCCGGGCTGCACCGTCCCGGCCACCCACGCGGGCACGCCGCGGGCGGTGAGCAGGTCGACCGCCCGGTCGGCCACCTCGGGTGCGACTGCGGCGACCATCCCGACGCCGCAGTTGAACGCGCGCTCGGACTCGCTGCGCGGCACCCCGTGCGACTCCAGCAGCTGCACGGCGGCCGGCAGCGCCCAGGTGGCGCGGTCCAGCACGGCCTCCAGGCCGTCGGGGACGACCCGGGCGGCGTTGCCGGCCAGCCCGCCACCGGTGATGTGCGCGAAGGCGTGCACGCCCTCGACGCCGAGCTCGGCGACCAGGGCCAGGCAGTCCAGCGCGTAGACGCGGGTGGGCTCCAGCAGCTCGGAGCCCAGGTCGCGGTCGAGCCCGGCGGGGGTGGCCCGCAGGTCCAGGCCCGCCTCGGCGACCACCCGGCGGACCAGGGAGTAACCGTTGGAGTGGAACCCGGAGGACGCCATCGCGACCACCACGTCGCCCTCGCGCACCCGCTCGGGTCCGAGCACCGCGTCGGCCTCCACCACGCCGACGGCGGTGGCGGCCAGGTCGTAGTCGTCGGGGCCCATCAGGTCGCCGTGCTCGGCGGTCTCGCCGCCGACCAGCGAGGCCCCGGCCAGCCGGCAGCCCTCGGCGATGCCGGTGACGATCGCCGCGATCCGCTCGGGGACGACGGTGCCGCAGGCGACGTAGTCCTGCAGGAACAGCGGCTCGGCACCGCAGGCCACCAGGTCGTCGACGCACATGGCGACCAGGTCGATGCCGACGGTGTCGTGCCGGTCCAGCTGCCGGGCCAGGGCGATCTTGGTGCCCACGCCGTCGGTGGAGGAGGCCAGCAGCGGACGCCGGTACTTCTGCACGTCCAGGGCGAACAGCCCGGCGAACCCGCCGAGCCCGCCGACCACCTCGGGCCGGTTGGTGGCCTCGACCGCGCCCTTGATGAGCGCGACCGCGCGCTCGCCGGCGTCGATGTCGACGCCGGACGCGGCGTAGGTGAAGCCGCCGGTGGGCCGGTCGGTCACGGGGTGGTTGGGCGGGACGGTCACGGGCGGGTGAGGGCGTCGTCGGCGCCGCCGGCGGTGGTGGGGCTGCCGGCCTGCCGGCCGGTCCAGCCGCTGACCGCGCGGGCGGCCTCCCGGTCGACGTCGTCGAGCACCGGCAGGGTGCGCTTGGTGATGCCCTCGAGCACGTGCTTGCCCAGCACCTCCGGCTCGCCCAGCGGGATCGGGTACTCGCCGGTGAAGCAGGCCGAGCACAGCCGGCTGGCCGGCTGCTCGGTGGCCGCGATGAGGCCCGCCTCGCTGACGTAGCCCAGCGAGTCGGCGTTGATGGAGGCGCGCACGCCGTCGACGTCCAGGCCGTTGGCGACCAGCTCGGCGCGGGAGGCGAAGTCGATGCCGTAGAAGCAGGGCCACTTCACCGGCGGGGAGGAGATGCGCACGTGCACCTCGACGGCGCCGGCCTCGCGCAGCATGCGGATGAGCGCGCGCTGGGTGTTGCCGCGCACGATCGAGTCGTCGACGACGACCAGCCGCTTGCCCCGGATGACGTCGCGCAGCGGGTTGAGCTTGAGCCGGATGCCCAGCTGCCGGATGGTCTGGGAGGGCTGGATGAAGGTGCGGCCGACGTAGGAGTTCTTGACCAGGCCCAGGCCGTAGGGGATGCCCGAGGCCTCGGCGTAGCCGACCGCGGCCGGGGTGCCCGACTCGGGCACCGGGATGACCAGGTCGGCCTCGACCGGGTGCTCGCGGGCCAGCCGGCGGCCCACCTCGACCCGGGCGGCGTGCACGCCGCGGCCGGAGATCGTCGTGTCGGGCCGGGCGAGGTAGACGTACTCGAACACGCAGCCCTTGGGCTCTGCGGGGGCGAAGTGCTGGGAGCGCAGGCCGTCCTCGTCGATGGCGATGAGCTCGCCGGGCTCGACCTCGCGGACGAAGGAGGCGCCGACGATGTCCAGGGCCGCGGTCTCGCTGGCCACCACCCAGCCGCGCTCGAGCCGGCCGAGCACCAGGGGACGCACGCCCTGGGCGTCGCGGGCGGCGTACAGCGTGGTCTCGTCCATGAACGCGAAGCTGAACGCCCCGCGCAGGGTGGGCAGCACCTGCATCGCGGCGGCCTCGACGGAGAGGTCCTGCTGGGCGGCGATGAGCGCGGTGACGATGTCGGAGTCGGTGGTGGCGGAGAAGGCGCCGGTGACGCCCTCGTCGGCCGCGCGGCTGGCCAGCTCGGCGGTGTTCACCAGGTTGCCGTTGTGGCACAGCGCGATGCCGGTGCCCGCACCGGTGGTGCGGAACGTGGGCTGTGCGTTCTCCCAGGTGGAGGCGCCGGTGGTGGAGTACCGGGTGTGCCCGACGGCGAGGAAGCCGCGCAGGCTGGAGAGGGTGGACTCGTCGAACACCTGGCTGACCAGGCCCAGGTCCTTGTAGACCACGACGGAGGCGCCGTCGGACACCGCGATGCCCGCCGCCTCCTGACCGCGGTGCTGCAGGGCGTACAGGCCGAAGTAGCTGAGCTTGGCGACCTCCTCCCCCGGCGCCCAGACGCCGAAGACGCCGCACGCGTCCTGGGGTCCGAGGTCGTGGGGGTCGAGGTCGTGCGTCAGCCGTCCATCACCGCGAGGCACGCGTGCGAGGGTACCGGCTGGGGTCAGCGCAACAGCTCCCGCAGCCGACGGGCGTTGCGCACGGCGTGGCCCCCGCCGTCGTTGTTGAAGTAGCCGAACACCTCGGCGCTCCCCCACTCCCGGATCCGGTCGGCCCACCAGTGCAGGTCGGCGTCGGGGTAGGAGCCGGCGTAGAGGTGCTCGTGGTCGGGACCGTGCCAGCGCACGTAGGCGAAGGGGGCGGTCACCCGTAGCACGCACGGGATGCCCGCGCCGCTGACCACGCAGTACGCGGCGCCGTGCCGGGCCAGCAGGTCGAACACGTCGTCGTGCTGCCAGGTCGGGTGCCGCAGCTCGACGGCCACCCGCAACCACGGCGGCAGGTGCGCGAGGAACCAGGCGAGCCGGTCGTCGTCCCGCTCGTGGTCGGGGCGCAGCTGCACCAGCAGCACCCCGCGCCGGTCGGCGAGGGCGTGCCACCCGGCGGCCGTCCGGTCGATCCAGGTCTCGGGGTCGTACAGCCGCTTGGCGTGCGTGAGACCGCGGGCGGCCTTCGCGCTCATCGCGAAGCCCGGGGGCAGCCGCTGCCGCCAGCCGGCGAAGGTGGTGTCGCGGGGCCAGCGGTAGAAGGAGGCGTTGAGCTCGACGGTGTCGAACTCGGCGGTGTAGTGCGCCAGCCGGTCCCGGGACGGCGTCCCCGGTGGGTAGAGGACGCCGTCCCAGTGGTCGTAGCTCCAGCCGGACGTGCCGATGCGGGCGGTCAGTGGATGTTGTCCACCTCGGCCGCGACGGTGGTGTCGTCGCCGTGCCCGGTCTTGACGACGGTGTCGCCGGGCAGGGTGAGCAACCGCTCCTGGATCGAGTTCAGGATCGTCGGCTTGTCGCTGTAGGACCGGCCGGTCGCGCCCGGGCCGCCGCAGAACAGGGTGTCGCCGGTGAAGACGGTGTCCAGCTCGGGGGCGTAGAGGCAGGTGCTGCCCGGGGAGTGGCCCGGGGTGTGCATGGCGACCAGCTGGGTGCCGGCGACGTCGAAGGTGGTGCCCTCGACCAGGTCGTGGTCGGGCTCGGCGTCGGGGTGCACGACGTCCCAGAGCATCCGGTCCTCGGGGTTGAACCAGATCGGGGCCCCGGTGGCCTCGCGCAGCGCCACCGCGGCGGTGATGTGGTCGTTGTGCCCGTGGGTCAGCACGATGGCGCCCAGGGTGCGCGGGCCGATGGCCGCCAGGATGGGCGCGGCGTCGTGCGGGGCGTCGATGACCACGACGGTCTCCTCGTCGCCGACCAGCCAGACGTTGTTGTCCACGTCGAAGTCCTGGCCGTCGAGGCTGAACACCCCGCTGACGACGGTCTTGTCGATGGAGACGGTCACCGGTCGAACACCACGACCGAGCGCAGCACGTCGCCGTGGTGCATCTTGGCGAACGCGGCCTCGACGTCGCCGATGCCGATGGTCTCGGACACGAAGGCGTCGAGGTCGAAGCGGCCCTGCAGGTACAGGTCGACGAGCATCGGGAAGTCGCGGCTGGGCAGGCAGTCGCCGTACCAGGAGGACTTCAGCGCACCGCCGCGGCCGAAGACGTCGATCAGCGGCAGCGTGATCTCCATGGTCGGGTTGGGGACGCCGACGAGGACGACGGTGCCGGCGAGGTCGCGGGCGTCGAAGGCCTGCTGGTAGACCGCCGGGTGGCCGACGGCGTCGATGGCGACGTCGACGCCGAAGCCGCCGGTGAGCTCCTTGATGGCGGCGACCGCGTCGGTCTCCTTCGAGTTCACCGTGTGCGTGGCGCCCAGGCCCTTGGCCCACTCCAGCTTGCGGTCGTCGATGTCCACGGCGATGACCTTGGCCGCACCGGCCAGCTTCGCCCCGGCGATCGCGGCGTCGCCGACGCCGCCGCAGCCGAAGACAGCCACGGTGTCCCCGCGACCGACGCCGCCGGTGTTGATCGCGGCCCCCACGCCGGCCATGACGCCGCAGCCGAGCAGGCCGGCGGCCTCGGGCTTGGCGGCCGGGTCGACCTTGGTGCACTGACCGGAGTGCACGAGGGTCTTCTCGGCGAACGCGCCGATGCCCAGGGCCGGGGACAGCTCCGTGCCGTCGGCGAGCGTCATCTTCTGGGCGGCGTTGTGGGTGTTGAAGCAGTACCAGGGCTTGCCCTTGGTGCAGGCGCGGCACTGCCCGCACACGGCGCGCCAGTTGAGGATCACGTAGTCCCCGACGGCGACGTTCGTGACGCCCTCGCCGACCGCGGCGACGACGCCGGCGGCCTCGTGGCCGAGCAGGAACGGGAACTCGTCGTTGATCCCGCCCTCCCGGTAGTGCAGGTCGGTGTGGCAGACCCCGCAGGCCTGCACGTCGACGACCGCCTCACCCGGACCCGGGTCGGGGACGACGATCGTCTCGAGACTGACGGGGGCTCCCTTGCTGAGGGCGACGACGCCCTGCACCTCGTACGGCATGCACCGGAGCCTATGGGTCGGGCGCGGGTGGGTCCCCATGCGCTTCCACCACCCGGACAGGTGACGATCAGGTCTCGCTCGGCGCGCGGACGGTTGTGCATCGAACTACCGTCGCGCGGGCATGGCCCGCGTCACACAGCGGGCATCCAGCGAACCCGGGCTCCGCCCCGGACAGGAGGACCCGTGGCCGTTCCCGGCTTCCTGGCCCGCGACCGCATCGTCGCCAAGCCAGGCTTCAACCGGTGGCTCATCCCACCGGCCGCCCTCGCCGTGCACCTGTGCATCGGCCAGGTCTACGCGACCAGCGTCTACAAGTCCGCCCTGGTCGCGGACTTCGACAGCTCGCTGACCGCCATCGGCGCGATCTTCTCCATCGCCATCGTGGTGCTGGGCCTGTCGGCGGCCGTCTTCGGCACCTGGGTCGACCGCAACGGCCCGCGGGCGGCCATGTTCACCGCCGCGTGCTTCTGGTCCGCGGGCTTCCTGGTGGCCGCCCTGGGCATCTCGACCAACCAGCTGTGGCTGGTCTACCTGGGCTACGGCGTCCTCGGCGGGATCGGGCTGGGCATCGGCTACATCTCGCCGGTCTCCACGCTCATCAAGTGGTTCCCCGACCGCCCGGGCCTGGCCACCGGGATGGCCATCATGGGCTTCGGTGGCGGTGCGCTCATCGCCTCGCCGCTGTCGCGCCAGCTGCTCTCGCTCTACGACGACGGCTACGACGGCACCGCGGGCACCACGGCCAGCGGCGGCGCGGTGGCCGGCCTGTTCGTCACCCTCGGCCTGGTCTACCTGGTCTTCATGATGTTCGGCGCCGCCATCATCCGGGTGCCGGCCGACGACTGGCGGCCCGACGGCTTCGACCCCTCGGCGGTCAAGCAGAAGGCCCTCGTCACCACCGCCAGCGTCTCGGCGGGCAACGCGATCAAGACCCCGCAGTTCTGGCTGCTGTGGACGGTCCTGTTCTGCAACGTCACCGCGGGCATCGGCATCCTGGAGCAGGCCAGCCCGATGATCCAGGACTTCTTCCGCGACGGTGCGACCTCCGCGGTGTCCGCCGCCGCGGCCGGCGGGTTCGTCGGCCTGCTCTCGCTGTTCAACATGGCCGGCCGCTTCGTCTGGTCCTCGACGTCGGACGTCATCGGCCGCAAGGGCATCTACATGGTCTACCTGGGCCTGGGCCTGGTGCTCTACGTCCTGCTGGCCACCGCCGGCAGCTCGGCGGTCTGGCTGTTCGTGCTGCTCGCCGCGGTGATCATCAGCTTCTACGGCGGTGGGTTCGCCACCATCCCGGCCTACCTGCGCGACCTGTTCGGCACCTACCAGGTGGGCGCCATCCACGGCCGGCTGCTGACCGCCTGGTCCGCGGCCGGTGTCGCCGGCCCGCTGATCGTCAACGGCGTCCTGGACACCCAGGGCACCCCAGGTGAACTGGTGGCCGGCGACTACCGGATCGCGCTGTTCATCATGGTCGGCCTGCTCGCCGTCGGGTTCGTCGCGAACCTGCTGGTGCGCCCGGTCGACAGCAAGTGGCACGAGAAGTCCACCGGCACCACCGCGACCCCCGAACGGAGCGCTGCCCGATGAGCACCCCCGACCGCACGCCGACCAGCACCCCGATGGGCCTGATCGTCCTGGCCTGGGCGCTGGTGACGATCCCGCTGCTGTACGGGTTGGTGCAGACCATCCGCACGGCCAGCGCGCTGTTCACCGGCTGACCCGCACCCCCTCCGGCGCCCCGTCCACCGTCCGCGGTGGGCGGGGCGTCGTCGTCCCGGGCCGGTGCTGTCAGGTGAGGGGCCGCAGCGGCAGGACGGCGGCGAGGTCGGCCCGGTTGCCGCTGGCCGCGACCGCACCGGCCGCCAGCGCGTCCTCCCACGTCTGCATCCCGGTGACCAGCCGCAGCCAGGTGGCGGCGTCGGTCTCGACCACGTTGGGCGGGGTGCCGCGGGTGTGCCGTGGCCCCTCGATGCACTGCACCGCCACGTGCGGGGGCACCCGGACCTCCACCGAGCGGCCGGGCACCTGCTGGGCCAGCCAGCGCGCAGAGGTCTTCACCGCCGCACCCAGCACCGCCCGGGCGGGCCGGTCGGCCTCGCCCCGCAGCCAGGGCAGGCACGCGGCGACCGCGGCGCGCAGCTCCTCGGCGGGGATCGGCGCCGGCATCAGCTGGTCGGGACCGCTCCGGTGGGGACGGCGCCGACGACGTCCTCGGGGTGGCCGAACAGGTCGGGCAGCGTGCGGGTCCAGGCGCTGCGCAGCTCCGCGAGCGGCAGCTCGAGGACGCCCTCGACGACCAGGGCCTCGCCGCCCGTGGTGCCCAGCTCGGTGACCGGGACGCCGGCCGCCTCCGCCGCGGCGCGCACCGCCGCCGGGTCGGCGGTGGTGACCACGGCCCGGGCCACCGACTCGGCGAACAGCGCCGCGGTGGCGTCGCCGTCCACCCGGACGGTCGCGCCGACGCCGTGCCGCAGCGCCGACTCGGTCAGCGCCTGCGCGAGGCCACCGTCGGCCAGGTCGTGCGCGGAGGTGACCGCGCCGTCGGCGGCCAGCCGCGCGAGTAGCCCGGCCAGTGCGCGCTCGGCGTCCAGGTCGACCCGCGGCGGCAGGCCGCCGAGGTGGCCGTGCACGACGCCGGCCCACGCGGAGCCGCCGAGCTCCGGCCGGGTCTCGCCCAGCAGCAGCACGGTCTCCCCCGCCGCGCGCCAGCCGCCGCGCACCCGGGTGCGGACGTCGTCGTGCACGCCGAGGACGCCGATCACCGGGGTGGGGTTGATCGGGACGTCGCCGGTCTGGTTGTAGAGGCTGACGTTGCCACCGGTGACCGGCAGGCCCAGCGCCCGGCAGCCGTCGGCCAGCCCGCGGACCGCCTCGGCGAACTGCCACATCACCTCGGGCTCCTCGGGGGAGCCGAAGTTCAGGCAGTTGGTGACCGCCAGCGGCACGGCACCGGAGACGGCGACGTTGCGGTAGGCCTCGGCCAGGTTCAGCTGCGCGCCGGTGTAGGGGTCCAGCCGGGCGAAGCGGGCGTTGCCGTCCAGCGCCAGGGCGATGCCGCGGTGCGTGGTCTCGTCGATGCGCACCAGGCCGGCGTCGTCGGGCTGGGCGAGCACGGTGTTGCCCTGCACGTACCGGTCGTACTGCTCGGTGATCCAGGACTTGTCGCAGCCGTCGGGGCTGCCGACCACGGCCAGCCAGTCCGCGCGCAGGTCGGCCGAGGTGGTCGGCGGCAGGTCGGCCTGCAGGTCGTCCAGGTCGGCCGGGCGGTGGTAGGGCCGCTCGTAGACCGGGCCGTCGTGGGCGACCGTCCGCGGGGGGACGTCGACGATCCGCTCACCGTGCCAGTCGATGAGCAGCCGGTCGCCGTCGGTGACCTCACCGATGACGGTGGCCAGCACGTCCCACTTCGCGCAGACGGCGAGGAACTGCTCGACCTTCGCCGGCTCCACGATGGCGCACATGCGCTCCTGCGACTCGCTCATCAGGATCTCGGCCGCGGTGAGCGTGGAGTCGCGCAGCGGCACGGCCTCCAGGTCGATGCGCATGCCGCCCGAGCCCGCCGCGGCCAGCTCGCTCGTCGCGCAGGACAGGCCCGCGCCACCGAGGTCCTGGATGCCGGTGACCAGGTCGGCGGCGAAGATCTCCAGGCACGCCTCGATGAGCAGCTTCTCGGTGAACGGGTCGCCGACCTGGACCGACGGCCGCTTGGCCGGGCCGTGCTCGTCGAAGGTCTCGCTGGCCAGCACCGAGACGCCCCCGATGCCGTCGCCGCCGGTGCGGGCACCGAAGAGCACGACCTTGTTGCCCACGCCCTCGGCCTTGGCCAGCCGGACGTCCGCGTGCCGCATCACGCCCACGCACAGGGCGTTGACCAGCGGGTTGCCGGCGTAGCAGTCGTCGAAGAGGACCTCGCCGCCGATGTTGGGCAGGCCCAGGCAGTTGCCGTAGCCGCCGACGCCGGCCACCACGCCGGGCAGCACCCGGGCGGTGTCGGGGGCGTCGGCCCGGCCGAAGCGCAGCGAGTCCATGACCGCGACCGGGCGGGCGCCCATGGTCAGGATGTCGCGGACGATGCCGCCCACGCCGGTGGCCGCGCCCTGGTAGGGCTCCACGTAGCTGGGGTGGTTGTGCGACTCGACCTTGAAGGTGACCGCGTAGCCGTCGCCCACGTCGACGACGCCGGCGTTCTCGCCCATGCCGACCAGCAGGGCCTCGCTGCGGGGCAGGTCGCCGAAGGTGCGCAGGTGCACCTTGGAGGACTTGTAGGAGCAGTGCTCGCTCCACATCACCGAGTACATGGCCAGCTCGGCGGTGGTGGGCCGGCGGCCGAGGATGTCCCGGATCCGCAGGTACTCCTCGTCGCGCAGGCCCAGCTCGCGGTGGGGCTGCTCCTCGTCGGGGGTGCCCGCCGCGTGCTGCACGGTGTCGATCACTTCGCCAGGACCCCTGTCAGGACGGAGGTGAAGAAGCCCAGGCCGTCGACCGAGGGGCCGGTGAGCTCCTCGACGGCGTGCTCGGGGTGCGGCATGAGCCCGACGACCCGGCCGTCGGCGCTGGTCACGCCGGCGATGTCGCGCGAGCTGCCGTTGGGGTTGCCGCCGGTGTAGCGCACCACCACCCGGCCCTCGCCCTCCAGCCGGTCGAGGTCGGCGTCGGACCCGACGTAGCGGCCCTCGCCGTTCTTCACCGGGACGACGATCGTCTGGTCCTGGTCGTAGGACGACGTCCACGCCGTGTCGGCGCGCTCGACGCGCAGCGCCTGGTCGCGGTTGCGGAAGTGCAGGTGGCTGTTGCGGGTCAGCGCCCCGGGCAGCAGCCCGGCCTCGCAGAGCACCTGGAAGCCGTTGCAGATGCCCAGCACCGGCATGCCGGCGTGCGCCCGGTCGACCACGGCGCGCATCAGCGGCTGCCGGGCGGCGATGGCACCTGCGCGCAGGTAGTCGCCGTAGGAGAAGCCGCCGGGCAGGACGACGGCGTCGACCGCGGGCAGCTGCGCGTCGGCGTGCCACAGCGGCACCACCTCACCGCCGGCCAGCCGGACCGCGCGGGCGGCGTCGACGTCGTCCAGCGAGCCCGGGAAGGTGACGACCCCGATGCGCACGCCGGTCAGGCTCCTTCGAGGTGGAGCTCGACGTCCTCGATGACCGGGTTGGCCAGCAGGTTCTCGGCGATCTCGCGGAGCTCGGCCTCGTCGGGTGCGCCCTCGACGTCGAGGACGAAGTGCTTGCCCTGCCGCACCCCGGTCACCCCCGTGTGCCCCAACCGGCCCAGGGCGCCGAGCACGGCCTGCCCCTGGGGGTCGGAGATCTCGGGCTTGAGGACGACGTCGACGACCACGCGCGGCACGGGGCGAGGGTACCGGGCGGGGTGATCGGCATTTCGACGCGAGTTCGCGCAGCAACGGCCGATACCGCGTGCACGACCCGTCCGCCGACCCCGAGGAGGTTGCCCGTGCCCGACGCGTTGCCCGTCGGCGACCGGCCACCGGTCGGCGACCAGGTCGAGGTCGTCGCCGTCACCGGTGGCACCCCGGGCGCCGCCCGGGTGGCGACCCGGGTCGAGGACAGCTCCGGGGCCGAGCTCGTGCTGGCCGTGGGCGTGGACGCCGCCGGCCGACGGGTGCGGCTGGGCCTGGGCGCCGAGGTCGTGGTCTGGTGGACCGTGCCCGACGGCACCGTGCGCTACCGCCCGCACGCGGTGGCCGACGTGCGCGGCGGCAGCGACCCGGTCTGGGTCCTGCGCCCCACGGACGTCGCCTCCGTGGGTGACCGCCGGGCCACCCCGCGGGTGGAGATGGAGGTGCCGGTCGGCCTGCTCACCCCGCTGGGGATGGTGCTGGGCGCGACCACCGACATCAGCGAGGGCGGCCTGCGCGCCCTGTTCGCGCCGGCGCCCACCACCGGGTTCGGCGACGCCACGCAGCCCTTCGCCGAGGTCGGCGAGCTGGTCACCCTCGCCCTGGTGCTGGGCGGCGCGCGCACCGAGCTGCGCAGCCGGGTGCTCGACGTCCGGCGCCGGCCCGACGGCTACCGGTTGCTGCGGGCCCGCTTCGAGGCGCTCCCCGACGACGTCCGGCTCCAGCTGCGCGCGACCACCTCCCAGGAGATCGGTCGCCAGGTCACCGCCGGGAGGCGATGAGGTGGTCGTCGGGACCAACAGCGTGTTCGGCCGCAACCACCCCGAGCGCGGGTCGTCGCTGCACGTGGTGATCGACGGCGTGCCGCTGCAGAGCACCGCCGGTGCCTCCAGCGAGGTCGAGCTCGAGGCCGAGGTGCCCACCACCCGGTCCGGCCGGCGTCCCCGGCTGGCGCTGGGCACCGAGCTGCAGGTGTCGTGGGGCTGGCGGGACAAGGTGCGCACCCGCACCTACCGGGTGGAGGACGTCGTCTCGACCGTCTCCGGGCACCCCAGCTGGCGGCTGGTCCCGCTGACGCCCTCGGCCGAGGGCACCCGCCGCGCGGTGCCGCGGCACACCGTCGCGCTGCCCGCCGTCCTGGTGCTGGCCGACGCCCGCTGGTCGGGCGAGACGGTCGACCTCAGCGTGGCCGGCGTCCGGCTGGCCTTCCCGCCGGTCACCCGCGCCCAGCCGGGCGACCTGCCCGAGCCCGGCACGTCGGGCGAGCTGGCGCTGCTCCTGGACGGCGAGCGGGTGGCCGTCCCGGTCTCGGTGGTGCGGGCGTCGCTCCTGCCCGACGGCACCCGCGACGTGCGGGTGTTCGTGACCGGGGACCTGGACGAGCAGCGGGTGAAGCTGCGCGACTTCGTGCAGGCCGCGGCCCCGGCAGAGGCCCGGGCGGAGGCCCCGGTCGCTGCCGAGGCCCCGGACCAGCCGACCGATCAGCCGAAGGACGACCCGGTCAGCGCCTCGTAGGCCGCCACGTAGCGCTCGCGGGTCGCCGCGACGACGTCCTCGGGCAGCTCGGGCGGCGGGGACTGCCGGTCCCAGCCCGACCCGGTCAGCCAGTCGCGCACGTACTGCTTGTCGTAGGAGGGCTGCACCGCCCCCGGCGACCAGGTCGCCGCCGGCCAGAACCGGGAGGAGTCGGGGGTGAGCACCTCGTCGCCCAGCACCAGGACGCCGTCGCGGGTGCCGAACTCGAACTTGGTGTCGGCCAGCACGATCCCGGCCCGCTGCGCGACCTCGTGGCCGCGGCGGTACAGCGCCAGGGTCAGCTCCCGCAGCTGCTCGGCGCGCTCCGCGCCCACCAGCTCGACGGTGCGGGCGAAGGAGATGGCCTCGTCGTGCTCGCCCTGCTCGGCCTTGGTCGAGGGCGTGAACACCGGCTGCGGCAGCCGCGAGCCCTCGACCAGCCCGGCCGGCAGCTCGACGTCGACGATCGCCCCGGTGCGGCGGTACTCGACCGTGCCCGACCCGGACAGGTAGCCGCGGGCCACGCACTCCACCGGTTCCATCGCCAGCCGGTGCACGAGCATGGCCCGCCCGGCGACCTCGGCCGGGACGTCGTCCGCGCTGATCAGGTGGTGCTGCGCGCCGTGCGCGGCCAGCACGTCGGCCAGCTGGTCGAACCACCACACCGACAGCCGGGTGAGCACCGCGCCCTTGTCCGGGATCGGGGTGGGCAGCACGTGGTCGTAGGCCGAGATGCGGTCCGAGGCCACCAGCAACAGCCGGTCGTCGCCGGCGTCGTAGACCTCGCGGACCTTGCCGCGGGCGACCAGCGGGAGGTTCACGACAGCGCCCTCACGACAGGGCACCGAGCCGCTCGAACAGCGGGTCGAGGTTGGCCACGTACCGCTCGGGCCGGCAGATGTCGTCCAGCCGGGCCTCGTCCAGGGCCACGCCCTCGTCGGCGGCGCGGGCGCGCAGCGTCTCGCGGAACGGGGTGCCGGTCTGCCAGGTCTGCATCGCCGCGCCCTGCACCAGCGCGTAGGACTGCTCGCGGCCCATGCCGGCCTCGACCAGCTCCAGCAGGACGGCGGAGGTGTAGATCAGCCCGCCGGTGGAGTCCAGGTTGGCCCGCATCCGCTCGACGTCGACGACCAGGTTCTCCACCAGGCCGGCGGTGAGGTCGAGCAGGTAGTCCAGGGCGATCGCGGCGTCGGGCAGGAAGACCCGCTCGGTGGAGGAGTGCGAGATGTCGCGCTCGTGCCACAGCGGGATGCCCTCCATCACCGGCACGACCGCGGCGCGGACCACCCGGGCCAGGCCCGCGATGCGCTCGGAGCGGATCGGGTTCTTCTTGTGCGGCATCGCGCTGGAGCCCTTCTGGCCCGACCCGAACGCCTCGGACAGCTCGCGCACCTCGGTGCGCTGGCCGTGCCGCACCTCCAGCGCGACCGCCTCGCACACGGTGGCGAAGACCGCCAGCGCCGACACCCACTCGCTGATGCCGTCGCGCAGCACCACCTGGGTGGAGGCGTCGGCGGCGCGCAGGTCCAGCGCCTCGGCGACGACCTGCTCCACCGAGGGGTCGATGAGGGAGTAGGTGCCCACCGCGCCGGAGATGGCGACGACGCCGACCGCGGTGCGGGCGGTGCGCAGCCGGTCCCGGCAGCGGGCCGCGGCGAAGGCCAGGTCGGCGACCCGGTGGCCCCAGACGTCGGGCTCGGCGTGCACGCCGTGCGTGCGGCCGACCTTGAGGGTGTGCCGGTGGGCCAGCCCGTGGTCGCGCAGCGCGGCGACCAGCCGGTCGGCCTTGGCCAGCAGCACGTCGGTGGCGTCGGTGAGCTGCACGGCCAGCGCGGTGTCCAGCAGGTCGGAGCTGGTCATGCCGTGGTGCACGTAGGCGGCCGCGCTGCGGGGCTCGGTGTTGTCGGCCCACGCGGTCAGGAAGGCGATGACGTCGTGCTGCGTGGTGGCCTCGATCTCGGCGACCCGCTCGGGCGTCGGCGGCGGCGCCTGCCGCACCGGCTCGACCACGTCGGCCGGCACCCGGCCGGCCGCCGCGTGCGCTTCCAGCACCAGGGTCTCGACCCGGCACCACAGCTCGTACTTGTGGGCGTCGCTCCAGACCCGGCCCATCTCGGGGAGGGTGTACCGCTCGATCACGCCGGTGATCCTCCCGCACCGGGCAGGACGCCGGCCGCGCGGGCCACCTCGCCGTAGGCCGCCGCCAGGGTCTCGACGGTGTCGTGGGCGTTCAGGCCGCTGGGGTTGGGCACCACCCACAGCTGCACGCCGTCCGGCCAGCCCGGCGGGACGGCGTCCTGCCGGCCGGTCCGGGCGCGCGGGACGCCGAAGGCATGCCGGAAGGCCGTCACCCCGGCGACGGCGACCACGGCGGGACGCCGCGCGGTGACCAGGCGCACCAGCCGGGAGCCGCCGTCCCGCAGCTCGTCGGCGGTCAGCTCGTCGGCCCGGGCGGTGGCCCGCCGCACCAGGTTGGTGATGCCGATGCCCGCGGCGGTGAACCGGGCCCGGTCGGCGGCGGTCATCCCCGCGGCCGCGTCGACCGGCTCGGTGATCACCCCGGCCCGCAGCAGCGCGGGGTAGAAGCGGTTGCCCGGCCGGGCGAAGTGGGTCTGCACCGCGGCGGTCCACAGCCCGGGGTTGATGCCGACGACCAGCAGCCGCAGCGGGCCGGTGGGCAGCAGGTCGGGGACCTCGGCGTCGCGGTGCGCCTCGAGCTCCCGACGGGTGAACCGCATCTCGTCCCCGCTCCCGGGTGTAGTCGCCGAACGCGCCGGGCATCCATGATCAGGGCACGCGCCGCGTCGGGTCCATCCTGGTCCCCCACACGCACCCCCCAGCTCTGGAGGTCCACGTGCTCGACCGCACCGCATCGCGGGCGACGTCCCTGGTGCGCCGCGCCCGGGAGCGCATCCGGGCCGCCAGCGAGCACGACCCGCACGCCTGGCCCGAGGGCACCGTGCTGGTGCTGGAGGACGGGTCCCGCGCCGTCGTCGAGCACGTCGAGGACCCGGCCCAGCCGCGCCCGCCGGCGGTCGACGCCACCGAGGACGGTCCGCGGCCCGACGACGCGTACTCCGCCGGGTCCCCCGACCCCGCCGCGCCCGACAGCGACGTCGCCGACGGCGTCAGCGGTCCGCCCCGGGTCGGCGGTCCGCCGCCGGTGCCCGCGCACCGCGACCGCGCCACCGGCAGCCTGCTGGCCAGCGAGCACCCCCGCCCGGCCGCCGACGAGGTGCCGAACGGGCTCCGGGTCACCGCGGCCTGGTCCTGGCGGGTCATCGCGATCGGCGCAGCGCTGTACCTGCTGCTGCTCGGGCTGGCCTACGTCGCGGTCGTCGTCGTCCCCGTGGTGGTCGCGCTGCTGCTGGCCGCGCTGCTGCAGCCCGGCGCGGCCTTCCTGATCAGGCACCGCTGGCCCAAGTCGCTGGCCGCGCTCCTCATGCTCCTGGTCGGCCTGGGCGTGGTGGCCGGCATCGTCACGCTGGTCGTGGAGCAGTTCGCGGCCGGCTACGACGACCTGGCCAGCCAGGTGGGGGAGGGCCTGACCCAGATCCAGGACTTCGTGGTCAGCACGTTCCCGGTCACCCAGGGCGACCTCAACGACCTGCTCGCCAACGCCAGCAGCAGCATCCAGCAGGCGCTGATGGACAACCGCGACACCCTGACCGCCGGCGCGCTGACCACCGCGGCCACCCTCGGCGAGGTGCTCACCGGCATCGTGCTGGCGCTGTTCACCCTGTTCTTCTTCCTCATGGACGGCCGCGAGATCTGGCTGTGGCTGGTCGGGTTGACCCCGCCGAACTCGCAGGCCTACATCGACGAGGCCGCCCGCCGGTCGTGGCGGACGCTGATCTCCTACGTCCGGGCCACCGCGGTCGTCGCCGCCTTCGACGCGGTCTTCATCGGCATCGGGCTGACCGTGCTCGGCACGCCGCTGGTCGTCCCGCTGGCCGCGCTGGTGTTCCTGGGTGCGTTCATCCCGATCATCGGGTCGTTCCTGGCCGGCTCGGTGGCCGTGCTGGTCACCCTGGTCGCCGTCGGCCCGGTCAAGGCGCTGATCGCGCTGGGCATCATCGTGCTGATCATGCAGCTGGAGGGCCACGTGCTGCAGCCGCTGCTGCTGGGCCGGGCGGTCTCGGTGCACCCGCTCGCCGTGGTGCTGGCGATCGCCGCGGGCCTGCTGGTCGCCGGCATCTTCGGCGCGCTCATCGCCGTCCCGGTGATCGCGTGCGCGAACGTGGCCGGCACCTACCTCTCCCGCCGCCACCAGGGCCCGCGGCCGCCCACGCCGGACACCCGCCGCGCCCGCGCCGCCGTCCGCACCTCCGGCTAGCCCCCGCCCCCGTTGGACAGTGATCAGGGGACTTGATCGCCGTCCGGCGGACCACAGCGACGTCGGTGAGGTCGGCCGTACAGGGGTGCGGACGGCGGCCGGTCAGACGGTGATCCGGCCCTCCAGCGCGGCCAGGCCGATGTCGGTGCGCCAGTGCGCGCCCTCCAGACCGATGCCGGCGACCCGCTCGTAGGCCACCCGGCGGGCGTCGGCGAGGTCGGCGCCGACCGCGGTCACCGCGAGCACCCGCCCCCCTGCGCTGTGCACGGAGCCGTCGGCGGCCGGCCGGGTGCCGGCGTGCAGCACGCCCTCGGCGTCGGCACCTGTGATCGGCGACCCGGTGCGCGGGGACTCCGGGTAGCCCGGCGCGGCGACGACGACGACCACCGCGACGCCCCCGGACCACTCCAGCGGCGGGTGGTCGGCCAGCGTGCCGGTGGCCGCGGCGTGCAGCAGCCCGGCCAGCGGCGTGCGCAGCAGCGGCAGCACGACCTCGGTCTCGGGGTCGCCGAAGCGGGCGTTGAACTCCACCACCCGCACGCCCCGCGAGGTGAGCGCCAGCCCGGCGTAGAGCAGGCCGCTGAACGGCTCCCCGCGGCGGGCCAGCTCGTCCACCGTCGGCTGCAGGACGCGGGCGAGCACCTCGTCGACCAGGCCGGACGGCGCCCACGGCAGCGGGGCGTAGGCGCCCATGCCGCCGGTGTTGGGGCCGGCGTCGCCGTCGTCGCGGCGCTTGTGGTCCTGCGCGGGCAGCAGCGGCAGCACCGTCGTCCCGTCGGTGACCGCGAACAGCGACACCTCCGGGCCGTCCAGGTACTCCTCGACCAGCACGGCGTGCCCGTCGGCGAGGACGGCCAGGCCGTGCGCGAGGGCGGCGTCCCGGTCGGGCGTGACCACGACGCCCTTGCCGGCGGCCAGGCCGTCGTCCTTGACGACGTAGGGGCTGCCCGGGGCGTTCAGCGCGGCCACCTCGTCCAGCGCGGTGCGCAGCTCGGCCTCGGTGCCGACCGCCCAGGCCTGCGCGGTGGGGACACCCGCGGCGGTCATCACGTGCTTGGCGAAGGCCTTCGAACCCTCGATCTGCGCGGCCTGGGCACTCGGCCCGAAGCAGGCGACCCCCGCGTCGCGGACGGCGTCGGCGACACCGGCGACCAGGGGCGCCTCCGGCCCGACGACGACCAGGTCGGCCGACCAGCGAGTCGCCAGCGCGGCGACGGCGGCCGGGTCGGCGCCCTCGACCGGGTGCGGTTCGGCGACGGCGGCGGTGCCGGCGTTGCCGGGTGCGCAGGCCAGCGCGGTGACGGCGGGGTCGGCCCGCAGGGCGACGCACAGGGCGTGCTCCCGGGCTCCGGATCCGATGACGAGCACGCGCATGGGCCCGGACGCTACCGGGGCCGGCTCGTCCCCCTGCTGCGGGCGACGGCCCGTCCCCAGGCCTTCTCCCGCTGCCGTCGGGCGGCGACCCGGTCGGCGCGGCGGAGCTCGGTGGTCTCGGCCTCGGTGCGCAGCTTCCGCCAGGCGCGGTACCGGGCAGGGTCCAGTCGACCGTCGTCGATCGCGGCAGCCAGCGCGCAGCCGGGCTCACCGGCGTGCGCGCAGTCCCGGAACCGGCAACCGGTCAGCAGGGCGGTGACGTCGGCGAAGGCAGCGTCCAGGCCCTCGTCGTCGGCCAGCTCCAGCTCACGCAGACCGGGCGTGTCCACCAGCAGCGCGCCGCCGGGCAGCACGTGCAGCTGCGCCGCGGTCGTGGTGTGCCGCCCGCGGCCGTCCCCGCGGACCTCGGTGGTGGCGGCGGCGTCCCGGCCGGCCAGCGCGTTGAGCAGCGTGGACTTGCCGACGCCGGAGGGGCCGACCACCGCGCACGTCGTCCCGGGGGCCAGCCGGGCGCGCAGCTCGTCCAGGCCGGCGCCGGTGTGCGCGCTGACGGCCAGGACGGCGACGCCGACGGCATCCTCGGCGACCTGCTCGACCGCGGACCGGACGTCGGCGCAGGCGTCGGCCTTGGTGAGCACCACCAGGGGGACGGCGCCGCTGCCCCACGCCATGGCGAGGAACCGCTCGATCCGCCGCAGCCGGGCGTGCTCGACGAGGGTGTCGACGACCAGCACCAGGTCGACGTTGGCCGCCAGCACCTGCGCCGCCGATGTCCGGCCGGCGACCGTGCGGGTCAGCGCGGACTGCCGCGGCAGCACCTGCGCCACCCGCTCGCCGGTCACCGCGACCCAGTCGCCGACCGCGGGCGGGCCGTCCTCGTGCAGCCGGGGGTCCGGCGGCAACCGCACGGGGCCCTCGGCGGTGGCGAGGGTGAGCAGCCCGCGGTCCACCCGGACGACGCGGCCCAACCGGGTGCCGCGCGGTGCGGCGGGCGCGGCGGTGCCCCAGGCGGGGACCTGCGGGTGGTGGACGGTCACACCGTCATGCTCCGCGGCCCGTCGAGCAGTTTTCGGGGTGACGCTCGCCACAACGGCGTTCCGAACGCGCTGCTCAGGCCGATGTAGCTGACATGACAGAAGATTGTCAGGTGCCGTTCGCCATCGAGACACCTGGAGCGGGTGTTGTGAGCACCATGCACGAGACCGGTCTGGCGACCGCCACCGCCACCCGCCTGCGCGCCCGGCGGCCGGCGGTGATCGGTCACCGCGGGGCCGCCGCGCACCGGCCCGAGCACACCCGGGCCGGCTACGAGCTGGCCGCCGAGCTCGGCGCCGACCGGGTCGAGCCCGACGTCGTCGTCAGCCGGGACGGCGCGCTGGTCGTCCGGCACGAGAACGAGCTGTCGCTGAGCACCGACGTCGCCGCGCACCCGGGGTTCGCCCACCGCCGCCGCACCCAGGAGGTCGCCGGCGTGGAGACCACCGGGTGGTTCGTGGAGGACTTCACCCTGGCCGAGCTGCGCACGCTGCGCGCCGTCGAGCGCTGGCCGCACCTGCGCCCGGGCGGCACCCTGCACGAGGGGACCGTGCTGACCCTGCGCGAGGTCGTGGAGATCGCCCGCGCCCGCGGGATCGGGGTGCAGGCCGAGCTGAAGAACCCGTCCTGGTCGGCCTCGGTCGGGCTGCCCATGGTCGAGCTGGCCTGCGCCGAGGTCGGCGCGGCGCCCGACGTGGTGTGGCAGAGCTTCGACGTGGCCGGCGTGCAGGAGCTGCGCGCCCGGCTCGGGGCCGCGGCGTCCCTGGTCCAGCTGGTCGGCGACGAGCCCGCGCACGACCACCTGGTCACCCCCGCCGGGCTGCGCGGGATCAGCACCTACGCCGGCGGGATCGGGCCGTCCAAGCACCGCGTGCTGCTGCGCGACGCGGAGGGCACCCTGGTCGGCGTCTCCGACCTGGTCGCGCAGGCGCACCGGGCCGGCCTCACCGTCGCGCCGTTCACCGTGCGTGCCGAGAACGCCTTCCTGCCGCTGCACCTGCGCCGGGGCACCGACCCCGCCGGGCTCGGCGACGCCGGCACCGAGACCCGCCTGCTGCTGGCGCTGGGCGTCGACGGGCTGATCACCGACAACCCGGAGATCGCCGTCCGGGAGCGCGCCGCCCTCGCCGCCCCCGCCCTGGCCCCCGTCCGCCCCCGCCCCTGACGCCTGCCCGCGACGGATCCCGGGGTTCTCGCCCCCTCCACTCCTGGTGAGTGGGCGGCAACCCCGGGATCCGTCGTCGCTGTGGACAAGATCCACATGCCGTCGCAAGGAGCGTCACCCTGCGTGGGTGATCGCGCCGCTCCGTCCTCCCCAGCTCGTCGGCCGGGTCTTCCTCGGTTCCGACGCCGTCGCCCAGGGCCTGCTGACCCCGAAGCAGTTGCGGTCGTCGGCCTGGCAGCGGCCCCTCCGCGGTGTCTACGCCGATGCCGGGTTGCCCGCGGGACCGTTGCTGCAGATCCGGGCGGCGCGGCTCGTCCTCCCGCCCGGCGCGGCGTTCAGCGGGCGGACGTCGGCTTGGCTGCACGGTGCCGGCGCGGCGATGGACGTCGGCGACCCCGTGGAGGTCTCCACCCCGGCCCGGTGGGGGCCCGTGGCCGGCCTGACCATCAGGGAGGTGGCGCTCCCGCCCCAGGACGTGGTGGTCCACCGCGGGGTGCGCTGCACGTCCGTGGTGCGCACCGGCCTCGACGTCGCCCGGTCGGGTCCCGCCGAGGAGACCGTCCCCGTGCTCGACCAGCTGCTGGCCGCCACCGGGGTGCCCGTGACCCGTCTGCTGGCCACCGCCGCGCGATGCGGGCCGGAGGCCCTGACCGCGATCTGCTGGACCGACAGACGTGCGGAGTCACCCCCGAGTCGCTGGTGCGGGTGCAGCTGCGCCGCCGGGGGCTCGTGGCCGTACCGCAGTTCGTCGTGCGCGACGGCCGCGGCGGCTTCGTCGCCCGGGTCGACCTGGCCTTCCCCGAGCAGCGGGTGGCCGTGGAGTACGACGGCGCCTGGCACGCCGAGGAAGGGCAGTTCGCCCGCGACCGGCGCCGGCTGAACGCACTGCTGGCCGCAGGCTGGCGGGTCGTGCACCTGACCGCCGCCGACCTGCACCGGCCAGAGGTGGTCGCCGCTCAGGTCGTCGCCGCCCTCGCCGCCTGAGTCGTTCATCCATCCCGGGGTTGTCGCCCTCTCACGGAGGTCGGAGAGGGCGAGAACCCCGGGATGCAGCGCCGTGGAAGCGGGTGTCAGTCGAGGAGGTCGCGGATCTGGATGTTCTCCTCGCGGCCGGGGCCGACGCCGATGACGCTGATCCGCGCGCCCGAGAGCTCCTCGAGCCGCTGCACGTAGGCCTGCGCGTTGGCGGGCAGCTCGTCGAAGGTGCGGCAGTGCGTGATGTCCTCGAACCAGCCCGGCATCTCCTCGTACACCGGGGTGGCGTGGTGCAGGTCGGTCTGGGTCATCGGCATCTCGTCGTGCCGGACGCCGTCCACCTCGTAGGCCACGCAGATCGGCACCGTCTCCAGCCCGGAGAGGACGTCGAGCTTGGTCAGGAAGTAGTCGGTGATGCCGTTGACCCGCGAGGCGTAGCGGGCGATGACGGCGTCGAACCAGCCGCAGCGGCGGTCGCGGCCGGTGGTCACGCCCACCTCGCCGCCCTGCTTGCGCAGGTACTCGCCGTCGGCGTCGAACAGCTCGGTCGGGAACGGCCCCGAGCCCACCCGGGTGGTGTAGGCCTTGAGGATCCCGACGACGCGCTCGATGCGGGTGGGCCCGATCCCCGAGCCGGCCGAGGCGCCGCCCGCCGTCGGGTTGCTCGACGTGACGAACGGGTAGGTGCCGTGGTCGACGTCGAGGAGCGTGCCCTGCGAGCCCTCCAGCAGCACCCACTCGCCGCGGTCGAGGGCGTTGCCCAGCAGCAGCCGGGTGTCGGCGATGCGGTGCTTGAGCACCTCGGCGTACCCGGTGTACTCCTCGACGACCTCGTCGACGTCGATGGCCTTGCGGTTGTAGACCTTGACCAGGATCTGGTTCTTCTCCCGCAGCACGGCCTCGAGCTTGTCCCGCAGGATGCCGAGGTCGAGCAGGTCCTGGGCGCGGATGCCGACGCGGGCGACCTTGTCGCCGTAGGCCGGCCCGATGCCGCGCCCCGTCGTCCCGATCTTGGACTTGCCGAGGAAGCGCTCGGTGACCCGGTCCAGGGCCCGGTGGTGCGGCATGATCAGGTGCGCGTCGCTGGAGATGACCAGCCGCGAGGTGTCCACACCGCGCTCCTCGAGACCGGCGAGCTCGCCGATGAGCACCTGCGGGTCGACGACGACGCCGTTGCCGATGACCGGCGTGCAGCCCGGCGTCAGGATCCCCGACGGGATCAGGTGCAGCGCGTACCGCTCGCCGTCCGGCGTGATCACCGTGTGCCCGGCGTTGTTGCCGCCCTGGTAGCGGACCACGTAGGGCACCCGGCCGCCGAGGATGTCGGTGGCCTTCCCCTTGCCCTCGTCGCCCCACTGGGCACCGATCAGCACGACTGCCGGCATCGGGCCGTTCTCCTTCGCGTCAGCATCCGGAGGATCCCCGGCTGGCAGGTGGCAGGGTAGCGCCGTGGACGTCGCCCGGTTCGACCTGCGGGGCCTGGCCCCCGGCCAGGGACCCTCCCGCCGCCACGTCGCGTCGGTGGTCGACGCCACCCCCGACGGCGTCCTGGTGGTCCAGGGACCGGTCCAGGCGCTGGCCGCCGTCCTGGCCCGGTTGTGGAAGTCCGACCGGCTGCCGGTGGTCACCGTCGGGTGGGAGCCGGTCGAGGGTGACGCGGACTGCCGCGGCCTGGCCCGCGACCTGGGCCTGGGCACCGGGGCGCCGCGGGAGCTGCCGCTGGTGCGCGACGACCACGGCGGGGTGCTGCTGCACCACGGCCGCATCGAGTCCGCCGCGCCCGGGCGCGCGCTGGCGCGGCGGTTCGGCGCACAGGCCCACCACGACGCGGTCAAGGTGGCCGACGGCGACATCACCCGCATCGAGGTCCGGCCGTCGTGGGACGTCGAGGACCAGATCTCCGTCGCCGTCGTCACGGTCCCCCTGCGCCGACCGGGCCGGACGACGGGGCGGGCGCTCCAGGTGGCCTGCGACCCGGCGCGGGTGCTCCGCGACGGCGTGCCGGTCGACCGCGAGGTGCAGCGCTGGACCTGGTACGCCGACGACCGGGTGCGCTGGCGGCTTCAGCCCTGAGGCCCGGTCTCCACCACCGGCACCAGCGGCGGGGCGGTGGTGGCCCCGGCCGTCCGCAGCGCCGACCGGCCCGGCCCCAGCAACACGACGGCGAGCGCCAGCGCGACCGCGCCGAGCACGAGGATCGGCACGCCGCCGCGCAGAGCGTCGCCGCTGACCAGCGCCAGCACGGTCGGGACGACGAACCCTGCGTAGACCGGGAGGTAGAAGGCGCTCAGCAGCGCACCGCGGCGGTCCGGCGGGGCGACCCGGTCGCAGACCGCGACGCCCGACGTCATGCCCAGCCCTTCCCCCAGCCCGATCAGCAGGCAGGCCGGCAGCACCCAGGGCCAGCCGCCGGGCTGGACGGCGAGGTAGCCCAGCCCGCACCCGCCGGCGGCGAGCACGGCGGCCAGCGGGCCGGAGACGACCGGGCCGAGCCTGGTGGCCAGCGGGGTGACCAGCGCGGCGCTGCCCTGCACCAGCAGCGCCGACACCCCGACCAGGGCGAACACCGCGCCGAACCCGGCCCCGGCCACCAGCAGCGGGAACACGGTCAGCGACAGGACCGCGTAGGTGTAGACGGTCAGCCCGACCGGCAGCAGGTAGGCCCAGAACGCCGGCCGGGCGACCGGGGGGACGCCGAGCGCGAGCCGGCCCGGACGACGCTCGGTCACCGTCTCGGGCACCCCGCGCAGCCCCAGCACCCCGGCCAGCAGCAGCAGCGCGGACGGCACCAGCGCGACCAGCTGGGGCGCCGGCCCCCACTGCACGAGCAGCCCGGCGACCAGGGGTCCGGCGGCGAACCCGGTGGCCATGGCGGCGCTGGCGACGGCCGCGGCCCGCCGCACCCGCCCGGCGGCCCCGGCGTCGGCGCCCCCGGAGAGCTCCCGCAGCCACACCGTGCCGACGGTGAACACCGCGCCACTGGCCAGGCCCTGGGCGACTCGGCCGACCGCCAGGAACCACACGCCGCCGACGTCGGCCGCGATGAGCACCAGCGTGCAGGCCAGCGCGGCGAGCACCCCACCGACGACGACCCGGCGGCGACCGTCGCGGTCCGACAGCGGGCCGGCCAGCAGCAGCGAGGGCACCAGCCCGACGGCGTAGGCGGCGAAGAACAGGGTGAGGGTCAGCGCGCCGAGGTCGAGCTCGTCGGCGTAGCGCAGGAGGAGCGGGGACGGCGACTGGGTGCTGACCGCGGTGGCGAACAGCGCGACCAGCAGCCGGCGGCGCTGCCGGACGGGGTCCACCCCCGCACCGTAGGGGACACTGGTGGCCTGCACCCCCGAGGAGGCCCCCCTGCCGCCGACTGCCGACCGTCGCCCGTGGTGACCGCTGCCCAGCGCCCGGTGTTCGGGGTGCCGGAGCGGCGCCCGCCGTCCTGGGGACGGCGGCTGCTGAACCGGCCCAGCACCCCCGCGTTCGCCGGCGTCGTGGTGGCCCTCGTCGTGTTCGGCGCCCAGGCGCCCCGGCTGGTGGGTGCCGGCGGCTGGGCATCGGTGCTGGACGCCGCTGCGCTGATCGGCATCGGTGCGGTGGCGGTCACCCTGCTGCTGGTCGCCGGCCAGTTCGACGTCTCGATCGGGGTGCTGTCGGTGGCCAGCAGCGTCACCGCGGGGCTGCTGGTGACCGAGGCAGGCTGGGGTCTGTGGCCGGCACTGGCCGCGTCGTTGCTGGCCGCGCTGGCGGTGGGCGCGGTGAACGGCCTGCTCGTGGTGGTGACGGGCCTGCCCAGCTTCCTGGTCACGCTGGCCACGTTCCTGGTGCTGCAGGGCGGCACGCTGGTGGTCGCGCAGTCGGTGGCCGGCACCTCGCTGGTCGGCGGCGTCGAGGGCGCGCCGGGCTGGGCGTCGGCCGAGGCGGTCTTCGGGTCGTCCCTGACCCTGGGCGGTGGCCGGTTCCGGGTGGACGTCCTGTGGTGGGTCGTGGCCGTGCTGCTGGCCGGCTGGCTGCTGCGCCGCACCCGGTTCGGCAACGCCGTGTACGCCCTCGGCGGGTCCCGCCGCGCCGCCCGCGAGCTGGGCGTGCCCACGGCCTGGACGACGGTGGCGCTGTACCTGCTCACCGCGACGGCGGCCTGGCTGCTCGGCACGCTGGCCCTGGTCCGCCAGGGCGGGGTGCCGGTGGCGCCGGGGTTCGGCGCGGAGATCGAGTACCTGGTGGTCGCGGTCATCGGGGGCTGCCTGCTCGGCGGCGGCTACGGGTCGGCGGTCGGCGCCGCGGCCGGCGCGCTGCTCTACGGCACGGTGCGCACCGGGATCGGGGTGGCCGGCTGGCCCGCACCCTCGTTCCAGGTCGTGCTGGGCGTGCTGCTGGTGGTCGCGCTGCTGGCCAACGGCGTCGCCCGCCGCCGGCTGATCGCGGTGCCGCGCTCGTGAGCGGGCCGTCGTGAGCGGGCCGTCGTGAGCGGGCCATCGTGAGCGGGCCATCGTGAGCGTGCAGGAGGCGCTGCCCTTCCCCGAGCCCGACGGCAGCCCGGTGCTGCCGCCGGTCGCTGCCGAGCCGGCGCTGGAGCTGCGCGGGGTGACGGTGCGCTACGGCAGCGTGCCGGCCCTGGACCGCGTCTCGCTGCGGCTCGTCCCGGGCACGGTGACCTGCCTGCTGGGCGAGAACGGGGCCGGGAAGTCGACGGTCGTGCAGGTGGTGTCGGGCGTGCGCCGGCACGACGAGGGCGAGCTGCTGGTCGAGGGCCGGCCGGTGCTCCTCCGTCGTCCGCGGCAGGCCCGGGCGCGGGGCATCGCGACCATCTTCCAGGACCTGGCCGTCGTCCCGCTGATGCCGGTGTGGCGCAACTTCTGGCTGGGCGACGAACCCACCCGCGGGGTCTGGCCGTTCCGCCGGATCGACCTGGACGCCGCCCGCGACGGGGCGACCCGGGCGCTGGAGCGGGTCGGGCTGGCCGGGCTGGCCGTCAACCAGCCGGCCGCGGCGCTGCAGCAGGGCCAGCGGCACAGCCTGGCGGTGGCCCGGGCGGTGCACTTCGGCGCCCGGGTGCTGGTGGTCGACGAGCCGGCCGCGCCGCTGACGGTGGCCCAGCACGCGCTGGTGCTGCGCACCGTCGTCGCCGCCCGGGACGCCGGGGTGGCCGTGCTGTTCGTGACGTCGCTGCCGACCTACGCGCACCTGGTCGGCGACCGGTTCGTCCTGCTGGCCGGCGGCCGGGTGGCCGCCGACCTGACCCGCGAGGACGTCGACGTCGAGGGCCTGACCCAGCTGATGAGCGGTGGCGAGGCCCTCGCCACCCTCACCGCCGAGCTGCGCCGGGGCCGCTAGCCCTGCTGCTCCCCCGCGATCGCCAGCCAGGTGTCGACGACGGTGTCGGGGTTCAGCGACATGGACTCGATGCCCTGCTCGACCAGCCACTGAGCCAGGTCGGGGTGGTCGGAGGGGCCCTGGCCGCAGATGCCCACGTACTTCCCGCGGGCGGTGCAGGCGGTGATGGCCATCTCGAGCATCTTCAGCACGGCCGGGTTGCGCTCGTCGAACGTGGCGGCGACCAGCGAGCTGTCGCGGTCCAGGCCCAGGGTCAGCTGGGTCATGTCGTTGGACCCGATGGAGAACCCGTCGACGTGGTCGAGGAACTCGTCGGCCAGCAGGGCGTTGGAGGGCAGCTCGCACATCATCACGACCGACAGGTCGTTCTCCCCGCGGACCAGCCCGTGGGTGCCCAGCAGCTCGACGACGCCCTCGATCTCGGCGACCGTCCGCACGAACGGGATCATGATCTTGACGTTGGTCAGGCCCATCTCGTCGCGCACGTGCTTGAGCGCCTCGCACTCCATCGCGAAGCACTCGGCGAAGTCCTCCGACAGGTACCGCGACGCACCGCGGTAGCCGATCATCGGGTTCTCCTCGTCCGGCTCGTAGGCCTCCCCGCCCAGCAGGTTGGCGTACTCGTTGGACTTGAAGTCGCTCATCCGCACGATCACCGGCTCCGGCGCGAACGCCGCCGCGATCATCGAGATGCCCTCGGCGACCCGCTGCACGAAGTAGTCCCGCGGCGAGGGGTAGGCGGCGATGATCTCGCCGACCTCCTCCTTGAGCCGGCCCTCGAGGGAGTCGAACTCGAGCAGGGCGCGGGGGTGGATGCCGATCTGGCGGTTGATGATGAACTCCAGTCGCGCCAGGCCCACGCCCCTGTGCGGCAGCCGGGAGAAGGCGAAGGCCTGCTCCGGCGTCCCGACGTTCATCATGATCTTGGTGGGGATCTCGGGCATCTCGTCGAGCTTGGTCTCGCTGACGTCGAAGTCGACGCGCCCGTCGTAGACGTTGCCGACGTCGCCCTCCGCGCAGGAGACGGTGACCTCGCGGCCGTCCTCGAGCACCTTCGTCGCGTTGCCGGTGCCGACGACGGCGGGGATGCCCAGCTCGCGGGCGATGATCGCCGCGTGGCAGGTCCGGCCGCCCCGGTTGGTGACGATCGCCGACGCGCGCTTCATGATCGGCTCCCAGTCGGGGTCGGTCATGTCCGCGACCAGCACGTCGCCGCGCTCGAAGTCGGCCATCTGGTCGATGTCGGAGAGCACCTTCACCGCACCGGCGCCGATCTTCTGCCCGATTGCCCGGCCCTCGACCACGACGGTGCCCGACCCGGTGATGGTGTAGCGCTCCAGGGACGTGCCGCGGGAGACCACGGTCTCCGGCCGCGCCTGCAGCACGTACAGCTGCCCGTCCAGGCCGTCCTTGCCCCACTCGATGTCCATCGGGCGGCCGTAGTGCTCCTCGATGGTCACCGCGTACCGGGCCAGGGTCAGCACGTCCTCGTCGGTCAGCGACAGCAGGCGGGACTCGGCCTCCTCGACGTCCACGAACTCCGTCGTCCGGCCGACCGTGGCGTCGTCGGTGTAGACCATCTTGGTGGCCTTGGCGCCCACGCCGCGCTTGAGGATGGCGGCCTTCCCGGCCCTCAGCGCGGGCTTGTAGACGTAGAACTCGTCGGGGTTCACCGCGCCCTGCACCACGCCCTCGCCCAGGCCGAACGCGCTGGTGATGAACACCGCGTCGGGGAAGCCGGACTCGGTGTCCATGGTGAACATGACGCCCGAGGACCCGACGTCCGAGCGCACCATCCGCTGCACACCCGCACTGAGGGCCACCGCGTCGTGGGCGAAGCCGTGGTGCACCCGGTAGGCGATCGCCCGGTCGTTGTAGAGGCTGGCGTACACCTCGCGGATCGCGGTCAGCACGGCCTCGATGCCGCGGACGTTCAGGAAGGTCTCCTGCTGCCCGGCGAAGGAGGCGTCCGGCAGGTCCTCGGCCGTGGCCGACGACCGGACGGCGAAGGACAGCTCGGCGTCGGCGGCCAGCTGCTCGTAGGCCGACCGGATGTCGGACTCCAGCTCCTCGGGGAAGGGCTGCTCCACCATCCAGCCGCGGATCTCCTTGCCCGCCGCCGCCAGCGCCCGCACGTCGTCGACGTCGAGGGCGGCGAGCTTCTCGGTGATCCGCTCCGCCAGACCGGTGTCGCCCAGGAACGACCGGTAGGCGTGCGAGGTCGTCGCGAACCCGTCGGGCACCTTCACGCCGGCGTCGGCGAGGTTGGAGATCATCTCGCCCAGCGAGGAGTTCTTGCCCCCGACCTCCTCCAGGTCGGCCATCCCCAGCTCGGCGAACCAGCGGACGTTCTCGGTGCTCACGGTTTTCCTCCAGGGGTGCCGGACGCCGGCCGGCGGGCGCCGGGGCGGGTGCGCTTGAGGGTCTGCAGGACCACGGCGGCGATCTCCTCGACCGACGAGCTCGAGGTGTCGATCGTCGGCAGCTTGTGCCGGTGGTACATCGCGCCGGCCTGGCGCAGCTCGAAACGGCACTGCGCCTCGGAGGCGTAGCGGGAGTTCGCCCGCCGCTCCTGGCGGACCCGGGACAGCCGGGTCACCGTGGTGGTCAGGCCGAAGCACTTGGCGGCGTGGTCGCGCACCGGCCGGGGCAGGTCGGTGGTCTCCAGGTCCTCGTCGACCAGCGGGTAGTTGGCGACGAACAGGCCGTGCTGCAGGGCCAGGTACATGGCGGTGGGCGTCTTCCCGCACCGCGAGGGTGCCAGCAGGATGACGTCGGCCCGCTCGATGGCCCGGAAGGTCTGGCCGTCGTCGTGCTCGATGGCGAACTCGACGGCGGCCATCCGGTCGTTGTACCGGCGGACGTCGCCCACCCCGTGCAGCCGCCGGGCCTCCCGCAGGCCGCGGACGCCGAGCAGCTCCTCGACCCGGGCCATGTGCATGCCGAACAGGTCGATGACCGGGGCCGTGGTGCGCAGCAGCTCGGCGCGCACCTCGTCGACGACGGCGGTGCAGAACACCAGCGGCGCCGCGGCCGTCCCGGCCTGGGCCGCGGCCATCGCCTCGTCGAGCTGGGCCACCACCTCGCGGGCCATCTCGACGGTGGCGATGAAGGGGACGAGGTTGCGCTCGAAGCTCAGCTCGGGGAACTGGATGAGCAACGCGTTGCCCATGATCTCGGCACTGATGCCCGTGGAGTCGGACAGGAAGAAGACCGGGACGACGGTGCGGTCGTCCGACGGGGCCGCGGAGGGCAGAGCTGCGGTGCTCATCCCGCGCATCGTGCCACGGGATCGCGCGGCACAGAAGTGCTTACGCCCAGAACATATGTGCAGACGGTAGACCCGACCGCCTGCCGCGGGTCAACCCGCGCAACGGCCCGTTCCTCCGCGTCAGGACGGGGAGGAGGAGGCGCCGACGCGGGTCGACCCGGGCGGATGCAGCGGTCAGGGGGCGAGGGTGGGGTCGCAGTCGCGCAGCAGCTCGGTGAGGCGCTGGGTCTCGGCGGTCTCGCCGATCGCCTCGCTGGCCTTGGCCAGCTCGGTCACGCAGCGCAGGAAGCCGCGGTTGGGCTCGTGCGACCACGGCACCGGGCCGTAGCCCTTCCAGCCGTTGCGGCGCAGCGCGTCCAGACCGCGGTGGTAGCCGGTGCGGCCGTAGGCGTAGGCCTCGATGACCCGCCCGCCGGCCAGCGCCTCCTCGGCCAGCTGCGCCCAGGCGGCGCTCACCGTCGGGTGCGCGGCGGCCACCTCGGCGGCCGGCGTGCCGGCGGCCAGGGCGGCGTCGGCCTCGGGGTTCGCCGGCAGCAGCGTCTCCGGCGGCGGGCCCAGCAGGTCCCGGTGGGCGTGGGTCACGACTGCGCCGTCCCCGCCGACAGCAGGTCCTCGCAGGCCTGGGTGACGCGGGCGGCCATGTTCGTCTCGGCCAGCTTCATGTAGGTGCGCGGGTCGTAGGTCTTCTTGTTGCCGACCTCGCCGTCGACCTTGAGCACGCCGTCGTAGTTGCTGAACATGTGCCCGGCGATCGGCCGGGTGAAGGCGTACTGGGTGTCGGTGTCGACGTTCATCTTCACCGTGCCGTAGGACAGCGCCTCGCGGATCTCCTCCTGCGAGGAGCCCGACCCGCCGTGGAAGACGAAGTTGAACGGCTTGGACCCGGCGTCCAGGCCCAGCTCGGAGACGACGACCTCCTGGCCCTCCTTGAGCACCTCGGGGCGCAGCTTCACGTTGCCCGGCTTGTAGACCCCGTGCACGTTGCCGAAGGTGGCGGCCAGCAGGTAGATGCCCTTCTCGCCCAGACCGAGCGCCTTCGCGGTCTGCACGAAGTCACCGGGGGCGGTGTAGAGCTTGTCGTTGATGTCGTGGGAGACGCCGTCCTCCTCGCCGCCGACGACGCCGATCTCCAGCTCCAGCACGATCTTCGCGGCGGAGGTCTTCTCGATCAGCTCCGCGGCGATCGACAGGTTCTCGTCCAGGTCGATGGCCGAGCCGTCCCACATGTGCGACTGGAACAGCGGGTTGCCGCCCTTGTCGACCCGCTCCTGCGACAGCGCGATGAGCGGCCGCACGTAGCTGTCGAGCTTGTCCTTGGGGCAGTGGTCGGTGTGCAGCGCGACGTTGACCGGGTAGTGCTGCGCGACGACGTGGGCGTACTCGGCCAGCGCCGTCGCGCCCACGACCATGTCCTTCACCCGGGTGCCGGAGATGAACTCCGCGCCGCCGGTGGAGAACTGGATGATGCCGTCGGACCCGGCGTCGGCGAACCCGCGCAGCGCGGCGTTGACCGTCTCCGAGGAGGTGCAGTTGATGGCCGGGTAGGCGAAGCCGTTCTCCTTCGCCCGGCTGATCATGTCGGCGTAGACCTCGGGGGTCGCGATGGGCACGGTGACGCTCCTGTCGAAGAGAGGACGAGCTGCTCGCGGGTCAGTATCGCGCCCCGGGCCGGGGCGCACAGCGGTCAGCCCCGCTCGGCCCGGCTGACCACCCGCGCGGCCACCGCCACGACGTCGTAGGTCGGGGAGAACGGCGGGGCGTAGGACAGGTCGGACTCCGACAGCTCCTCGGCGGTCATCCGCGCCCAGATCGCGGTGGCCAGCACGTCGACCCGCTTGCCGGCGCCCTGCCCGCCCACCACCTGGCCTCCGAGCAACCGCCCGGAACCGGCCTCGGTGATCAGCTTGACCGCGACGTCCTCGGCGCCGGGGTAGTAGCCGGCCCGGGTGGTGCCCTCGACGACGTCGGTGCGGTAGTCGAAGCCGGCCGCCTCGGCCTGCGTGGTGCACAGCCCGGTGCGGCCGATCTCCAGGTCGCCCACCTTGGTCACCGCCGTCCCCAGGACACCGGCGAACCGGGCGGGCCGGCCGGCGATGACCGAACCGGCGACCCGGCCCTGCTTGTTGGCGTGCGTGCCCAGCGCGACGTGGGCGGGCTCACCGGTGAGGTGGTGGTAGGTCTGCACGCAGTCGCCGGCGGCGAACACGTTCTCGTGCGTGCGGCTGCGCATGGTGGCGTCGACGTCGATGCCGCCGGTGACGCCGATGCCCAGGCCGGCCGCCTGGGCCAGCCGTGCCTCCGGGCCCATGCCGAGCCCGAGGACGACGAGGTCGGCGTTGTAGGTCCCCTGGTCGGTGCGCACCCCGCACGCGCGGCCGTCGGCGTCCAGCAGCACCTCGCGCACCGCCTGGTCGGTGTGCACGCCCAGGCCCATCGCCCGCATGCCCGCGCAGACCCGCTCGCCCATGTCGGCGTCGAGCAGGCCCATCGGCAACGGGTCGGCGAGGACGACGTCGACGGACAGGCCGCGGCGCTGCAGCACCTCGGCCATCTCCAGGCCGATGTAGCCCCCGCCCAGGACGACGGCCCTGCCCTGCCGGTCGCCGGGCAGGGCGTCGACCGCGGCGCGGATGCGGGCGCCGTCGTCCAGCCGGTGCACACCGAACACGCCCGGCGCGCTCAGGCCCTCGATGGGCGGCCGGGTCGGCCGTCCACCGGTGGCGACGAGCAGGGTGTCGTAGTCGAAGGTGCGCCCGTCGGCGGCGGTGACCCGGCACGCGTCGAGGTCGACGGACTCGGCGCGGGCGCCGGTGTGCACCTCGATGCCGCGCCGGCGGTGCTCCTCGGGCGTGCGCGCGACCAGGTCGTCGCGGCTGCCGACCAGGTCCCCGACCCAGTACGGGATGCCGCACGCCGAGTAGGACGTGTCCTCGCCCTGCTCGAGGACCACGATCTCCAGGGACTCGTCGATGCGGCGGGCCTGCGACGCGGCGGACATGCCGCCCGCGTCGCCCCCGATGACCAGCAGCCGTTGACTCGACATCGTCCGCTGGTGCCCCCGCTCAGCCGGCGCTGAACATCTTCCCGGGGTTGAGCAGCCCGGACGGGTCCAGCGCGCGCTTGATCGAGCGGTGCACGTCGAGGGACACCGGGCCGATCTCCCGCTCCAGCCACTCCGACTTCAGGTTGCCCACCCCGTGCTCACCGGTGATCGTGCCGCCCATCGACAACCCCAGCTCCAGGATGTCGTCGAAGGCCCGGTGCGCGCGCTGCGCCTGCTCGGCGTCGGTGGGGTCGAAGCAGATGGTCGGGTGCATGTTGCCGTCGCCGGCGTGCCCGACGACCCCGATGACCAGCCCGCGCTCCCGGGCGATGGCGTCGCAGCCGTCGAGGAACGCGGCTATCCGCGACCGGGGGACGGCGACGTCGTCGATGAGCGTGGTGCCCAACTGCTCCAGCGCGGGCAGCGCCATCCGGCGGGCGGCCAGCAGCAGGTCGCCCTCGGCGGCGTCGTCGGTGACGTGCACCAGGTCGCAGCCGGCGTCGCGGCACAGCTGGGCCAGCACCTCCATCTCGGCCACCGCGGCCTCGCCGCCGGCGTCGGACTGCGCGACCAGCAGGGCGTGGGCGTCGCGGTCGAGGTCGGCCTTGAGCATGTCGTCCACGGCCCGGATGCAGGTCCGGTCCATGACCTCCATGAGGCTGGGGACGACGCCGCAGCTCACCGCCGCCTCCACGACCTGACCGGTCTGCGCGGTGCTGGAGAACGTGGCGACCAGGGTGACCGGCGTGCGCGGCGCCGGCCGCAGCGACAGCGTGGCCTCGGTGATGACGCCGAGGGTGCCCTCGGAGCCGACGAAGAGCTTCGGCAGGTCGTAGCCGGCCACGCCCTTGACCGTGCGCCGGCCGGTGCGCAGCACCCGCCCGTCGGCGAGGACGACCTCCATGCCGAGCACGTAGTCGGTGGTGACGCCGTACTTCACGCAGCACAGGCCGCCGGAGTTGTTGGCCAGGTTGCCGCCGATCGTGCACCAGTCGTAGGACGACGGGTCCGGCGGGTAGAACAGCCCGTGCCTGGCCACCTCGTCGCGCAGCGCCTTGTTCACCACGCCGGGCTGGACGACGGCCAGCCGGTCGGCGGTGGACACCTCAAGCACCGCGTCCATGCGCGTCATGACCAGCGTGATGGCGCCGTCGACGGCGTTGGCCGCCCCCGCCAGGCCGGAGCCGGCACCGCGCGGCACCACGGGGACGCCGTGCGCGTGCGCGATGCGCATGACCGCGGACACCTCCTCGGTGGTGCGCGGCAGGACGACCGCGGCGGGGGTGCCCGCCGGGGCCAGCATCGCCTGGTCGCGGGCGTAGGAGGCGGTGACGTCGGGGTCGGTGAGCACGCTGTCCCGGCCCAGCGCGGCGGTGAGCTCCGCGAGCCAGTCGGGGGTGGCGGCGTCCGGCGACGTCGGCGTCGCTGTGGTGGCGGTCACGGTCCCACGGTACGACCTGCCACCGACACGCCCCAGCGCGTGCAGGTGGTTCACAGCCCGTGCACGTACGGTCCGGCGCCGTGAGCTCCTTCCTGGACCCGGAACACCTGATCAACACCTTCGGGCTGATCGGGATCATGGTGATCCTCTTCGCCGAGTGCGGGCTGCTGGTCGGGTTCTTCCTGCCCGGTGACTCGCTGCTGTTCACCGCGGGCCTGCTGGTGGCCAGCGGCCTGCTGACCGTGCGGCTGTGGGTGCTGCTGGTCGCGCTCCCGCTGGCCGCGATCGCGGGCAACCTGGTGGGCTACTGGATCGGCCGCCGGGTCGGGCCGGCGGTCTTCAGCCGGCCCGACAGCCGGCTGTTCAAGGCCGAGTACGTGGCCAAGGCGCAGGCCTTCTTCGACCGCAACGGCAACCGCACGATCCTGCTGGCCCGCTTCGTGCCGATCGTGCGCACCTTCGCCACCGTGATGGCCGGCGTCTCCCGCATGGACGTGCGGCGCTACGTGGTCTGGTCGGTGCTCGGCGGCGTCCTCTGGGCGGCCGGGGTGACCCTGCTCGGCTACTTCCTCGGCCAGGTCGCCGTCGTCCGTGACCACGTCGAGCTGTTCATCCTCGGCGTCGTGGCGCTGTCGCTGGTCCCCGTCGTCATCGAGGTGGTGCGCGGCCGCCGCAGCGGCCGCCCCGCCTGATCAGGCCAGGCCACCCACCGGCGTCGCTTGACGGTCAGGACCCGTTCCGGCGCAGTGCTGGGTCCTCGGCGTCGGATGACGGCCCACAGGTGGGGGGATCAGGCGAGGTCCAGGTCCTTTAAGGAGAACGCGGCGCGGTACTCGTAGCCGGCGGCCTCGACGGCGGCGCGGGCACCGCGGTCCACGACGACCGCCACCCCGATGACCTCCGCGCCGGCCTCGGTGAGCGCCTCGGCGGCGGTGAGCGGGCTGCCGCCGGTGGTGGAGACGTCCTCCACGACCAGCACCGTGCGCCCGGCGACGTCCGGGCCCTCGATCCGTCGCTGCAGGCCGTGCGCCTTGCCCTGCTTGCGCACCACGCAGGCGTCCAGGAAGCCCTCGCCGTCGCCGGCGGCGTGCAGCATCGCGGTGGCCACCGGGTCGGCGCCCAGGGTGAGCCCGCCGACCACGTCGTAGCGCAGGTCGGCCGTGAGCTGACGCATGACCCGGCCCACGAGCGGGGCGCCCTCGTGGTGCAGGGTCAGCCGCCGCATGTCGATGTACCAGTCGGCCTCCCGGCCCGACGAGAGCGTCACCTTCCCGTGCACCACGGCGAGGTCGGTGATCAGCTCCTGCAGCCGGGTCCGGTCGGGGTGCTGGGTCGGCGCCGTCATGCGGGCGACCCTACTGAGGACGACGATCCCCGCATGACCGTCTCCCCGGACCGGCTGGCCGCCGCCGCCCTCGTCGTCGGCTCGGCCGTGGTGGGCGGGCTGGCCACCGACCCGGACAGCCGCTGGTTCACCCGGCTGTCCAAGCCGTCGTTCTACCCGCCGCCGCAGACCTTCGGCATCGTCTGGACCGCGCTCTACACGGGCATCGGCTGGGCCGGCGGCGAGGTGCTGACCACGGCGGGCCCGCAGCAGCGGCACGACTTCGCCCGGGCCTTCGCCGCGAACCTGGCGCTGAACACCGCCTGGACGCCGATCTTCTTCCGCGCCCACCGGCCGTGGCTGGCCACGGCCGAGTCCGCCGCGCTGACCGTCTCCACGGTGGACCTGGTGCGTCGCGCCGACCGGGTCAGCCGGCCGGCGGCCGCGGCGCTGGTGCCCTACGCGGCCTGGACGGCGTTCGCGACCGTGCTCTCCGGGGCGATCGCCCGCCGCAACCGCCGCTGACCCCGGATCAGGCCTGCGGGACGAGCACCTGGTCGATGATGTAGACCGTCGCGTTCGCGGTCTGCACGTTGCCGCACACGACCGTCGCGTCGGCGGCACCGAGCAGGGTCTGGTCGGCGGAGACGACCGGCGCGTCGGCCGAGCCGGTGACCGTGACCGTGTCGCCGAGCAGCGTGGTGTGGTCGCCCACCACCTGGTCGGGGGAGAGCCGGCCGCTGACCACGTGGTGCTGCAGCACCGACGTCAGCCTCGGCAGGTCGGCGACCAGCGCGTTGAGCTGGTCGGCGGGCACCGCGTCGAAGGCGGTGTTGGCCGGGGCGAACACCGTGACGCCGCTCTGGGCGTCCAGCGCCGCGGTCAGGTTGGCCGACCCGACCACGGAGGCCAGCGTGCTCAGCAGGGGCGCACCGGCCAGCGCGGTGCCGACCGGCTGGGTGGCCAGGGTCGCGAGGGCGTCGGCGGGCAGCTGCGAGCAACCTGCGCCCACCGGGTCGGTGGAGGGCGCCGTCGTCGAGGCGGACGTGGCGGTGGCGCTGGTCGTGGCGCTGCTGGTCTCCCCGTCCCCGGAGGAGGAGCAGCCGGACAGGACGGTGACGAGGGCGGTGGCGGCCGCGATCAGGGCGCCGCGCGCGGGGCGGTGGCTGGTCATGGTCGGGGGCTCCTCGGGTGCGGGGGCGGGCCGGTGCCCGACCAGTGTCGGGCATCCGGCACCGGTCGCGGTGCACGCCGTGCCAGGGTGGGCCGGTGACCGCTCCCGCGCCCGCTCCCCCGTCGGTCCGGGTGGCCGCCGGCACCCTGCTCGCCACCGGGGTGCTGCTCACGGCCAGCACGGTGCTGACCCTGGTGGGCCAGGACACCGTGGTCGACCAGTACCTGGCCGCCCAGCCGGACCTCGACCGCGCGGCGGTGACCCGCAGCCTGGTGCTGGGCCAGGTGCTGTACCTGGTGCTGGGGCTGCTCGCGGCGGTGGCTCCGGTCTTCCTGCTCCGCCGCCGTCCCTGGGCGCGCTGGACGGGTGTCGCGGTCGCGCTGTTCGTCGGCCTGCGCACGGTGCTGTCCTCGCTCACCGCGGGCGGGACGACGATCTCCTCGCTGCTGGTGCTCGTGCTCTGCGTGGCGGCGGTGGCCAGCCTGCTGGCCCGGTCCACCCGCGAGTGGCTGCCCGCCCGCGCTGCCTGAGAGCCCTGTGTCAACCCCTGGCGGCGAGAAGGCGTTGCGCGCCGCCGTGGGTTGAGGGGTCGTAGGGGGCGTTGTCGGTCCAGCAGCGGTAGATGACGCGGCACCAGGCTCGGGCGAGGATG
>NZ_JAMXRZ010000090.1 GCF_024124375.1 Klenkia sp. PcliD-1-E
CCACGACGGCCCGGTCACGCTGGCCGTGGTCGAGCAGCTGCGGGCGGCCCTGCCGACGGTGGCCACCGCGGCCGGGGTGGCCCTGCTGCACGACGGCGAGACGTCGGCCGCCCTGCTGCGCCGCGCCGACGCCGCGCTGGCGCGGGCCCGGTCGACCAGCCCGCGGCGGGCCGTCCTCGACGACGCCCAGCCCGACCCGTTGCTGCCCGAGCTGCGCACCGCGCTGGTGACAAGCCGCACCGCCCGCATCGGGCTGACCGTGCACTACCAGGCGGTGGTGTCGCTGACCGACGGCACCGTCGTCGGGGCGGAGAGCCTGGCCCGCTGGGAGCACCCGGTGCTCGGTCCGGTCAGCCCGTCCCGGTTCATCCCGCTGGCCGAGCAGCACGGCCTGGTCGGCGCCCTCGGCGAGGTGGTCATGCGGCAGGCCTGCGCCGAGATGGCCGCGCTGTGCGCCGCGACGGGACGCCGGCTGCTGCTGACCGTCAACGTCTCCGGCCAGCAGCTGTGCGACCCGGCCTTCCCCGCCGTCGTCGGCGCCATCCTGGCCGGCACCGGCTGGCCGGCCTCGGCCACCGTCCTGGAGGTGACCGAGAGCCTGGTCGAGGCCGACTCGCCGGTCGCGGGGGCCGCCCTGCGCGCGCTGCGGCAGCTGGGGGTGCAGGTCGCCATCGACGACTTCGGCACCGGCTACTCCTCGCTGGCCCGCCTGGATACCCTGCCCGCGGACTACCTGAAGCTGGACCACACCTTCACCGCCACCGTGACCACCTCGGCCCGGCGGGCCCGGCTCGTGCGCAGCGTGGTCGCGCTGGCGGAGGGGGCGGACCTGCTGGTCGTCGCCGAGGGCGTGGAGACCGCCCAGCAGGCCGACCTGCTGCGGGAGCTGGGCTGCGAGCTGGCGCAGGGCTTCGGTCTGCACCGGCCCTCCCCCGTCGCGGGCCTCGCCGAACTGCTGGGCCGCACCGATCAGACCTCGACGGTGCCGCCGCTGCGCCAGTACTCCCCGTCGGCGCGGCTGAGCAACCCCTCGTCGACCAGGTAGCGGCGCAGCGCCGCGGTGTCGGGGTGCCAGACCGCCAGGAGCGCGTTGACCTCGCGCTCGGGGTAGCGGACCCCCGGCTCGAAGACCGCGACCATGTGGTCCAGCACCACCAGCCGCTTGCCCCGGTGCGCCGGGATCGAGGCCAGCCGGCCCTCGACCACGAAGGCCTGCAGGACGGCGTCGACCGCCGGGTCGGCCGACAGCGGCACCGGCCGCGGCCGGTGCTCCCCGGCGGCGCGGGCCGCGGCGGCGAACAGCTCGGCGCGCAGCTGCAGCGCGGCGCCGTCCCGCCGGATGAGACCTCCCCGGCCCAGCCTGCGGGCGGCCAGCGCCACCGCGGTCTGCGACAGGCCCGTCGCGGCCGCCACGCCACCGATGTCGGTAGCGCCCAGGGCCAGCGCCGACACCACGGCCAGCCGGTCGGGGTCGGCGAGCAGGCCCACCAGCTTCGCCGCGTCGGGCTCGGTCACACCCCCCAGGCTAGGTTGCAGGGGTGACCGGGCGCGGGTGGACCGAGGACATGCAGCTGGCGCACGTCCTGGCCGACCAGGCCGACGCGATCAGCATGGAGCGCTTCAAGGCGCAGGACCTCGTGGTGGACACCAAACCCGACCTGACACCGGTCACCGACGCCGACCGGGCGGTGGAGCAGCAGCTGCGGTCCTCCCTCGCCCGGGTCCGCACCCGCGACGCGGTGCAGGGCGAGGAGTACGGCACCACCGGCCACGGGTCGCGCCGCTGGGTCGTCGACCCCATCGACGGCACCAAGAACTTCGTCCGCGGCGTCCCCGTGTGGGCCACGCTCATCGCGCTGCTGGACGGCGAGACCCCGGTCGTGGGGATGGTCAGCGCCCCGGCGCTGGGCCGCCGTTGGTGGGCCGCGTCGGGCGTGGGCGCCTACACCGGCCGGCGGCTGGAGTCGGCGACCCGCTGCCACGTCTCCGGCGTCGCGGCCCTGGGCGACGCCTCGCTGTCCTACTCGTCGCTGTCGGGGTGGGAGGAGCGCGAGCGCCTGGACGCCTTCCTCGGCCTCACCCGGTCGGTGTGGCGGACCCGGGCGTACGGGGACTTCTGGAGCTACACGATGGTGGCCGAGGGCGCGGTCGACGTCGCCTGCGAGCCCGAGGTGTCGCTGTGGGACATGGCCGCGCTCGACGTCGTCGTCCGCGAGGCCGGGGGCTCGTTCACCGACGTGGATGGCACCCCCGGCCCGGCCGGCGGCAGCGCGGTGGCCACCAACGGCCACCTGCACGCCGCCGTGCTCGATGCGCTGGCGGTGGACCGGCAGGGTTAGCGGGCGCCCTTCCCGCCGCCGCCCTGCAGCTTGCTGCGCAGCTGGTCGATCTTTGCCCGGTTCTTCGGGTCCTTCGCGAACTGCTGGGCCTTCTGAGTGGCCTGCTGGATCGCCCGCTGCCCCTGGGGGCTCTTCGCGAACTGGGTGATCTTGTTCATCAGCGATGCCACGGGGGTCACCTTCCGGGTTCCTCGGACCTGCCTGCGGGTCCGCTCAGGGGTCACAACGGTGGCACGCGGCCGGCCGTTCCGCTCAGCGCGCGAGCTGCCCGCCCGACCGGCCGTTGCGGTCGGCCAGCAACCCGGCGAGCGTGGAGACGGCGATCTCCGCCGGGGCCCGGGAACCGATGTCCAGCCCGATCGGCCGGTGCACCCGGGCGACCTCCTCCGGCGGCACCCCGAGCGCGGCCAGCGCCGCGACGTGCGGGCCCTCGTGCCGGGGGTTGCCCATCAGGCCGATCCACCGGGTGTCGGTGGCCAGCGCGTCGCGCAGCACCTCGCCGAGCTCGTCGCGGTGGTGGTCGCAGACGACGACGTCGGCGTGCGGGTCGGCCGGGACCTCCCGCAGCACCGTGGTGCCGTCGGGGAGCCCGTCGACCTCCTGGCCGGACGGGTCGACGAGCACCGGGGCGAAGCCGCACTCCGCGCCGAGCCGGAGCAGCGCCGCGGCGACCGGCGAGGCGAAGACGGCGACCAGGACGCGGTCAGTGGCCGGCGCTGCCGGTTCCCCGTGCGCGACGCCGCAGTTCGGGTCGCTCATCGCGCGGGGCTGTCGCCGTAGGCGTACCCGGCGTTGGCGTACCGGCCGCCCTCGGCCACCCCGGGCGGGGCGATGGCGTCGAGGCGGGCGAGGTCGTCGGCGGTGAGCTCGACGTCGCCGGCCGCGGCGTTCTCCTCCAGGTAGGCCACCCGCTTGGTGCCGGGGATGGGGACGACGTCCTCGCCCTGCGCCATGACCCAGGCCAGCGCGAGCTGCCCGGCGGTGACGCCCTTCTCCTGCGCCATCCCCCGGACGGCGTCGACCAGCCGCAGGTTGGCCCGGAAGGCCTCGCCCTGGAAGCGCGGGTGGTCCTTGCGGAAGTCGTCGTCGTCGAAGTCGTCGGGGCTGGTGATCGCACCGGTGAGGAAGCCCCGGCCCAGCGGGGAGAACGGCACCAGGCCGATGCCGTGCTCGCGGGCGACGTCCGCCACGCCCGACGTCTCCAGGTCACGCGTCCACAGCGACCACTCGCTCTGCAGCGCGGTGATCGGGTGCACGGCGGACGCCCGCCGGACCGAGTCGGCCGAGGCCTCGCTGAGCCCGATGTACCGGACCTTGCCGGCCCGCACCAGCTCGGCCATCGCGCCGACGGTGTCCTCGATGGGCACCTGCGGGTCGACCCGGTGCTGGTAGTAGAGGTCGATGGTGTCGACCCCGAGCCGGCGCAGGCTGTCCTCGCAGCGGGCCCGCACGTTCTCCGGCCGGCCGTCGATCCGCATGCCGCCGCCGTCGTGGCGCGACAGCGAGAACTTGGTGGCCAGCTGCACGGCGTCGCGCCGGCCGCGCAGGGACTCCCCCACCAACTCCTCGTTGTGCCCGTCGCCGTAGACGTCGGAGGTGTCCCAGAAGGTGATGCCGCGCTCCAGCGCCCGGTCCAGGGTGGCGAGGGACTGCGTGCGGTCGGCCGCCCCGTAGGACTGGCTCATCCCCATGCAGCCCAGTCCCTGCGCCGACACCTCGAGCTCGCCCAGCATGCGTCGATCGGTCATGACCCCATCCTGCCCAGTGCGTCCACCCGGGCGCGCTCGTCGTCGGTGAGCGAGAAGCCGAGCACGTCGGCGTTGGCGGTGATCCGCTCCGGTGTGGCCGACTTCGGGATGACGACGACGCCGTGGTCCAGGTGCCAGCGCAGCACGACCTGGGCGGGGGTGACGCCGTGCGCGTCGGCGACCTCGGCGAGCACCGGGTCGGCCAGGTCGGTGCTCTTGAAGGGGCTGTAGCCCTCCAGCACGACCCCCCGCTTCCGGTGGCCCTCGAGCAGGTCGGCGTCGAACAGCGCCGGCGCCCAGCGCACCTGGTTGACCGCCGGGGTGACGCCGGTGGCGTCGGTCAGCTCGTCGAGCTGGGCCAGGGAGAAGTTGCTGACGCCGACGTCGCGCACCTTCCCGGCGTCCCGGGCGGCCAGGAAATCCCGCCACAGCGCGACGTCGTCCCCGCCGGTGGGCCAGTGCACCAGCCACAGGTCGACGGCGTCGACGCCGAGCGCGGCGAGCGAGGCGTCGAGGGTGGGCCCGGCGGCACCGGCCCGGTCCGGGGGCAGCTTGGTGGTCAGGAAGACCTCGTCCCGGTCCACCCCGGAGTCGGCGAGCGCACGGCCGACCTCGGCCTCGTTGCGGTACATCGTGGCGGTGTCCAGGTGCCGGTAGCCGGCGTCGAGGGCGGCCCGGACGGCGTCGGTGCAGGCGCTGCCGGTGATCTGCCAGGTGCCGAACCCGAGCAGCGGCATCGCGCCGCCCCCGGGCAGTGCAGCGGTGGGCTGTGTCATGCACACCGACCTGCCCGCGACCGGGCGGGACGACACGTGGGAAGGTCGCAGGTGGCCGGGGACCCCGGCCACCCCGCTGCCCCCGCTGGAGGACCTCCCGTGCAGTACGCCGAGTCCGTCGTCGACCTGATCGGGAACACCCCGCTGGTCCGGCTGAACAGGGTCACCGCCCACCTCGGGCCCGACGCCCCGCTGGTGCTGGCCAAGGTCGAGTACGTGAACCCGGGCGGTTCGGTGAAGGACCGCATCGCCGTCCGGATGGTCGACGCGGCGGAGAAGTCCGGCGCCCTGCAGCCCGGGGGCACGATCGTCGAGCCGACCAGCGGCAACACCGGCGTCGGCCTGGCGATCGTGGCCCAGCAGCGCGGGTACGGGTGCATCTTCATCTGCCCCGACAAGGTCAGCGCGGACAAGATCAATGTGCTGCGGGCCTACGGCGCCGAGGTCGTGGTGTGCCCCACCGCCGTCGACCCGGCCGACCCGCGCTCCTACTACTCGGTGTCCGACCGGCTGGCCCGGGAGACCCCCGGCGGCTGGAAGCCCGACCAGTACTCCAACCCGGCCAACCCGCAGTCGCACTACGAGACCACCGGCCCCGAGATCTGGGCGCAGACCGAGGGCCGGGTGACCCACTTCGTCACCGGCGCGGGCACCGGGGGCACCATCTCCGGCGTCGGGCGCTACCTCAAGGAGGCCTCCGGCGGGAAGGTGCAGGTCATCGGGGCCGACCCCGAGGGCTCGGTCTACTCCGGCGGCACCGGCCGGCCCTACCTGGTCGAGGGCGTGGGCGAGGACTTCTGGCCCTCGACCTACGACCAGACCGTCGCCGACGAGGTCGTGGCGGTCAGCGACGGCGACTCCTTCGCGATGACCCGCCGCCTCGCCCGCGAGGAGGGCCTGCTGGTCGGCGGCTCGTGCGGCATGGCCGTCGTCGCCGCGCTGCGGGTGGCCGAGCGCCTGACCCGCGACGACGTCCTGGTGGTGCTGCTGCCCGACAGCGGCCGCGGGTACCTCCGCAAGATCTTCGACGACGCCTGGATGGCCGACTACGGCTTCGTCGAGGCAGCCGACGGCGAGACCGTGGGCGAGCTGCTGCGCGCCAAGTCCGGCACCGACGGGCTGCCCGCGCTGGTGCACACCCACCCCACCGAGACCGTGCGCGAGGCCATCGACATCCTGCGCGAGTACGGCGTGAGCCAGATGCCGGTGGTGCGGGCCGAGCCGCCGGTGACCGCCGGCGAGGTGGTCGGGTCGGTGGCGGAGAAGACGCTGCTGGACAAGCTGTTCTCCGGCGGGGCGTCCCTGTCGGACACCTTGGAGAGGCACATGAGCGCGCCCCTGCCGATCATCGGGTCCGGGGAGCCGGTCTCCGCCGCCGTCGCCGCACTGGGCGACGCGGACGCCCTGCTGGTGCACGAGGACGGCAAGCCGGCGGGTGTCGTCACCCGCCAGGACGTGCTCGGCCACCTCGCCGGCGTGCCGGCCGGGAGCACGGCCGGGGTGACGGCATGAGCGGCTTCAACACCCGGGCCATCCACGACGGCCAGGAGCCCGACCCGACCACCGGCGCCGTCGTCGTCCCCCTGCACCTGACCAGCACCTACAAGCAGGACGGCGTCGGCGGGCTGCGCGGCGGCTACGAGTACAGCCGCAGCGCCAACCCCACCCGCACGGCGCTGCAGGAGGCCCTGGCGTCGCTGGAGCAGGGCGCGACGGGGCTGGCGTTCGCCTCCGGGCTGGCCGCCGAGGACGCGCTGCTGCGCACCGTGCTGGACCCCGGCGACCACCTGGTCATCCCGATCGACGCCTACGGCGGCACGTTCCGGCTGATCAGCAAGGTGCTGCAGCGCTGGGGCGTCGAGCACACCCCCGTCGACCTGTCCGACCTCGACGCCGTCCGCGCCGCGTTCCGCCCGACCACGAAGCTCGTGTGGTGCGAGACGCCCACCAACCCGCTGCTGGGCATCGCCGACGTCGCGGCCCTGGCGCAGCTGGCGCACGAGCACGGCGCCCTGCTCGCGGTGGACAACACCTTCGCCTCGCCCTACCTGCAGCAGCCGATCACCCACGGCGCGGACGTCGTCGTGCACTCCACGACCAAGTACCTGGGCGGGCACTCCGACGTGGTGGGTGGCGCACTGGTGGCCGCCGACGCCGAGGTCGGCGAGCGGCTGGCCTTCCACCAGAACGCGATGGGCGCGGTGGCCGGGCCCTTCGACGCCTGGCTGGTGCTGCGCGGCATCAAGACCCTGGGCGTGCGGATGGACCGGCACCAGGCCAACGCTGCGCGGGTGGCCGAGTTCCTCGTCGAGCACCCCGCGGTGTCCACCGTGCTCTACCCGGGCCTGCCCTCCCACCCCGGCCACGAGGTGGCGGCGAGGCAGATGTCCGGGTTCGGCGGGATGCTGTCCTTCCGGCTGCGGGCCGGCGAGGAGGCCGCGCTGGCGGTCTGCGAGCGGGCGCAGGTGTTCACCCTGGCCGAGTCGCTGGGCGGGGTGGAGTCCCTGGTCGAGCACCCGCACCGGATGACGCACGCATCGGTCGCCGGCAGCGCCCTGGAGGTCCCCGCCGACCTGGTCCGGCTGAGCGTCGGCATCGAGGACGTCGAGGACCTGCTCGCCGACCTGGACCAGATGCTGCGCTGAGCGGCGACGGGTTGACGGCGGTGGGATGGTTGAACGCATGACCATCGACCTGGACGCCATCGAGGCGACGCGCCAGCGGCTGCGTGCGGAGCACCTGCGACCGGCGGGTGAGCGGCCGGCCTCGACCGCCCGCGGGCTGCACCACACCGCGCTGATCAGCGGCGACGTCGAGCGCACCATCGCCTTCTACCAGGGGGTGCTCGGCTTCCCGCTGACCGAGCTCATCGACAACCGCGACTACCCCGGCAGCACGCACTTCTTCTTCGACATCGGCCACCAGAACCTGCTGGCGTTCTTCGACTTCCCCGGCCTGGACGTCGGCCCCTACGCCGAGGTGCTCGGCGGGCTGCACCACGTCGCGATCAGCGTCGAGCCGGCCCGCTGGGAGGCCCTGGTGGCGAGGTTGACCGAGGCCGGCGTCGAGCACGTGGTCCACTCCGGCGTGTCGGTCTACTTCCGCGACCCCGACGGGGCCCGCATCGAGCTCATCGCCGACCCGCTGGGTGAGATGTACGGGGAACACGTCCTCTGAGAGATCGGTTGGTGGGCCCGTGACCCAGGCACCCCGCCCCGGCCCGGCGCTGCGCGTCTCGGTGCCCACCCTGTCGCCGTCCTCGAAGCTCTACATGGGCACCGAGGCCGGCGGGTCGGCCCTGCTGCTGGTCGGCACGCTGCTCGCGCTGGCCTGGGCCAACTCGCCCTGGGCGGCGGGCTACGAGAGCTTCTGGTCCACCACGGCGAGCCTGGGCGTCGGCGACGCCGTCCTGTCGATGGACCTGCGGCACTGGGTCAACGACGGCGCCATGGCGCTGTTCTTCCTCGTCGTGGGCCTGGAGATCACCCGCGAGGTGGCCACCGGCGAGCTCCGCGACCGGCGCTCCGTCGCCGCCCCCGCCTTGGGTGCCCTCGGCGGTCTGGCGGTCCCGGCGCTGGTCTACCTCGCCTTCAACCCCTCGGGCGACGCCGCGCACGGGTGGGGCATCGTGATGAGCACCGACACCGCGTTCGTGCTCGGCGTGCTGGCCCTGTTCGGCCCGCGCTGCCCGGACCGGCTCCGGCTGTTCCTGCTCACCCTGGCCATCGTCGACGACATCGGCGCGATCACCGTGATGGCGCTGTTCTACTCCGACGAGATCGTGCTGCCCGCGCTCGCGGTGGCCGGCGTCCTGGTCCTGGTCCTCGTGCTGCTGCGCTGGCTGGGCGTCTGGACCCTCACGCCCTACGTGCTCACCGGTGTCGCGCTCTGGCTGGCGGTCCACGAGTCGGGCGTGCACGCCACGCTCGCCGGGGTGCTGGTCGGCCTGCTGCTGCCGGCCCGGCCGCCCAGCCGCAAGGAGGTCGAGCGGACGGCGGCCTTCGGGCGCGCCCTGCGCGAGGACCCCGACGCCGTCAAGGCCCGCACGACCAAGCTCGCCGTCGCCTCCACCGTGCCGGCGGGCGCCCGGCTGCAGGAGTCGCTGCACCGGTACACGGCCTACCTCGTGGTGCCGGTCTTCGGGCTCGCCAACGCCGGTGTCGTGCTCGACGGACAGACGCTGCGCGCCGCGGCGACCTCCCCCGTCACCCTCGGCGTCGCGGTCGCGCTGGTCGCCGGCAACGCCGTCGGCATCACGCTGGGCGCGTTCGTGGCGCTGCGCACCGGCTGGGGCGTGCTGCCCGGCGGGGTGCGCTGGTCCCACCTGATGGCCGGCGCGACGCTGGCCGGCATCGGCTTCACCATCTCGCTGTTCATCACCGACCTGGCCTTCGACGACGAGCTGCTGCGCGAGCAGGCCAAGATCGGGATCCTGCTCGGGTCACTGACCGCAGCGGTCCTGGGCACCGTCCTGCTGCGCACCCTCGGCGAGCGCTTCCCGCTGTGCTCGCCGGCGTCCGAGGAGCCCCCGTCGCTGCCGCCCCGCCCCTGGCTGGCCCCCCGGGTCTGAGGCCGCCCCGATCGTCCGCCGCAGCGCGGCCAGGTCCGGCCGCCCGCTGAACAGCTGGCCGTCGACGTAGACCGTCGGCGTGCCGGGCACCCCGAGGGCCACCCCGGTGGCGAAGTCGGCCTCCACCTTGTCGCCGTAGGGCTGGGCGGCCTCCCCCACCAGGGTGCGGGTGTCCAGGCCCAGCTCCTGCCCGTAGCCGACCAGGTCGGCGTCGGTGAGGTGCTCCTGCCGGCGGAAGAGCAGGTGGTGCATCTCCCAGTACCGGCCCTGGTCGGCCGCGGCCTCGGCGGCCAGCGCGGCGGTCAGCGCGTAGGGGTGCACGTCGGGCAGCGGCCAGTTGCGGAACACCAGCCGGACACCGCCGCCGGAGCCGTCCACCAGCGCCTGCAGCACGGGGGCGGCCGCCGCGCAGTAGGGGCACTCGAAGTCGCCGTACTCGAGCACGGTGACCGGGGCGGCGGGGTCGCCGTAGACGTGGTCGTCGGGCCGGACGGCGAAGGGGTCGCTCACGACCCCACCCAACCGGACCGGGGGCCCTGCGTCTTCCCCGGGACGACGAAAGCCCGGACTCCGAGGAGTCCGGGCCTTCGTGGTGGTAGCGGGGACAGGATTTGAACCTGTGACCTCTGGGTTATGAGCCCAGCGAGCTACCGAGCTGCTCCACCCCGCGTCGCATGCAGAACACTACCCCGCGATCGCGGCCGCGTCGAACCGGGGGCGGGTGACGGTGGACACCGCCGTGGAACGGACGAAGGCCCGGACCTCGTCGGTCCGGGCCTTCGTGGCTGGTAGCGGGGACAGGATTTGAACCTGTGACCTCTGGGTTATGAGCCCAGCGAGCTACCGAGCTGCTCCACCCCGCGTCGGTGGGACCACCCTACCCCGGCCGGGGCGGGTGGTCCCACCGGGGTCACCCCGTCGGGCTGGCCGGCGCGCTGGACGCCGAGCCCGAGGCCGCCGACTGCGCCGCCTCGAACGCCGCCGCCGCGCTCGCCAGCGCTGCCTGGGCCTGCCCGACCGCGGCGAAGTCACCGGACCGCTGCGCGTTCGCCAGGTCCTGCAGGGCCTGCTGGATCGCGGCCACGGCCTGCGCGGTCGAGGCGTCGACGGCGCCCCCGCCGTCCGCCGGTGGGCTCGTCGTCGCCGGTGCGGACGTCGACGGCGGACTGGTGGTCTGGTCGCCGCCGGTGTCGCCGTTGCCGGTGCCACCGCTGTCCGGTGCCGCCGACCCGGCGCCGGCCCCGAAGACCTGGTCGAGGGACTCGGCGAGGGTGTCGCCGTACCCGATCCGGCCCTGGTAGTTGACGATCACCTTCTGCAGCAGCGGGAAGGAGTTCGCCGCCTGGCTCTGCACGTACAGCGGTTCCACGTACAGCAGGCCGGCGTCGCCGATCGGCAGCGTCAGCAGGTTCCCGAACACCGCCCGGGAGTTGTCGCTGTCGAACAGGGTCAGGTCGGTGCGGACCTGGTTGTTCGACGTCATCGCGTTCTGCGCCTGCCCCGGGCCCTGGTAGGGCGTGTTGCCCGGCAACCGCAGCACCTGCAGCTCGCCGTAGGACGCCGGGTCGGCCGACGCCGAGATGAACGCCGACAGGTTCTCCCGCTGGAAGGCGTTGAGCGCACTGGTCAGCTGGAACGTCGCGCCGGGATCGCCGGGCCGCTGGCTGAGGATGTAGTACGGCGGCTGCGCGGCGTCGGTGTTGCTGGTCGGGTCGGTGGGGATCCGCCAGCGGTCGTTCTGGTTGTAGAAGTCCCCGGCGTCGCTGACGTGGTAGCGGGTGAGGATGTCGCGCTGCAGCTTGAACAGGTCCTCGGGGTACCGCACGTGGCTGATCAGGTCGTCGGACATGTCCGACTTGGGCTGGATGATGCCGGGGAAGGCGTTCATGTACGTCCGCAGCACCGGGTCCTGGTCGTCCCAGGCGTACAGCGTCACCGCACCGGTGTAGGCGTCGACCGTGGCCTTCACCGAGTTGCGCACGTAGTTGACCGTGTCGTTGGGCAGCGGCGTGGTGCCGGTGCCGGTGCCGGTCAGCGCGTCGGTGGTGGCCTCGCCCAGCTCCATCTGCTCGGCGTAGGGGAAGGCGTCGGAGGTGGTGTAGCCGTCGAGGATCCAGGTCACCCGGCCGTCGACCACCGCGGGGTAGGGGTCGCCGTCCACGGTGAGGAACGGTGCGGCCTTCTCCACCCGGTTCAGCGGGTCGCGGACGTAGAGCACGCGCGAGTTGTCGTTGACCGCTCCGGAGAGGATGAAGTTCCGCTCGCGGTAGTAGATGGCGAAGGTGAGCTGCCGGAAGAAGCTGCCGATCGCGACGCCACCGGTGCCGTCGTAGGTCGAGTTGACCTGGCCCTGGTCGTCGCCGGACTCGGGCCGGTCGAACTCGCGGTCGGCCTCGCCGTCGGTCTTGCCGACCACCGAGTAGACGTCGGTGCCGTTGTCGTTGAGCAGCTCGCCGTAGTAGATCCGCGCCTGGTCGACCGGGATGTTGCCGGTCGTGGGCAGGTTGCCGGTGGTGAAGTTCGGCTGGCCGCCCTCGCCGGACCCGCTGCTGACCTGGTTGGCCGGCGCGGCGACGAACCCGTTGCCGTGGGTGTAGACGGTGTGCCGGTTGATCCAGCTGCTCTGGTTGTCCGACAGGTTGGACTGGTCGAGCTCACGCACGGCGACCACGTAGTCCTGGGTCACCCCGTCGATGGTGTAGCGGTCGACGTCGAGCCGGTCCGGGAAGCCGTAGACGTTGCGGATCTGCTGGAGGGCGGTGAACGTCGGGGCCAGCACGTTCGGGTCGAGCAGGCGGATGTTCTCCACCGTCGGCGACCCGGCCAACTCGGCCGCGGCCTGGGCGGCGTCGGCGTCGCTGGCGCTGTCCCCGGTCTGGTTCTGCGCGTAGTTGACGTACTGCACGTCGGAGACGTCGTAGGCCTGGCGGGTCGCCGCGATCGCCCGCTCGATGTAGGGCGCCTCGCGCACGTCCGGGGTCGGGCGGACGACGAACTGCTGCACGATCGCCGGGTAGGCCACGCCGATGACCAGCGAGGACAGCATCAGCAGCACCAGCGAGGCGGCCGGCAGCGCGAAGTTGCGGACGACGATGTTGGCGAAGAACGCGATCGCGCAGATCACCGCGACGAAGACCAGGATCGTCTTGGCCGGCAGCAGCGCGTTCACGTCGGTGTAGCTGGCGCCGGTGAACACCCCGCCGCGGTCGGAGTAGACCGTGCTGTAGCGGTCCAGCCAGTAGGCCACGGCCTTGAGCGCCACGAAGACGCCCAGCAGCACCGACAGCTGCACCCGCGCCGCGCCCGACAGCTTCTGGCCCGGGGTCTGCAGCCGCAGCCCGCCGAACACGTAGTGGGTCAGCAGCGAGCCGATCAGCGACAGGATGACGATCGCGAACGCGAAGCCCAGGGCCAGCCGGTAGAAGGGCAGGTCGAAGACGAAGAACCCGTTGTCCAGCCCGAACTGCGGGTCGGTGGTGCCGAAGTCGGTGCCGTTGCGGAACTGCAGCCAGGTCTCCCAGCTGCCCTGGGCGGTGAACCCGGCGAACAGGCCGAGGACGACGCCGACCGCGCTGAGCACCGCCACCCGGCGCGGCTCCAGCGACTGCCGGTAGCGCTCGAGGTTCTGCTGCTCGAGGCTCATCGGCCGGAACGTCGGCCGGAAGCGGTAGGCCAGGTACACCGACAGCGCCACCAGGCCGCCGGTGGCCACCCCGGCCACGGCGAACAGCAGCGCGCGGGTCTGCAGCTCGGTCCAGAACACCTCGGTGAACCCGGTCTCGTCGAACCAGAGGTAGTCGACGTAGACGTTGGTCAGCGTGCCGATGACGGTGAACAGCACCAGCAGGACGGCGATGACGCCGATGACCAGCTTGGCGCGCCGGGACAGGGTCGGCACCGGCACGGGTGGCCGCATGGTCACGGGCGGGCTCCTTCGTTCGAGCGTTGTCGTCGTCCCGCTGTCGCCGCGACCGGGTGCACAGCATCCGGGTCCGTGACCGACAGCCGCCCGACAGGTGCGAGGGGCAACCTGGGCGGGGGACGACTGCTCAACTCGTGCGGGCGCCCCCGGGTTCCCGGGTCGGCACCAAGCACACCACGGATGCCTGGGCGCCCGGCGACGTGGTGGCGGGCTGCGTCGGTCCCGGGTCAGTCCCCGGCGGTGCAGGGCGTCGGCGTGCCGCCGTCGCGGAAGGTCTGCAGCGCCGTCAGCGCGTCCTCGAGCGTCGCGACCCGGGCCATGGGCAGGCCGGGCTGGGCGTTGGCCAGCGCCTCCTGGCAGTTGTCGGCGGGCACCAGGAACAGCTGCGCCCCGATGTCGCGGGCGGCGATCATCTTCAGCGGGATGCCGCCGATGGGGCCGACCGTGCCGCCGGCGTCGATGGTGCCCGTGCCGGCGATGACCGCGCCCTGGGTCAGGTCGGTGTCGCCGACCAGGTCGATGATCCCCAGGGTCAGCATCAGGCCGGCCGAGGGACCGCCGACGTCGTCGACCCGGATGGACACCGTGAACGGGGCCGAGGGTGTCTGGAGCACCCCGACGCCGAGGAAGGACCCGGGTCGGCTGCTGCCCCCGGTGGTCGTGATCGTGGCCGTGCCCGGCTGGCCCAGCCGGGTGTAGTCCACGGTGGTCGCGGTGCCGACCGGGAGGGCGGTCAGCACGGAGTCCAGCGTGTCGGTGTCGGGGGTCGGGGTCCCGTCGACGGCCTCGATGGCGTCGCCGGCCTGCAGCTGGCCGGCGGAGGGCGACCCGTCGGCGACGCTCTGCACGACGACCTTCTCCGGGTAGCCGAGCTCGCCGAGGGCCGCGGCGTTCGCCGACTGCTCGGAGGTCAGGAAGGCCTGCCGGTTCTGCTGCTGGGTCTCCTCGACGGTCTGGTCGGGCGGGTAGACCGTGTCGCGGGGCACCACCGACACCTCGCTGCTGAACCAGCCCTGCACCGCCCCGACCAGGGTCAGCGGGCGCTGCGGCACCCCGACCGTCGTCAGGTTCAGGTTGCCGCTGACCTCGTTGCGGTCGCGGCCGTCCACGCTGATGATCGGCTCGCCGTCGAGGTCGCCGAGGGTGTTGTAGGTCGGCCCCGGGACCTGTGCCACGTAGGGCACCGGTACGAGCGTGCCCACCAGGCCGAACCCCAGCAGCAGCACCACACCCGCCACCAGGACGGTCACACGACGGCTCACGGGGGCCGACAGTAGGTGACCCGTCCGCCCCGGGCCTGCGCATCGGTGCCGGTGCGGTGTTCGCCCAGGGCTTGCTGTGCGGCCCGCCCGGGACGCCGGGCGCGGCTACCGTGGTGACCATGAGCGACCTCCCCTTCGGTTTCGGACCCGCCGACCGCGACCCGCAGCGCCGCGACGAGGGCGGTCAGGGCGGGGGCCAGAACCCGGGCGACCCGTTCGGGTTCGGCGCGCTGTTCGGCGGCGCCGGGGGTGGGTCGCCCGAGGACCTGCTGGGGAAGATGCCGCTGTTCGCCGAGCTGCAGAAGCTCATGACCTGGTCCGGCGGGCCGGTCAACTGGGACCTCGCCCGGCAGGGCGCGATCAGCCAGCTGGCCGCCGGGCACCAGCCCACCTCGGCCGCCGAGCAGGCGCAGGTCACCGAGGCGCTGCGGTTGGCCGACCTGTGGCTGGACCAGGTGACCGAGCTGCCCTCGGGCATCGAGCGGACCGTCGCCTGGTCCCGGGTCGACTGGCTGGAGCAGACCCTGCCCGCGTGGGGTGCGCTGGTGGATCCGCTCGCCGAGCGGGTGGTGGCCGCCATGACCTCGGCGCTGCCCGCCGAGGCCGCCGCGATGGCCGGGCCGTTGTCGGGCGTGATGGGCCGCATGGGCGGGGTCATGTTCGGCGCGCAGGTCGGCCAGGCCCTGGGCAAGCTCGCCGACGAGGTCGTCACCAGCACCGACGTCGGCCTCCCGCTGGCCCCGGCCGGCACGGCCGCGCTGGTGCCGCAGAACGTCGACGCCTTCCGCGAGGGCCTGGACCGCCCGGCCGAGGAGGTCCGGTTGTTCCTCGCGCTGCGCGAGGCCGCCCACCACCGCCTGTTCGCGCACGTGCCGTGGCTGCGCCAGCAGCTCACCGACGCCGTGCACGCGTACGCCCGGGGCATCCACGTCGACGCCGACGCCATCCAGCGCGGTCTCGAGGACGCGATGGGCGGCATGGAGGGCGGCTTCGACCCGCAGGACCCCGACAAGCTGCAGCAGCTGCTGGGCAGCGGCGTCCTGGAGCCCGCCGAGACCCTGGAGCAGAAGGCGGCGCTGCGCCGGCTGGAGACGCTGCTGGCGCTGGTGGAGGGCTGGGTGGACGTCGTCGTCGCCGAGGCCGCCGGTCAGCGGCTGCCCGGGCACGGGGCCCTCGCCGAGACGATGCGTCGCCGTCGGGCCTCCGGCGGGCCGGCAGAGCAGACCTTCGCCACCCTCGTCGGCCTCGAGCTGCGGCCCCGGCGGCTGCGCGACGCGGCGGCGGTGTGGGGCGCGATGGCCGCGCAGCACGGCAGCGAGGCGCGCGACCGCCTGTGGTCGCACCCGGACCTGCTGCCCACCGCCGACGACCTGGACGAGCCGCTGGACTTCGTCGGCCGCCAGGGTCGCCGCTCCGACTCCGACGACGAGTTCGACCGGCTCACCGCCGGCCTCGACCTCTCCGCCGGGGACCTTCCCGAGGGCTCGTCGGACAGCTCGTCGGACGAGGCGGGCGGAACCGCCGACGGCCGCGCCGACGGGGACGACGCCGACGGTGGACGGGGGCCGGCGGCGGGCTGACCGGACCGGTCAGCCGGCGGGGTCGGCGGGGTCGGTGGCCCCGGCCTCGACCGCCTCGAGGTAGCCCAGCGCGCGCTCGGCCCTGGGGTAGCGCTCCACCAGCGCCCAGAAGGCGGCGTCGTGCGCGGGCTGCAGCAGGTGGGCCAGCTCGTGGACCAGGACGTAGTCCACGACGTAGCCGGGCATGGCGCGCAGCCGGCTGGACAGCCGGATGGTGCGGTCAGCCGGGGTGCACGACCCCCAGCGCCGGTTCTGGTTGTCCACCCACCGCACGCTGGCCGGCAGCACACCACCCAGGTAGGCCTCCGACAGCCCGCGGGCGCGGACCATCAGCTCCTCGTCCCCGCCCAGCGTGCGGCGCCCCCGGCGCTCCCGGGTCTCCAGCTTGGCGACCATCCGGTCCACCCAGGTGCGCTCCTCCGACCGGGAGAACGACGCCGGGATGAGCACCACGGTGCGACCGTCCTGCCGGTAGGCGGTCACCGTCCGCAGCCGGCGGGCACTGCGCCGGACCTCGACCGGGCCCGGGGTCGATCGGGAGCTGGACGTGGACTGCACGCACGCACCGTAGCGACCGGCACCCGCGCCGCCCACCCCGCCGACACCCGGTCGGGTGCAGGTGCACACCGACGGTGGACGCGGGCACCCGTCCACACCCGGCAGGGGCCCGGGACCGGCCGCGGACGGGCGACGCACGGGTGACGCGGACCCGCCGCCCGACTGGTGTCCACGGTCCGTCCCCGTTCCGTGCACAGCGCCACGCCGAGTGCTCAACACGTGCTCCACAGCCCTGTCCACAGGGTGTGGAGCACGGGCCCGGCCACCGGCGCGCGGTGCGACGCTGCCCGGCGTGACCGACAGCGACCGGCCCCTGCTCCGCCCGGGCACCCCCGTGCTGCGGGTCGACCCGGCCACCGTGCAGGTCGGCGGCACCGACGGCGACCCCGGGGTGCGGCTGGGTCCCCTGCCGGTCGGGGCGGCGGCAGCGGTGGCCGACCTGGTACGCGGTCTCGACGGCGGGCGGACGACCGGCGCGGTGGTGGCCGCCGCCCTCGACGCCCGGCTCGACCCCGACGTCGTGGACGACCTGCTCACCGGGCTGCGTGCCTGCGGCCGGCTCGTCGACCTCTCCTCGGCCGACCTGCTGGCCACCTCCCCCACCCCGTCCGCCCGGGTGCGCACCACCGCCGAGGTGGCCGACGCGGTCGGCTCGGGCG
>NZ_JAMXRZ010000091.1 GCF_024124375.1 Klenkia sp. PcliD-1-E
AGCGGCCGTCGGCGGCGAAGGTCCAGCCGTGGCCCGCGCAGCGCAGCTCGCCGCCCACCACCTCGGCCGCGGTCAGCGGGAGCAGCCGGTGCGGGCAGCGCGGGGACAGCGCGGTGACCTCGCCGCCCGGGCGCAACCGGACGACCACCCACGGTCGCCCACCCGCGCCGACCAGCAGCGGGGTGCCGCCGACGTCGGCCGCGCGCGCGACCGGGAACCAGCCGGTGCCACCGGGCGAGGGAGGGGTCCGGGAGAGGGCTCTGCTGGATGCCACAGCACCATGACACCGCCACCGGGTCACCACCGCGTTGCCCCCGTGTGACGTGTGGGAACAGGATCTCGGGCCCGTCGGGCGTGGCGGAACGGGCGGGGTTGGGCGTACCCGGGTCGAACGCCTAGTGTTCGCGCTCACACAGTGGATCCACAGTGAGGTGTTCCCGTGACCGAACCCGAACGTCGGCTGCTCACCCCCGAGGAGTACCGGCAAGCCCAGGACTCCCCCGAGTTCACCGAGCTGCGGCGCCGTTTCCGCCGCTTCGCCGTCCCCATGACCGTGGCCTTCCTGGCCTGGTACCTGCTCTACGTGCTGCTGTCCACCTACGCGGTGGACCTGATGGCCACCCACGTGTTCGGCGACGTGAACCTCGGCATCCTGCTGGGGCTCGGCCAGTTCGTCACCACGTTCGCGATCACCCAGGCCTACGTCGCCTACTCGGCCCGCAACACCGACCCGATCGCCGACGAGATGCGCACCCGCCTCGAGGCCCACGAGTACGCCCGGGGGGAGCAGCAGTGACCATCGGCACCCCAGCGGTGAACATCTCGATCTTCGCGGTGTTCGTGCTCATCACGCTGGTCGTCACGTTCCGGGCCAGCCGGAACAACGCCAGCGCCGCCGACTACTACGCCGCCGGCCGCAACATCTCCGGCACCCAGAACGGCCTGGCCATCTCCGGTGACTACCTGTCGGCGGCCTCGTTCCTGGGCATCGCCGGCGCCATCGCGGTCTACGGCTACGACGGCTTCCTCTACTCCATCGGCTTCCTGGTGGCCTGGCTGGTGGCGCTGCTGCTGGTCGCCGAGCTGCTGCGCAACACCGCCCGCTTCACCATGGCCGACGTCCTGGCCTTCCGGATGCGGCAGGGCCCGGTGCGCACCGCGGCGGCGCTGTCCACGCTGGCGGTCTCGCTGTTCTACCTGCTGGCCCAGATGGCCGGTGCCGGCGGTCTGGTCACCCTGCTGCTGGGCATCAGCGGCGCCGGGGCGCAGGCCCTGGTCGTCGTCGTGGTCGGGGCACTGATGATCTTCTACGTGCTGGTCGGCGGCATGCGCGGCACCACCTACGTGCAGATGATCAAGGCCACGCTGCTCATCGCCGGTGCGCTGGTCATGACGGTCTGGGTGCTCGGGGAATACGGGTTCAACCTGTCATCGCTGCTCGGCGGGGCCGCCGACACCGCCGCCCAGCAGGCCACGCCGCGCGACGTGCTCTCCCCGATGGGCCAGTACGGCGCCAGCGGCACCTCGAAGCTGGACTTCGTGTCCCTGGGTCTGGCCCTGGTGCTCGGCACGGCGGGTCTGCCGCACGTGCTCATGCGCTTCTACACCGTGCCGACGGCGAAGGACGCCCGGAAGTCGGTGGTCTGGGCGATCTGGCTGATCGGTTTCTTCTACCTGTTCAGCCTGGTCATCGGCTACGGCGCGGGTGCCCTGGTCGGTGCCGACCGGATCCTGGCCGCACCTGGTGCGGTGAACTCCGCGGCACCGCTGCTGGCCTTCGAGCTCGGCGGCACCGTGCTGCTGGGCATCATCGCCGGCGTCGCGTTCGCCACCATCCTGGCCGTCGTCGCGGGCCTGACCATCACCGCGTCGGCGTCCTTCGCGCACGACATCTACAACTCGGTGGTCAAGAAGGGGTCGGCCACCGGGGACCAGGAGGTCCGGGTCGCCCGGATCACCTCCTGCGTGATCGGCGCGGTGGCCATCGGGCTGGGCATCCTCGCCCTGCAGGCCGGGCTCAACATCGCCTTCCTGGTGGCACTGGCCTTCGCCGTCGCGGCGTCGGCGAACCTGCCGACGATCCTCTACACGCTGTTCTGGAAGCGGTTCACCACCCGCGGCGCGCTGTGGTCGATCTACGGCGGGCTGATCTCCTGCCTGGTGCTCATCGTCTTCTCCCCGGTGGTCTCCGGCGGGCCGGTCAACCCGGCCACCGGGAAGTCGACGTCGCTCGTCCAGGGCGTGGACTTCTCCTGGTTCCCGCTGAACAACCCCGGGCTGGTGTCGATCCCGCTGGCCTTCTTCCTGGGCTGGCTGGGCACGGTCATCAGCAAGGAGAAGGCGGACGTGGCGAAGTACGCCGAGCTGGAGGTCCGCTCGCTGACCGGCATCGGCGCCGAGAAGGCGGTCCAGCACTGACCGCCGGCGGCAGCCCGGGGGCCGTCCCCCGGGCTGCCGCCGGGCGGCTCACGCGGTCGTGAGGTCGGCGGCGGCGTCGTCGTAGAGGTCGGCCATGGCCTGGCGCAGCTTGTACTTCAGCACCTTGCCGCCCACGGTCTCCGGCAGTGCGTCGCTGAACAGGATCGCCTTCGGCGTCTCGAAGCCGGCCAGCCGCTCGCGGCACCAGTCGACCAGCTCCCGGTCGGTGACGGTCGCCCCGGGCGCCCGGACGACGACCGCCGTCACCGCCTCGCCCCAGCGGTCGTGCCGCAACCCGACGACGGCGGCCTTGGCGACCTGCGGGTGCTCGTGCAGCAGGGCCTCGACCCGCAGGCTGGAGACGTTCTCCCCGCCGCTCTTGATGATGTCCTTGTACCGGTCGACCATGATCCGCAGGCCGTCCTCGTCGACCACGCAGCTGTCGCCCGAGTGGAACCAGCCGTACCGGAAGGCCTCCTCGGTGGCGGCCCGGTCGCGGTAGTAGCCGGCGGTGACGGCGGGGGAGCGGTAGACCGCCTCGCCCGGGACACCCGGGGCACCCATCAGCGAGCTGCCGTCGACGTCCATCACGATCGAGGAGAGCAGCGGGTTGGGGATGCCGACGTAGTTCAGCGAGGTGCCGGCCGCGGCGACCTTGGCCTCCTCGGTGGCCGGCCAGAACCGGTGGCAGCTGATGGCCTCGGTCTGCCCGAAGATGCCCATGAGCGTGAGCTGCTCCCCGCAGCTGGCGGTCAGCGACGCCCGGACGCCCCCCTCGACCGCGCCCCAGCCGTAGACGACCACGCGCAGCGAGCTGCGCGGGCCGTCGCCGACCGCGGCGGCCAGCTCGGCGGCGAAGGCCTTCACCAGCTGTGGTGACCCTCCCCAGATGCTGGTCGCCGACTCCCGCTGCACGGCGGCGGCCATCTCCGCCGGCACCGGACGGCGGCCGATCACCAGCCGGCCGCCGGCGAGGAAGGCCGACAGCGAGAGGCACTGGTCGGCCACGTGGTAGACGACCGGCAGGAAGGTGACCTGGACCAGGTCGGACTCCAGCGGCACGCCGCGGGTGAGCGACAGCGCGAAGGAGTAGGCGCCGAAGTGGGCGTAGTGGTGCGAGAGCATCACGCCCTTGGGCAGCGCGGTGGTGCCGGAGGTGAACAGGATCTCCCAGATGTCGTCGCCGTGGACGGTGGCCCCGGCGTCGTCGGTGCCCTGCGCGGCCACCCACTCGGCGAACGCCCGGCTGCCCTCGACCGGGCCGCCGCCGAGGGGGATGGTCACGTCGGGCCGCAGGCCGTGCTCGGCGAACGCCGGCTGCACGTGCGCCCACAGCTCGGCGTCCACCACGGCGAAGCGGGGCTCGGCCAGCGCGATGAGCTGGGCGACGACGTCGGGGGCCAGCGCGGGGTTCAGCGGCACCGACACCAGACCGGCGCGGGCGGCGCCGAGCTTGGTGAGGTAGGCCTCGACGGAGTTCTCGCAGACCAGCAGCACCCGGTCCCCGCGGTGCAGCCCCGCGGCGAGCAGACCGTTGGCCACCTGCTCCACGACCCGGGCGGCCTCGCGGTAGGTCAGCCGCTCGTAGGCCGGGTCGGCGAACGCCCCGGTCCAGCCCGTGATCGCGACCCGGTCGGGCCGGCTGTGGGTCAGCCGTTCGAGGACGTCGCCGACGCTGGTGCGGTTCCACCGGTCGTCGGCCCGTCGGTCGTACAGGCTGTCCACGTCGATGACCACGGGCTTCTCCTCGTCCTGGGCCGGCGGCGGTGCTCGGCGCCGTCGATGTGAACCGTCGACCACTAGTGCCGTGCTCGTCAACCCCTGGTGTGATCCAGGTCGCCGCAAGGCTGGTGCGACGGGGTCGTGAGGTCTACGGTGCAGGGGTCTAGTGAATGACCGATCACATGGGAGTGGCCTCGTGGAGTTCGCCGAGAAGCCCGAGCTGCAGGCGCTGCGCGATACCGTGGGGCAGATCGCCGCCCGGTACGGCAGCAGCTACTACGTCGAGCGCGCCGCCCGGCACGAACCGCTCACCGAGCTGTGGGCCGACCTCGCGAAGGCGGGCTTCATCGGCATCAACGTGCCCGAGGAGTACGGCGGGGGCGGCGGCGGCCTGGTCGAGCTGGCGATCGTGTGCGAGGAGATCGCCGCGCAGGGCTGCCCGATGCTGCTGCTCCTGGTCTCCGCGGCCATCTCGGCCGAGGTGATCAGCCGGTTCGGCGACGCCGAGCAGAAGCAGCGCTGGCTCCCGGGCCTGGCCGACGGCTCGGCGAAGGTGGTCTTCGCGATCACCGAGCCCGGCGCCGGCTCGAACAGCCACCAGCTCACGACCGCCGCCCGCCGCGACGGTGACGACTGGTTGATCTCGGGCCAGAAGTACTACATCTCCGGGGTCGACGAGGCCCGGGCGCTGCTGCTGGTGGCCCGCACCGGCACCGACGAGGTCACCGGGCGCGCGCAGATGTCGCTGTTCCTGGTGCCCACCGACGCCCCCGGCTTCGTGGCCCAGCCGCTGCCGGTCGACGCGATGCTGCCCGAGCGCCAGTTCACCCTCTTCCTCGACGACGTCCGGGTGGGCCCCGAGGCCGTGGTCGGCGAGGTCGGTGCCGGGTTCGCCCAGGTGTTCCACGGCCTGAACCCCGAGCGGATCACCGGTGCGGCGCTCTGCGTGGGCGTGGCCCGGTACGCCCTCGGGCTGGCCGCGGAGTACGCGACCCAGCGGACGGTGTGGAAGGCCCCGATCGGCACCCACCAGGGCGTCTCGCACCCGCTGGCGAAGGCGGCCATCGAGACCGAGCTGGCCGCCCTGATGACCCGCAAGGCCGCGTGGGCCCACGACGCGGGCATCCCCGCCGGCGAGGCCTCCAACATGGCCAAGTACGCCGCCGCCGAGGCCGCGCTGGCCGCCGTCGACGCCGCCATCCAGACCCACGGCGGCAACGGGCTGTCCACCGAGTACGGGCTGGTGCCCTACTGGGGCATCGCCCGGCTGCTGCGCATCGCCCCCGTGAACCGGGAGATGGTGCTCAACTACGTCGCCCAGCACACCCTCGGCCTCCCCCGGTCGCACTGATGGCCGTCACCGAGCTGCTGGACAACCTGGTCCACCGGGTCAACGTCGGCGACACCCTCACCCGCACCGCTGACCGCCTGCCCGCGACGACGGCCCTGGTCGACGGCGACCGGCGGATCAGCTACCGCGAGCTCGACGACTGGACCGACCGGCTGGCCCGAGCGCTGGTCGACCGCGGCTACGCCCCCGGCGACTCCCTGGCGCTGGCCTCCGGCAACAGCACCGAGTTCCTCGCCGTCTACTACGCCTGCGCGAAGGCCGGCGTGGTCTGCGTGCCGCTCAACCTGGGGTGGCGGCCCGACGAGGCCGGCTACGTGCTCGGCCACGCCGGCGTCCGCGGCGTGGTGGTCGAGACCCAGCTCGCCGGCTGGGTCGAGCAGGCCCTCGCGGGGCTGGACGGCGTCCGCGACGTCGTCCTCGCCCCCGGCACCGGCGGCGACGTGCCGACCACCCTGGCCGGCCGCAGCACCGCCACCCTCGAGGCGTGGGCGGCGGATGCCGAGCCCGGGCCGGTCGAGGTGGTCGTGCCCGACCGGGCGCCGATCACCTACCTCTACACCTCGGGCACCACCTCGGCCCCGAAGGGCGTGGTCGGCACCCACCTGGCCGTCGTCGTGGAGTCGCTGACCATGGCGCTGGAGGCGCGGTGGACCGACGAGGACCGCTTCCTGGCCATGATGCCGATGTTCCACACCGCGCAGCTCAACTGCTTCTGCACCCCGGCCGTCGTCCTCGGCGCCACGCTGGTCGTGCACCGCGGCTTCGACCCCGACCGCTTCCTGGACACCGTCGAGGCCGAGGGCATCACCCAGGTGTTCGGGCTGCCGATGATGTACCGGGCGCTGACCGAGCGCCCCGACATCGGGCAGCGCGACCTCTCCAGCCTGCGCCGGGCCTGCTACGCGATGGCCCCCATGCCCGAGCCCCAGCTGCGCCGGGCGCTGGACGTGTTCGGCTGCGAGTTCTTCCTGCTGTTCGGCCAGACCGAGATGAGCCCCACCACCACCCTGTTCCGGCCCGAGCACCAGCTCACCCACGCCGGCGCGGTCGGCACGCCCACCGTCAGCGTGCGGGTCGCGCTGATGGGCCCCGACGGCGAGCGGGTCGGGCCCGGCGAGCAGGGCGAGATCGTCTACCGCAGCCCGCAGGCCCTCGCCGGCTACCTCCACGACGACGCCGCCACCGAGGCCGCCTTCGCCGGCGGCTGGTTCCACTCCGGGGACATCGGCCGCTTCGACGACGACGGCGTGCTCTGGTTCGCCGACCGCTCCAAGGACGTCATCAAGACCGGCGGCGAGAACGTGGCCTCCATCGAGGTCGAGCGGGCGCTCTACGCCGCCGACCCGCGGATCGCCGAGGTCGTCGCCGTCGGGCTGCCGCACGAGCGCTGGAGCGAGGCCATCACCGCCGTCGTCGTCCCGGTCGCCGGGGCGCGCATCGACGAGGCCGAGCTGCTGACCGCCGTCCGGGCCCACCTGGACCCCTACAAGGTGCCCAAGGCCGTCGTCGTGCTCGACGACCTGCCCCGCACGTCCACCGGCAAGGTGCAGAAGAACGTGCTGCGCCGGCGGCTGGCCGACCACTACTCCGGAGGCACCGCATGACCGCCGCCATCCACCCGCGTGTCGCCGAGGGCACCGTGCTCGGCTCGACCCTCGACACCCGGGGCGAGCAGTACCGCACCAACCGGGCCGCCTCGCTGGACGTGCTCGACCAGCTCGAGGAGCAGCTGGACCTCGTGCGGGCCGGCGGCGGCGAGCGGTACGCCGCCCGGCACCGCGAGCGCGGCCGACTGCTCGTCCGCGAGCGCATCGAGCTGCTGCTGGACCGGGACTCCGCGTTCCTGGAGCTCTCGTCGCTGGCCGCCTGGGGCACCCAGTTCACCGTCGGGGCCAGCATCGTCACCGGCATCGGCGTGGTCGCCGGCGTCGAGTGCGTGGTCGTCGCGCACGACCCCACCGTGCGCGGCGGGGCGATGAACCCGATCTCGTTGAAGAAGACGTTGCGGGCGCTGGAGATCGCCCGGCTCAACCGGCTGCCGGTGATCAACCTGGTCGAGTCCGGCGGCGCGGACCTGCCCAGCCAGGCCGACCTGTTCGTCAACGCCGGCCAGATCTTCCACGACCTCACCCAGCTGTCGTCCCTGGGCATCCCGACCCTGGCGCTGGTGTTCGGCAACTCCACCGCGGGCGGGGCGTACGTGCCCGGGATGTGCGACTACTCGGTGCTGGTCGACCGGCAGGCCAAGGTGTTCCTCGGCGGGCCGCCGCTGGTCAAGATGGCCACCGGGGAGGACGCCGACGACGAGGAGCTCGGCGGGGCGGCCATGCACGCCCGCGTCTCCGGCGTGGCCGACCACTTCGCCGTCGACGAGCGCGACGCGATCCGGCTGGGCCGGCGCATCGTCTCCGAGCTGAACTGGCGCAAGCTCGGTCCCGGGCCGGCGCTGCCCGCCGACGAGCCGCTCTTCGACCCCGACGAGCTGCTGGGCATCGCCCCGGCCGACATCCGGGTGCCCTTCGACCCCCGCGAGGTGCTCGCCCGCGTGGTCGACGGCTCGCGGTTCGGTGAGTACAAGCCCGAGTACGGCACCAGCCTGGTCACCGGCTTCGCCTCGGTGCACGGCTTCCCCGTCGGGGTGCTGGCCAACGCCCGGGGGGTGCTGTTCAGCGAGGAGGCCAAGAAGGCCGCCGAGTTCATCCAGCTGGCCAACCAGGTCGACACCCCGCTGATCTTCCTGCAGAACACCACCGGCTACATGGTCGGGAAGAGCTACGAGCAAGGCGGGATCATCAAGGACGGCTCGAAGATGATCAACGCGGTGACCAACTCGACGGTCCCGCACATCACCATCAACACCGCGGCCTCCTTCGGCGCCGGCAACTACGGCATGAGCGGGCGGGCCTACGGGCCGCGGCTGATGTTCGCGTGGCCGGGCAGCAAGCTGGCCGTCATGGGCGCTGCCCAGCTGGCCGGGGTGATGTCGATCGTCGGCAAGGCGTCGGCCGCCGCTGCCGGTCGGCCCTTCGACCAGGCCGCGGACGACGAACGACGGCGCGGCATCGAGGCCCAGATCGACGCCGAGTCGCACGCCTTCTACGTCACCTCCCGGATCTACGACGACGGCCTGCTCGACCCCCGCGACACCCGCACCGCCCTGGGCATCGCCCTGTCCGCCGCCCACTCGGGCCCGATCGAGGGGCGCCACGGCTACGGCGTCTTCCGGATGTGAGCACGATGTCGAACCCCCCGATCACGAAACTGCTGGTCGCCAACCGCGGCGAGATCGCGCTGCGGGTCATGCGCACCGCCCGCGAGATGGATGTCGCCACCGTCGCGGTCTTCTCCGACCCCGACGCCGACGCACCGTTCGTGCGGGCGGCCGACGAGGCCGTGCGGCTGCCGGGCGCGAGCCCCGCCGACACCTACCTGCGCGGCGACCTGGTGATCGCGGCCGCGCTGGCCACCGGGGCGCAGGCCGTGCACCCCGGCTACGGCTTCCTGTCCGAGAACGCCGGCTTCGCCCGCGACTGCGCGGCCGCCGGGCTGGTCTTCGTCGGCCCGACGCCCGACGCGATCGAGGCGATGGGCTCGAAGACCGCGGCGAAGGAGCTGATGGCCGCCGCCGGCGTGCCGGTGCTCCCCGGCGTGGTGGCCGGCGAGGGCACCGACCTCACCGCCGAGGCGGGCCGGATCGGCTACCCCGTGCTGGTCAAGGCCGCGTTCGGTGGCGGCGGGCGCGGCATGCGCATCGTGCGCGGGCCCGACGAGGTGCAGGACGCGGTCGACAGCGCGCGGCGCGAGGCGGTGTCGGCGTTCGGCGACGGCACCGTGTTCCTCGAGCGGTACGTCGAGCGGCCGCGGCACGTCGAGGTCCAGGTCGTCGGCGACACCCACGGCACCGTCGTCCACCTCTTCGAGCGCGAGTGCTCCGTGCAGCGCCGCTACCAGAAGGTGCTCGAGGAGGCGCCGTCCCCGGCGGTGGACGACGCGCTGCGCGCCCGCCTGGGCAAGGCGGCCGTCGCCGCCGCCGAGGCCATCGGCTACGTCGGCGCCGGCACCGTGGAGTTCGTGCTCGCCCCCGACGGCGACTTCTTCTTCCTGGAGGTCAACACCCGGCTGCAGGTCGAGCACCCGGTCACCGAGCTGGTCACCGGCCTGGACCTGGTGCGGGTGCAGCTGCAGGTCGCCGAGGGCCTGCCGCTGCCCCCGGAGGTGCTGGACGCCCGGGTGACCGGCCACGCCGTCGAGGCCCGGCTCAACGCCGAGGACGTGCCGGCCGGCTACCTCCCGGTCACCGGCACCGTGCACCGGTTCGCCGTCCCGGCGCTGCCCGGCGTCCGGGTCGACTCCGGCGTCGCCGACGGCTCCGTGGTGGGTGTGCACTACGACTCCATGCTCGCCAAGGTCATCGCGCACGGCGCGACCCGGGACGACGCCTGCCGGCGGCTGGCCCGTGCGCTGGCCGAGGCGCAGGTGCACGGCATCACCACCAACCGCGACCTGCTGGTCGGCGTGCTGCGCGAGGCCGAGTTCCGGGCCGGGGAGATCGATACCGGCTACCTGGAACGGCACCCCGAGCTCACCGCGCCCGAGCCGGACCCGCAGGTCACCGCCCTGCACGCGGCCGCCGCGGCGCTCGCCGACGCAGCCGTCCGCCGGGCCGGCGCCCGGGTGCAGGCCGCCGTGCCCAGCGGGTGGCGCAACGTGCCCGGCGTCGACCAGGTCGCCGTCCTCGCGGTCGGTGAGGACCAGCTGGAGGTGCGCTACCGGCGCACGCGCGACGGCTGGCGGGTCGCCGTGGGCGACACCCGGCTGGCCGTCGACGCGGTCGAGGCCGCGGCCGACCGGGTGGTGCTGACCGTCGACGGCGTGCGCCGCGCGCTGGCCGTGCACCGGGTCGGCGACGAGGTGTTCGTCGACGGCGCCGGCGCCTCGACGGCGTTCGCCGAGGTGCCGCGGTTCCCCGTCCCCGGCAGCGCGGCGGGCGAGGGATCGCTGCTCGCGCCGATGCCCGGCACCGTCGTGCGGGTGGCCGTGGCCGAGGGCGACGCCGTCACCGCGGGGCAGGCCGTGGTCGTGCTGGAGGCGATGAAGATGGAGCACGTGGTGGCCGCGCCGGCCGACGGCACGGTGGCCGAGCTGCGGGCCGCGGTCGGCGACACCGTCGACACCGGCGCCGTCCTGGCCGTGGTGGAGGTGGGGGAGTGAGCGTCACCTACGAGGTGGTGCGCCGGGTCGCCTGGCTGACCATAGACCGGCCGGAGGCCCGCAACGCCCTGTCGGCCGAGGTCCGCCGGCTGCTCACCGAGGGGTTCGAGGGGTTCGCCGCCGACGACAGCGCCGCCGTCCTGGTGCTCACCGGCGCCGGGGACAAGGCCTTCTGCGCCGGCGGCGACCTGCGCGAGATGGCCGACACCGGCCTGACGGTGCCGCCCCCGGACTTCGTGCCCCAGCCCGGCCGCACCGTCGAGATCGGCAAGCCGGTGATCGCGGCGGTGAACGGCATCGCCTACGGCGGCGGGTTCCTGCTCGCCCAGCAGTGCGACCTCGTGGTCGCCGCGGAGCACGCCCGGTTCGCCGTCAGCGAGGCCAAGGTCGGCCGCGGCGCCCCCTGGGCCGCGCCGCTGTCCTGGCTGGTGCCCCCGCGGATCGCCATGCAGCTGCTGGTCACCGGCGACCCGATCAGCGCCGAGCGGGCGCGGGAGGTCGGCCTGGTCAACGAGGTGGTGCCGGCCGCCGACCTGCACGACGCCGCGCAGGCCCTCGCCGAGCGGATCGCGGCCAACGCGCCGCTGTCGGTGGCCGCGGCCAAGCAGACCGTGCGGCTCATGGCCGGGCACCGGTTCGCCGAGGCCTACGCCGAGGCCGAGGCGTTGTGGGAGCCGGTGTACCTCTCGGCCGACGCGCAGGAGGGCCCGGCCGCGTTCCGGGACAAGCGCGCCCCGGTCTGGCAGGGCCGCTGACGTGGCCGTCGACATGGCCGCGCTGGTCGCCGACCTGGCCGCGGAGTCCGCCGACCTCGACCGGGTGCTGGCCGCCCTGCCCGGGACCGCGTGGGCCACGCCCACCCCGGCCGCCGGGTGGACCGTCGCCGACCAGGTCGTGCACCTGGCCCACTTCGACCAGACCGCCACGACCGCAGCGGTCGACCCCGACCGCTTCCGGGCCGAGGCCGACGCGCTCATGGCCCACGGCGACGACTTCACCGAGGTGGTCACGCAGGCCAACCGCGGCCGGACGGCGACCGACCTGCTGGCCTGGCTGCGCAGCGCCCGCGCCGAGTACCTCCGTGTGTTCGGTGCCCTCGACCCCGCGACCCCGCTGCCCTGGTACGGCCCGCCGATGAGCGCGGCGTCCTCGGTCACCGCCCGGTTGATGGAGACCTGGGCGCACGGCCAGGACGTCGTCGACGCGGTCGGTGCCACCCGCGAGCCCACCGCCCGGCTCCGGAACATCGCCCACCTGGGCGTGGCCACCCGTGGCTGGAGCCACCGGGTGCACGGCGAGGACCCCCCGCCCGAGCCGGTGCGGGTGGAGCTCACCGCGCCGGACGGTGACACCTGGATCTGGGGCCCGCCGGACGCCGCCGACCGGGTCGCCGGCCCGGCCCTGGACTTCTGCCTGCTGGTCACCCAGCGCCGGCACCGCAGCGACCTGGCCCTGCACGCCACCGGCCCGGTCGCCGACCACTGGCTCGACGTCGCGCAGGCCTTCGCCGGCCCGCCCGGACCGGGGAGGACCCCCGCATGACACGCGCACCCGTGCGCATCGCCAACTGCTCCGGCTTCTACGGCGACCGGCTGGCCGCCGCCCGCGAGATGGTCGAGGGCGGGCCGATCGACGTCCTCACCGGGGACTACCTCGCCGAGCTGACCATGCTCATCCTCTGGAAGGCCCGGCAGAAGGACCCCGGCGCCGGGTTCGCGCGCACCTTCCTCACCCAGCTCGAGCAGGTCCTGGGCACCTGCCTGGACCGCGGCATCCGCATCGTCAGCAACGCCGGCGGGCTGGACCCCGTCGGGCTCGCTGGCCGCATCGGCGAGCTGGCGGAGCGGCTGGGCCTGCACCCGCAGGTGGCCGCCGTGCACGGCGACGACCTGCTGCCACGGGTGCCGCAGCTGCTCGCCGACGGCGTCGACCTGGCCCACCTGGACACCGGGCAGCGGCTCGCCGACGCCGGCGTCGAGCCGGTCTCGGCCAACGCCTACCTCGGCGGCTGGGGCATCGCCGAGGCGCTGGGTGCCGGGGCCGACGTCGTGGTCACCGGCCGGGTCACCGACGCCGCGCTGGTGGTCGGGCCGGCGGCGTGGTGGCACGGCTGGGCGCGCACCGACTGGGACGCCCTGGCCGGCGCCGTGGTCGCCGGGCACGTCATCGAGTGCGGGCCGCAGGCCTGCGGGGGCAACTACCCCTTCCTGGACGAGGTGGTCGACCGCCGCTACCCGGGGTTCCCGATCGCCGAGGTCGCCGCCGACGGGTCCAGCGTGATCACCAAGCACGAGGGCACCGGCGGCCTGGTCTCGGTCGGCACCGTCACCGCGCAGCTGCTGTACGAGATCGACTCCCCGGCCTACGCCAACCCCGACGTCGTCGCCGACTTCGCCAGCTGCGAGCTCACCCCCGAGGGCCCCGACCGGGTGCGCATCTCCGGCACCCGGGGCAGCCCGCCGCCCGACCGGCTCAAGGTCGCGCTCAACCACCTCGGTGGCTACCGCAACACCATGACGCTGGTGCTCACCGGGCTGGACGTCGAGGAGAAGGCGGCCTGGGCGGTCGACGAGCTGTTCGGCATCCTGGGCGGGCAGGACTCCTTCGCCGAGGTCGACGTCCGGCTGCTGCGGTTCGACACCGCCGACGCCCCGGTGAACGCCCACGCCACCGCCCACCTGCGGATCACCGTCAAGGACCCCGACCGGCGGAAGGTCGGCCGGCGGTTCTCCGACGCCACGATGCAGCTGGCCCTCGGCGGCTACGCCGGCTTCCACACCACCACCCCGCCCTCGGCCGAGAGCGCCTACGGCGTCTACTGGCCCGCACTGGTGCCGCGCGACCGCGTGGAGCACGTGGTCGTCCTGCCCGACGGGTCGTCGCGGGTCGTCGCCGACCCGCCGACCGGCGCGCTGCCGGCCGTCGAGCCCGTGGACGGTCACGGGCGACCGGACGAGGGACCGACCCGCCGGGTGCCGCTGGGCCGGGTGGTCGGCGCCCGGTCGGGGGACAAGGGCGGCAACGCCAACGTCGGCCTCTGGGCCCGCGACGACGCCGGCTGGGAGTGGCTGCGCGCCACCCTGACCACGGAGCGGTTCCGCGAGCTGCTGCCCGAGGCCGACGGGCTCGCCGTCCGCCGCTACGAGCTGCCGCACCTGCGGGCGCTGAACCTGGTCGTCGTCGGTCTGCTCGGCGAGGGCGTGGCCTCGGCGACGCGGCCCGATCCGCAGGCGAAGGGGCTGGGGGAGTACCTGCGGTCCCGCGAGCTGGAGGTGCCGGTCAGACTGCTGGGGCGATGAGCAGCAACCAGGAGGCGGTGCGCACCCGCGACCCCGACCGGCGCGACCGCATCCTGCGCGCCGCGGCCGACCTGCTGGCCGACCGCGGGTTCCACGGCGTCTCGATGGCCGAGATCGGCGGCGCGGCGGGCATCGTGGGGTCCGGGGTGTACCGGCACTTCGACAGCAAGTCCGCGGTGCTGGTGGCCCTGCTCGACGAGGTCATGGACCGCCTGCTCGCGACCGCCTCCACCGCTGCCGGCTCCGGGCGCGACGAGGGGAGCGTGCTCGCCGACCTGGTGCGCGGCCAGGTGCTGTTCGCCGTCGACGACCGGCCCCTGCTGCAGCTCTACCAGCGCGAGGTGCACAACCTGCCCGAGGCCGACCGCCGCCGCCTGCGCCGCCTGCAGCGGCACTACGTCGAGGAGTGGGTGCACCTGCTGCTCGAGCTGCGTCCGGACCTGGCCGACGGCACGGCCCGGGCCAAGGTGCACGCGGCGATCGGCGCCGTGCAGTCGGTGGCCACCTACGACAGCGGGCTGCCCCGCGACGAGGTCGTCGAGCTGCTCACCGACGCCGCCTACGCCTGCCTGGGCCTCCCCGCGTGAGCGCGGTCGTCTGCGTCGACGTCGGGTCGACCTTCACCAAGGCGGCGCTGGTCTCGCTGCCCGCGGGCGAGCTGCTGGCGACCGCGCAGGCGCCCACCACGGCCGACGACGTCGTCCGCGGGGTGCTGGCGGCCACCGCCGGGTTCCCGGACGCACCCGTGGTCGCCTGCTCCTCGGCCGGCGGCGGCCTGCGGCTGGCCGTCGTGGGGTACGAGGCGCTGATCAGCGCCGAGGCCGGGCACCGCGCCGCCCTGTCGGCCGGTGCCCGGGTGGTGCACGTCGCCGCGGGGCACCTGGACGCCGCCGGGCTGGCCGCCCTGGCCGCGGCCCGGCCCGACGTCGTCCTGCTGGTCGGCGGGACCGACGGCGGTGACGCAGCGGTGCTGCGGCACAACGCCTCAGCACTGGCCGGGTGGGACCGGTCCGTCCCGGTCGTGCTGGCCGGCAACGCGCACGTCGCCGACGAGGTCGCCGCGGTGCTGCGGGACGGCGGCCGGCCGGTCACCGTCTGCGCCAACGTGCTGCCCGACATCGGCGACCTGGTCCCCGAACCCGCCCGCGCGGCCATCCGGGCCGTCTTCCTCGAGCACGTCATCGGGGGCGAGAAGCTGTCCGGCGACCCCCGTCTGCGGCAGTGGGTGCGGGCGGTGACCCCCGACGCCGTCCTGGACGGCGTGGCGGTGCTGGCCGGGCTGCGGGCCGCGGCCGACGTCCCGGGGGTGGTGGTGGTCGACGTCGGCGGGGCGACCACCGACGTCTACTGCGTGCCCGACCTCGACGCCGAGCAGGCCGCGCTGCGGCGGGAGGCGGTCGGCGTGCCCGCGCAGCGGCGCACCGTGGAGGGCGACCTGGGGGTGCACCACGCCGTCGCCGACCTGCGTGCCGCCGCCGCTGCCGAGGGACTGCCCCCGGTGGCCGACGACCCGCTGTCCCTGGGCGAGGCCGCGGCGACGGTGGCGCTGCGGCGGCACCTGCGGGCCGAGGCCGCCTACGGCCCGGGCGGTTCCTCGGCGCGGGGTGTCGGGCTGGTGGTGCTCTCCGGCGGGGTGTTCCGGCACGCCGCACCCGCCGGCCGCGACGCCGTCGTCGCCCGGCTGGCCGCCGACCGGGGCGGGGCGGGGGGTGTGCTCACCGGCACCGAGGTGGTCGTGGACGCAGCCTACGTCCTCGCCGCCACCGGCCTGCTCGCCGCCGACCACCCCGCTGCCGCCCGGGCACTGGCCGCCACCCTGCTGCCCCCGCCGCACAGTGATCAGGTGACCTGATCGGTGCACGTCCACCCGCACCGACGTTCGTGTGGCCGGCCGTACGGTGACCAGGTCACCTGATCACCGTCCGGGCCGCGGGCGGGGTCAGCGGGCGACGCGGATGCCCAGCTCGGCGGCCATCCCGCCCGACCAGCCGGCCAGCTGCGCCGCGCTGATGGTGGCCCCGCGCAGCCCGGTGACGCCGTCCAGGTCGGGCAGGCCCGCAGCCGTGAGGTCGACGTCGCGGCAGCGGGCGCCCGACAGGTGCAGGGTGCCCAGCTCCCCGCCGGCCACCCGCAGCCTCCGCAGGTCCGCCCCGCCCAGGTCGAGCTCGCGCAGCGTGCAGTCGACCAGCTCCACCTCGACCAGGGTCGCGCCGCGCAGGTTGACGTAGTCGGCCCGGACGCCGGTCAGGGTCACCCGGGTCCAGGACGCCCCGTGCGCGGTGACCGCGCCGAACCGGCCGCCCTCGACGACGACGTCGAGCCAGGTGCCGTCGTGGGCCAGCAGCTCGGTGGCCGTGCAGCGCAGCGCGCCGACCGTGGACAACCGGCCCCGCACCAGCGACAACCCGTCCAGCGCGCACCCCTCCAGCAGGCACTCCAACAGCTGGCCGGCCTCCCCGGTCGGCGCCAGCTCGGCGAACCGCAGCCCGTCCGCCGTCCCGCCGGTGAGGTCGTGCGGGCCGCCGTCGGTGAACGGGGGCAGGGGCGCGAGCAGCTCGGCGACGTCCACCCGCCCAGCCTGGCACCCGCCGCTCGGCCACCCCGGCCCACCCGCCTCGACGTGGATCAGCTGCGACGACGACCGTGCATCCTCAGCCACCGACGTCGGTGGCGGAGGATGCACACTGCCCGTCCCACCTGATCCACGCCGGAGGGGGTCAGCGGGCCAGCGTGGCCGCCCAGGGGCCGGAGGCGGCCTCGGCGAACGGGGCGGCATCGGCGGCGGCGACGTCCAGCGCCTGGTACCCGCCGGCGCCCGCGCCGACGGCGGCGACCACCGTGGCCACCCCCTGCCGGCGCTGGAAGAACGACTGGTGCACCTGCCAGCCGACGACGGCGCGCCGCTGCAGCACCACCTGCTCGCGGACCAGCCAGCCCGAGCGCAGCGAGAACGACCGCGGTCCGGCGGCGTGCCCGAGCGCGGCGTAGCGCCCCTGTCCCAGCGGCACGCCGAGGCCGGCCAGCACGACCCCGGCCAGCAGCAGCCACCACCAGCCGGCGACGGCGGTCAGCACCGCCCCGGCCAGGGTGACCGCCACGCC
>NZ_JAMXRZ010000092.1 GCF_024124375.1 Klenkia sp. PcliD-1-E
GTCGCCGCCGCGGCGGCGCCCGTCGCGACCCACGTCGTGACCCCCGTCGTGACCCCCGTCGTGACCCCTGTCGTCGCCCCCGTCGCGTCCGCGGCGGCCCCCGCCGTGGCGCCCGTGGCGGCCGCGGTCACGCCGCTGACCAGCGCCCTCGCCCCGGCGACCGGAGCGCTGGCCCCCGTGGTCGGCTCGCTGCCGACGGTCCCCGGGACCCTGGCGCCTGCCCTCCAGCCGGTCTCCACGGCCCTCCAGGCGCTGGCTCCGCTGACCGGTGCCCTGACCCCTGCCCTGGACCCGCTGTCCCCGGTGACCGACGTCCTCACCCCGGTGACCGACGCCCTCACCCCCGTCCTCGGCGTGCCCACCCCGGTCACCGGCGTCCTCGTCCCCGTCCCGGGGCTGCTCACCCCGGTCACCGGCGGCCCGGGTGCCGTCGACTCCGAGCGGGCCCCGACCGCCGCCGGTGCGGCGGTCACCGGGCGCGCAGCGGCGGCCCCCGCCGTCGACGCCCCCGTGCGCGGTGCCACCGCTGCGGTCGCCGCGGGCGACGTCCCGCCGGTCGCACCGGCCACCCCGCTCCCCGGGCTGCCCCTGACCCCGGCCCCGGCCACCTCCGGCTCCACCGGCAGCGCCGGTGGACCGACCTCCCCCGACCAGGCGGCCGACCTGTCCGCCGCCGTCGGGCCCACGACCTCCGCCGCGGCCACCGCGGCGGCCCTGGCCGCCCAGGACGCCCTGGCCGGCCCTGCGTTCGACCCCTCCTTCTCCCCCGACTGACGGGACGCCCCGCTCGGCCCCTGCGCGCCGAGCACGGCACTCCCCGGCCCGCCGCATGTGCGGGACCGGTCCCCCACTCGGAACCCCAGAAGGAGCTCTGCCATGAACGTGTGGATCAAGCGCGGCCTGCAGACGGCCCTGCTGACCGGTGGCCTGGTGGCCCTCGGCGGCGGGATCGCCTCGGCCGGCGACGGCCTCGACGTCACCGTCCCGGTGACGGTCAGCGGCAACGCGGTCGCGGTCCTCGGCGACGCCAGCAGCAGCGGTACCGCAACCCCCGACGCCACCCTCGGCCTGGACGCCGGCGCGCTGAGCGTCTCGGTGCCGATCACGGTGAGCGGGAACGCGGTCGGGATCCTGGGCGACAGCACCGCCCAGGCGAGCACCCCCACCCCGGCGCCGGCCCCCGCCACGGACGGCGGCGGCGTCGACGTCTCCCTCCCGGTGACGGTCACCGGGAACGCGGTCGGCGTCCTCGGCGACGCGTCGGCGACCGGGACCACCACTCCCGCCCCCACCACGGGCAACGGCTCGGGCGTCGACGTGGACGTCCCCGTGACCGCCTGCGGCAACGGGATCGGCGTCCTCGGCGACGCGGCCGGCACCTGCACCACCCCGGCGCCGGCCGCCGACGACCAGGCCGACGACCAGGCCGACGACCAGGCCGGCGGCGTCGACGTCGACGTCCCCGTCCTGGTGGGCGGCAACGGCGTCGGCGTCGGCGGCACCGGGACCGGCGTCGGCGGCACCGGGTCGGGCACCGGCACGGGATCGGGCACCGGCTCCGGGTCGGGCATCGACGTGGACGCCCCGGTGACCGCCTGCGGCAACGGGATCGGCGTCCTCGGCGACGCGGCCGGCACCTGCACCCCGGCCGACGGCACGGGGACCGGCGGGACCGGGACCCCCGGCACCGGCGGCGGACTCGACGTCGACGTCCCGGTCGCGGTCTGCGGCAACGGGATCGGCCTGCTCGGCGACGCCACCGGCACCTGCACCCTGCCCGGCACCGGCACCCCCGGCACGGGCGGCCCGGGGGTGGACGTCGACGTCCCGGTGACCGTCTGCGGGAACGGGATCGGCCTGCTGGGCTCGGCCTCGGCGACCTGCGGTCCGACCACCACCCCGCCCACCACCGAGGAGCCCCCGGTCGTCGCCGACCCCGAGCCCCCGGTGGTGGACCACCCGGAGCAGCCCGTCGCCGGTGACCACCCGGTCACGGACCGGTTCGCCCCCGTGGTGACCGGCGCGTCGTCCCACCAGGCGTCCGCGGGGTCGCTGGCCTACACCGGCAGCGACCTGGGCGTCGTCCTGCTGGCGGGGCTGCTGGCCCTGGCCGCCGGGGCGAGCCTGCTGCGCACCGCCCGCCGCGCCCGCTGACGCGGCTGCACCGGCCCGGCCGTCGACTGACGGCCGGGCCGGTGTTCCACGTGGATCAGCGCTCGCCGAGCTCCACGGTCATCTGCACCTCGTACCGCTCGCCGTGGTAGGTCGAGATGTCGTGCTCCACGGGCCGGCCGCGGCTCCACGAGATGCGGTCGAACACCAGCACCGGCCGCCCCGGCGCCAGCCCCAGGTGCACGCCGGTGGCCCGGTCGACCTCGGCCGCGCGGACGGTCTGCTCGGCGCGGTCGATCGGGCAGCCGTACTCCTGCGCCAGCAACGTGTACAGCGACCCGGACAGGTCCCGGTCCCCCAGGTCGGGCAGCAGGTCGGCCACGTACCAGCCGTCGTCGATCGACATCGGCTGCCCGTCGGCCAACCGCACCCGGCGCACGTGCCAGGCCGGCGCGCCGGCGGGTAGGTCCAGCGCCCGGCGGGTGGCCGGCGGCGGCACCGCGCGGTCGACCGAGAGCACCACGGTGGACGGCGTGAGCCCCAGCCGCCGCATGTCCTCGTGGAAGGAGGCCAGGTGCAGCTTCGACCGCGCCTTGCGCTCGGCGACGAAGGTGCCCTTGCCGCGCACCCGCACCAGCACGCCCTCGCTGACCAGCTGCCCGATCGCCTCCCGCACGGTGATCCGGCTGACCCCGTGCTCCACGCACAGCTGGCGCTCCCCCGGCAGCGGCGACCCGGCCGGCAGCCGCGCGGCCAGCTCGGTCAACCGGGCCCGCAGCTGCTCGTGCTTGGGCACCAGCCCGTCGACGATCAGCGGCTCGGGCACGGCGCCCATGGTGTCACCAGCCCTGCGCGGGCAGCTTGTGCGCCAGCACGTACCGGTAGTAGGCGGCCCGGGTCAGCCGGGACCCGGCCGCCTCGTCGACGACGACGGTGACGTGCGGGTGCAGCTGCAGCACCGACCCCGGGCACGACGCGCTGAGCGGGCCCTCCACCGCCTCGGCGACCGCGGCGGCCTTGGCGCCCCCGGTGGCGACCAGCACCAGGTGCCGGGCGTCGCGGATCGTGCCCAGGCCCTGGGTGAGCACGTGCCGGGGCACCGCGTCGACCTCGCCGCCGAAGAACCGGGCGTTGTCGGTGCGGGTCCGCTCGGTGAGGGTCTTGACCCGGGTCCGGCTGACCAGCGAGGAGCCGGGCTCGTTGAACCCCACGTGCCCGTTGGCGCCGATGCCGAGCACCTGGACGGCGACCGGCCCGGCCGCCCGCAGCCGCTCTTCGTAGTCCAGCGCGGCCCGCAGCGGGTCGGCCGCGGCGCCGTCGGGTCCGTGCGCCTCGATGCCGAGCTCGTCGGTGATCTCCCGCCGGATGGTCTGCAGGTAGGACTCCGGGTGCCCCGCCGGCAGGCCCACGTACTCGTCGAGCAGGTAGCCGGTGACGCCGTCGGTCGGGAACTCGCCGGCCCGGTGCCGGGCGAGCAGCTCCCGGTAGGCCAGCAGCGGCGAGGACCCGGTGGCCAGGCCCAGGGCCACCGGCCCGTCCGCCCGCGCCGCGGCGACCGACCCGGCGACGGCGTCGGCGACCACGCGCGCGCAGTCCTCCGGGGTGGGCAGCAGCACGATCTCCACGTCTCAGACCTCCAGGGGGCGGCCCGCGGCGAGGACCGCGACGGGCACGAGTTCGGCATCGGTGACCAGGACGTCGGCCCGGGCGCCGGGGACGAGCCGGCCGACGTCGCTGCGGCCGAGCAGGTCGGCCGGGGTCGCCGTCGCGGCCCGGACGGCGTCGGCCAGCGGGACACCGGCGGCCACGGTGCTGCGGACGACGTCCACCAGCCGGGCGGTGCCGCCGGCGACGGCGCCGCCGGTGGTCAGCCGGGCCACCCGGCCGCGCACGGTCACCGGCAGCGCGCCCAGCCGGTAGTCGCCGTCCGGCATCCCGGCGGCGGCCATGGCATCGCTGACCAGGGCGACCTGCGCCGGCCCGACCAGGTCGAACACCATGGCGACGGTCTCCGGCGCCAGGTGCACGCCGTCGGCCACGAGTTCCACGACCAGTTCGCCGCGGCCCGCGGCGGCCAGGCAGGCCGCCACCGGCCCGGGTGCGCGGGACAGCATCGGCGGCATCCCGTTGAACAGGTGGGTGACCGACACCCGGCCGGTCACGGCGGCCGAGCGCAGCGCCTGCGCCGTCCGGGCGGCGGTGGCGTCGGTGTGCCCGAAGCTCGGCAGCACGCCGTGGGCGCGGCAGACGTCGACCAGCTCGTCGGCGTGCGCGGTCTCCGGCGCCAGGGTCACCGACACCACGCCGCCGCCGGCCAGCAGCTCGTCGAGCAGCCGCGGATCACCGGGGAGCAGGGCGGCGGGGTCCTGCGCGCCGCACCGGGCCTCGGCGAGGAACGGGCCCTCCAGGTGCACCCCGGCCAGCTCCCCCGCGGCGACCAGCGGCCGCAGCAGGTCCAGCCGCCGGTGCAGGTGCTCCGGTGGTGCGGACACCAGGCTGGCGACCAGCGTCGTCGTCCCGTGGTGGCGGTGGTGCCCGGCTGCGGCGCGGACGGCGGGCAGGTCGTCGTCCGGGAAGCCGCCGCCGGCCCCGCCGTGGCAGTGCAGGTCGACCAGGCCGGGCAGCAGCAGGCGGTCGGGGGCGGCCGGCGGCAGGTCACCGGGGAAGCCGGCCGCCGGGCCGGCGTAGCCGACCCGGTCGTCGACGGCGGCGACCACGCCGTCGTCGACGACCGACCCGCCGGTGACCAGCCGGCCGCGGAGCACGGTCAGGACGACGGCCTGTCGTCGGCCGTCCCCGCGGCGGAGGTCGCGGAGACGGTGGCCGGGGTGGCGGCGGGGGCAGCGGCGTCGTCGGTGCTGGCGACGACGGCCTCGGCGTCCTCCTCGCGGCCCGGGGTCTTGAGGTTCCACTTGCGGATCACGAACCGGAACAGCACGTAGTAGAGAGCTGCGTAGGCCAGGCCGATCGGGATGATCAGCAGCGGCTTCTGCGCCTGGGTGAAGTTCAGCGCGTAGTCGAAGAACCCGGCGGAGAAGGTGAACCCGTCGTGGATGCCCAGGGCGTTGGTGAGCGCCAGCGACGTGCCGGTGAGCACCGCGTGGATCAGGTACAGCGGCCACGCGACGAACAGGAAGGAGAACTCCAGCGGCTCGGTGATGCCGGTGAGGAACGCGGTCAGCGCGGTGGACAGCATGATGCCGCCGACGATCTTCCGCTGGGCCGGCTTGGCCTCGTGCCAGATGGCGATGGCGGCGGCGGGCAGCGCGAACATCATGATCGGGAAGAAGCCGGTCATGAAGGTCCCGGCCGACGGGTCGCCGGCGAAGAACCGGTTGATGTCGCCGGTCGCGCCGTCGTAGTCGCCGATGACGAACCAGACCACCGAGTTGAGGATGTGGTGCAGGCCCAGCGGGATGAGCAGCCGGTTGACGGTGCCGAAGATCCCGCCGCCGACGACGGCGTTGGCGTCCACGGCCTCGCCGAGGTTGGTCAGGCCGGTGTTGAACGCGCTGTAGACCAGCGACATGAGGACGCCGACCACGATCATCGTCAGCGACGTGATGATCGGGACGAACCGCCGGCCGCCGAAGAAGGCCAGGTAGGTGGGTAGCTTGATCCGGTAGAACCGCTGCCAGAGCACCGCGGCGATCAGCCCGGTGACGACGCCGCCGAGGACGCTGTAGTTGATCAGCTCCTGCGTCTCCCCCTCGGCCGGGGCGCCCAGCATGATCGGGCTCATCGCCCTGAACACGCCCTGCAGCACCAGGTAGCCGACGACGGCGGCCAGGGCGGTGGAGCCGTCGGCCTTCTTCGCCCAGCCGATGGCGATGCCGACGGCGAACAGCAGCGGAAGGTTGTCGAACAGTGCGCCGCCGGCGCCGGCGAGCACCGACGCGGTGCCCTCCAGCCAGCCGAAGGAGCCCAGCATGTCGGGCTGGCCCAGGCGCAGCAGCAGGCCCGCGGCGGGCAGCGCCGCGATGGGCAGCATGAGGCTGCGGCCGAGTCGCTGCAGGCCGCCGAGGCCCTTCACGCCGCTCGGCGGGGCGTTGAGGAAGCTCATCGTTCATCTCCTGGTTCCGCTGGGGACTGCCAGCCGGTACGGTCCGGTCATGACCAGTTGACCGGGAGGATGGCGAACCTGTTCGCTCCCTGTCAACCACCCCCGCACCGACCAGGAGGAACGTCGTGACCAAGGCCGAGCAGATCGTCGCGGGACTGGGTGGCGCCCAGAACATCGAGGACGTCGAGGGCTGCATCACCCGGCTGCGCACCGAGGTCCGCGACGCCTCGCTGGTCGACCAGGCCGCGCTCAAGGCCGCCGGCGCGCACGGCGTCGTGGTGTCGGGGTCGGTCGTGCAGGTGGTGGTCGGCCCCGAGGCCGACGCGCTCGCCGACGACGTCAACGACCTGCTGTGAGCCTGCGGGTCCGGGCACCGTTCAGCGGGACGCTGCTGGCGATCGAGCAGGTCCCCGACCCGGTGTTCGCCGCCTCCATGGTCGGCGCCGGCGTCGGTGTCGAGCCGGCCGCGGACGCCGGGGCGGTCGACGTCGTGGCGCCGGTGTCGGGACGGCTGCTCAAGGTGCACCCGCACGCCTTCATCGTGCTCACCCCCGAGGGCCGCGGCGTGCTGGTGCACGTCGGCCTGGACACCGTGAAGCTGGACGGCGCCCCCTTCACCCTGCACGTGGCCGAGGGCGACGAGGTGGCCGCCGGCGACCGGGTGGTGACGGTGGACGTCGCCGCGGTGCGGGCGGCCGGCCTGTCGCCGGTGAGCCCGGTGGTGGTCATGGACGCCGCCGCCGACACGATGCCCGAGGTGGCCGCCGGGACCCAGGTGCACGCCGGCGACACCCTCTTCACCTGGGGCACCTGAGGCTCGGCCGCCCGCAGGCATGGTGCGTTGGCTGGGCATTCCGCTCGTGGAATGCCCACCAGGTGCACCATGCCTGGCGATCCACAGGGGCGTCGCCGTCCACAGATTCCTCGGACGGCGTTCCTGCGGGGCCCGGGGACGCGATCGTCGCTGCGTGACGATCGACCTCCACCACCTGCTCGGCCCCTCCGGGGTCCGTGCGGCCGCCGAGCTCACCGGGCTCGTCGACGCCGGGAGCGTCGGCCGGTGGGTGCGGCAGGGCCGGCTGCTCCGTCCCGCCCCGGGGGTCCTGGCGCTGCCCGACGCGGTGCAGAACTGGCCGGGGCGCGCCGACGTCGCCACCCACTGGGCGCACCGGGACGGCGGCCGCGGCTGGCTCACCGGCCCCGGCGCGCTGGCGCTGTGGGACGTGCTGCCCGACCCGGGCCCGGTGGTCGACCTCGCCGTCGACCACGCCCGCCGCGCACCGACCGGGGCCCCGCCCTGGTTGCGGGTCCACCGCGCACCCGTGCCGGAGTACGGCATCCGGGCGGACCGTCCCGTCACGATGCCGCCGCGGGCCCTGGTCGACGCGTGGGGGTGGGCGCACGCCACCACGGGTTCCCCCACGGCGGTGGAGGTCGCGCGAGCCGCGGTCATCGGGGCCGTCCGCCGGCGGGTCTGCCGGGTGCGGGAGATCCGCCGCGAGCTGCGGCGGCACCCCAACCTGCCCGGCCGGGCCGCCCTGGTGGAGCTGCTCGACCTGGTCGAGGGCGGCTGCCAGAGCGAGTTCGAGATCTGGGGCCTGGCACACCTGCTCGACGTCCCGGGGCTGCCGCCCGTCCAGCAGCAGCTGGCGCTGGACACCGCCGTCGGCACGGTGCACTTCGACGGCGGCTGGGAGGCGGCCCGGCTCGGCGTCGAGCTCGACGGGGCCCGTTACCACCGCCAGCCGGAGCAGCACGAGTGGGACGTGCGCCGGGACGCCGCCGTCGTCGCGCGGGGCTGGGTGACCCTGCGGATCAGCCACCGCCGGGGCCACGACGACCCGGAGGCCTGCCGGCGGGACATCGCCGCCGCCTTCTTCGCCCGCTGCGCCTGAGGCATGGTGCACCAGATCGGCATTCCGCTGCCGGAATGCCCACTGCGTGCACCATGCCCGACCGGCGGGCTACGAGAAGAGGGCGCTGTAGCCGTTGAGGGCGGGCTGGCCGCCGAGGTGGGCGTAGAGGACCGTCGCGTCGCGGGCGATCTCGCCGGTGCGCACCAGCTCGATGGTCGCGGCCATCGACTTCCCCTCGTAGACCGGGTCGGTGACCATGCCCTCGGTGCGGGCCGCGGTCTCCATGGCGCGCAGGGTGACGTCGTCCGGGATGCCGTAGGTGCCGGCGTGGAAGCGCTCGTCGAGCTCGACGTCGTCCCGGGTCAGCGACCGCTGCAGGCCGATCGCCGAGGCGGTGCGCTGGGCGATGCGCAGCACCTGGTCGCGGGTCTCGGCGGGCTTGGCCGAGGCGTCGACGCCCAGCACCCGGCGCGGGCGCCCGCCGTCCTCCTCGAGCTTGGCGAACCCGGCGACCATGCCGGCCTGGGTCGACCCGGTCACCGAGCAGACCACGACGGTGTCGAAGAAGACGCCGAGCTCGGCCTCCTGCTGCGCCACCTCGTAGGCCCAGCCGGCGAAGCCGTGCCCGCCCAGCGGGTGGTCGCTGGCCCCGGCGGGGATCGCGTAGGGCTTGCCGCCGCGGGCCTCGATCTCGGCCAGCGCCGACTCCCACGACTCCTTGAACCCGATGCCGAACCCGGCCTTAACCAGCCGGACGTCGGCCCCGGCCAGCCGGCTGATGAGGATGTTGCCGACCTTGTCGTAGACCGCGTCGGGCCACTCGACCCAGCTCTCCTGCACGAGCACGCACTCCAACCCGAGGTGCGCGGCGACGGCGGCGACCTGGCGGGTGTGGTTGCTCTGCACGCCGCCGATGGAGACCAGCGTGTCGCAGCCCTGCGCGAGGGCGTCGGCGACCAGGTACTCCAGCTTGCGGGTCTTGTTGCCGCCATAGGCGATGCCGGAGTTGCAGTCCTCGCGCTTGGCCCAGACCGCGGCGCCGCCGAGGTGCTCGGTGAGCCGGTCCAGGCGGTGCACCGGCGAGGGCCCGAACAGCAGCGGGGTACGGGGGAAGTCGGCCAGCGTGGTCATGGGTTCTCCTCGGTCAGCTCGGCCAGCAGGGCGGTCCAGATGGCAGTGGTGGTGGCGACGGCGGCATCGACGTCCCGGGACGCGCAGGCGGTGATCAGCTGCTCGTGCAGCTCGACGGGGTCCGCGCCGTGCGCGGCGGCGAACCGCAGCCGCTCCAGCCGGCGGACCAGCGGGGTGAACCGGTCGACGGTGGCCCGCACGGCGCCGTTGCCGGCCCGGTCGACCAGCACGTCGTGCAGCTCGTCGTCGCGGGTCAGCGCGGTGTCGACGTCCCCGGCGGCGACGGCGGCGGCGAAGCGGGCGTTGGCGCGGCGCATCGCCGCGACGTCGTCGTCGGTGACCAGGGGGACGGCGGTGCGCACGGCGAGCTCGTGCATGGCCCGGACGACGACCGCGGCGTCGTGCACCACCGAGGGGACTACGGCGGTGACCCGGGTGTGGCTCTGCGGCTTGCTCTCCACGAGGCCCTCGTCGGCCAGCCGCGCCAGCGCCATCCGCACCGGCGCGACCGACAGCCCGAGGCGGCCGGCCAGCTCGGCGTCCTTGACCACACCGCCGGGCGGCAGCTCGCCGTTGACGATCGCCTCGCGCAGCAGGGCGGCGGCGCGGTCGCGGAGCAGGACCCGTTCCACGACTGACATCTAAGATGTCAGTTGCCGGTCAGGTCAAGCGTCATCAGGCAGCCGCGACCAGATCAGCTCGTCGCAGCGCACGCCGTCCCCGTAGCGGTAGGACCTGCGCAGCCGTCCCTCCAGCACGAACCCGGCACGCTCGGCGACCCGCTCCGACGCCGTGTTCGCCACGTCGTGCAGCAGCTGCACCCGCTCCAGCCCCAGCTCGGCGAACGCCCACCGCACCACCGCGTCGACCACCCGCGGCGCGACCCGGCGCCCCCGGGCGGCCGGGACCACCCAGTAGCCGATCTCGGCCTCGCCGTCGTGGATCGAGTGCAGCGAGACCGACCCCAGCAGCACCCCGCCGCCGTCGACCACCGCCCGGGAGACGTGGTCGTCGCCCTCGCTGCGCCGGGCCAGCCACGCCGCCGCCTCGTCCCGCGACCGCGCCCCGCTGCCGTTCCACCGCCGGATCGCCGGGTCCTGCAGCGCGGTCCACACGGCGTCCAGGTCGGTCGGCGACCAGGGCCGGACGACGAGCTCCCCCACGGTCAGCCGCACCATGCCGACTACGGTCCCGCCCATGAGCCGTGAACGCACCTACACCTGGGGCGACCCGATGGAGTCCGCGGCGCAGGTGATGACCAGCTCCGGCATCGACGTGCTGCGGGCGATGGCCGAGGGCCGGCTGCCGCGCGCTCCGATCGCGGCGACGCTGGGCATGGGCCTGGAGTCGGTGGAACCGGGGAAGGTCGTGTTCACGATCGAGCCGGCGGAGTTCCACTACAACCCGATCGGCTCGGTCCACGGCGGGGTCTACGCGACGATCCTGGACTCCGCGACCGGCTGCGCGGTGCACTCGATGCTCCCGGCCGGCGTCGGCTACACCAGCCTGGACCTCACGGTGAAGTTCCTGCGGGCGATGACCACCACCACGGGGCTCGCCCGCTGCACCGGCACGGTCACCCACCTGGGCGGGCGCACCGCGCTGGCCGAGGCCCGGCTGACCGACGCCGAGGACCGGCTGCTGGCCACCGCCACCAGCTCGATCCTGGTCATCCGGCCGCAACCGGGCGCCGTGCAGTGACCGTCCGCCCCGCCGGCCGACCCGACGTCCCCCGCACCTCGGCCACCCTCGCCCGCGCCTGGGCCGACTACCGCTGGTCCGGCTGGGCCTTCCCGGAGGACGGCCGGGCGCAGCGGCTGCACCGCTGGTGCGAGCTCGCCGTCCTCCGCGGCCTGGACACCGACTCGGTGTGGACGACCGAGGACGGCGCGAGCGTCGCGGTGTGGGCGCCGCCGTCCCCTCCCCCGGTGGCCGACGACCTGCAGGCGGTGCTCGACCGCGACCTGCCCCGGATGCTGGGCAGCCGCCAGCCGGTGGTGCTGGCCAGCGAGCGGCTGGCCGAGCAGGGCCTGCCCGAGGAGCCGCACTGGCGGCTGGTCGCACTGGGCACGCTCGCCGACCGCCGGCACGCGGGCCTGGCCGCCCAGGTGTGCGCGCCGGTGCTGGAGCGCTGCGACGCCGAGGGCGTGCCGGCCGCGCTGACCGCCTACACCCGGCTGGCCGTCACCTGGGGGCAGCAGCAGGGCTTCGCGGTCACCCACGCCACCCGCACGGCCGTCGACCACGAGCTGCCGGCCTGGGCGATGGTGCGCAGGCCCGCCCGGGCGTCAGGCAGCGGCGAGGGCCGGGACGACGGGTAGCTGCAGCGCGCCGGCCAGCTCGGCGGACCGGTCACCGGTGATCCGCGGCGACCGGGTGAACAGCGCGACGGCGACCATGTAGGAGTCCTCGTCGGCCCAGCCCCGGCCGGCGTCGACGAGCTCGCGGATGCGGCGCAGCACCGTCGGCTCGCGGCTGTAGCGGCCGAGCTCCAACGGCATGGCCAGGAAGCTGGCCACCCGGAACCCGGCGTCCGCGGCTGCCTGCAGCGTGCCCACCGGGTCGGCGTAGCTGGCCACGGCGGCGACCACGTTCTCCCACGGCCCGTCCAGCACCCGCAGCAGCAGCGCGTTGCCGTCCGGGCCGCCCCACAGGCCGGGCAGCTGCAGGTCGCCGTCCGGGGCGGGCAGGTAGGGCGGGTTGGTGACCACCGTGCGGGCGGGGGTGCCGGCGCTGCCGGCGAAGAAGTCGCCGTGCGCGACGACGTACCGGTCGGCCACGCCGTGCGCGGCGACGACGTCACGGGCGGCGGCCACGGAGGCGGCGTCGACGTCCCACGACCGGACGGCGAGGCCGGGCAGCCCGGCGACGACCTCGGCGACGGCCCGGGCGTCGCCGGTGCCGAGCTCCACGACACCCCCGTCGGCCCAGTCGAGCTCGCGGGCGTAGTGGCGCAGCACCAGCCCCAGGGAGCAGGCGAAGTGGTCGGACTCGGCGGTGCAGTCGAACGGCATGCGGGGACTCCAGCGTCTGGCGGGGTCGTGCCGGCCGTGGTCTCCAGCCTCGTGGGACCGCGGTCTCCTCCCCGCTGCGGCGGCCCGCCAACCATCCCCAGGTCAGCGGGCCGCCCGGCGCGGTCAGTCCCGGGGGCCGCCGGCGACGTAGATGACCTGGCCGGAGACGAACCCGGCGCCCTCGCTGGCCAGGAAGGACACGGTGTGCGCGATGTCCTCGGGCTGGCCCACCCGGGCGACCGGGATCTGCTTGGCGGCGGCCGCCTTGAAGTCCTCGAACGGCATGCCCACGCGCTCGGCCGTCGCGGCGGTCATCTCGGTCTCGATGAACCCGGGGGCGATGGCGTTGGCGGTGACGTTGTAGCGGCCGAGCTCGATGGCCAGGGTCTTGGTGAACCCCTGCATGCCGGCCTTGGCCGCGGAGTAGTTGACCTGGCCGCGGTTGCCCAGCGCCGACACCGAGGACAGGTTCACGATCCGGCCGAACTCGGCCTCGACCATGTGCTTCTGCGCCGCCCGGCTCATCAGGAACGCCCCGCGCAGGTGCACGCCCATGACGGCGTCCCAGTCGGCGGTGCTCATCTTGAACAGCAGGTTGTCGCGGGTGATGCCGGCGTTGTTCACCAGCACCGTCGGCCCGCCGAGGGCCTCGGCGACGCGGTCGACGGCGGCGGCCACCGACTGCTCGTCGGACACGTCCGCGCCCACGGCGAGCGCGTCGCCGCCGGCGGCCTTGATCGCGTCGACGGTGCCGGCGCACGCGGCCTCGTCGAGGTCCAGGACGGCGACGGACATGCCGTCGGCGGCGAGCCGGGTGGCGATCGCCGCCCCGATCCCGCGGGCCGCGCCCGTCACGATGGCCGTCCGCTGAGCCTGCGCCATTGCTGTCTCCTCCTGCATCGGGGAGCCGGGGCGCCGCCGACCGGGCGGCCGGGCGCGCTACCGGCCGGTAGGTCCGCCGACCGTCCTACCAGGTGACCGCACGGCCCGCGGGTCGGGGGTAGTCTCCCCGCCACAACCGAACACACCGACAGGGGAGCGCCTCGGCGCTGAGAGTGCGGGCAACCGCAGACCCTCGAACCTGAACCGGGTCATGCCGGCGTAGGGAGTCTGGAGCAGCACATGTCCGTGCAGGACCGTCCCGTCACCACCGTGAAGTGGCGCACCGTGGACATCGTCACCACCGCCGTCCTCGGCGTCGCCTTCGGCGTGGTGTTCATCCTGTGGAACCTGGTGAACTCCGCGATCGCCCTGGTCCCGCCGGTGTCCGGGATCATGAACGGCGTCTACCTCATGCCGGGCCTGGTCGCCGGGCTGCTGGTGCGCAAGCCCGGCGCGGCCACCTTCGCCTCGACGCTGGCCGCGGCGGTGAGCCTGCTGGCCTCGCCCTACGGCGGCATCATCGTGGTCTACGGCCTGGTGCAGGGCCTGGGCGGCGAGCTGGGCTTCGCGCTCACCCGCTACCGCCGCTTCGGGTGGGGCACCGCGGTGCTGGCCGCCGTCACCGCCGGGCTGTCGACATCGGTGCTGGACCTCACGCTCTACTACCCCTCGGTCTCGACCTGGGGGGTCAAGGTGCCCTACACGGTGCTCACCGTGGTGAGCAGCGTGGTGATCGCCGGGGTGCTCGGCCTGCTGCTGGTCCGGGCGCTGGCCCGCACCGGCGCGCTGAGCTCGTTCGCCTCGGGGCGCAGCCGCGTCTGAGCAGCCGGTCGCGGTCGAGGGGCGGGGTACCGCCCGGCCGGCCGCCGTCCGGGCCCGCGGGCTGGCGGTGCGGCACGCCGGCCGGGCGGCCTGGGCGCTGACCGGGATCGACCTGGACGTCGCCCCCGGTGAGCGGGTGCTGGTCACCGGCGCCTCGGGGGCCGGCAAGTCCACGCTGTTCGCCGCGCTGGCCGGTCTGCTGGACCCCGAGGCGGCCGAGGTCACCGGCGAGCTCGCCGTCGACGGCCGCCCGCCCCCGCAGGCCCGGGACCGGCTGGGCCTGCTCCTGCAGGACCCCGACGCCCAGCTGGTGATGACCCGCGCCGGCGACGACGTCGCGTTCGGCCTGGAGAACGCCGGGCTGCCCGCCGACGTCATCTGGCCGCGGGTGGACGACGCGCTGGCCGCGGTGGGCTGGCGGTACGGGCGCGACCGGCCCACCCAGGCGCTGTCCGGCGGGGAGAAGCAGCGGCTGGTGCTGGCCGGTGCGCTGGCCCGCCGCCCCGGGCTGCTGCTGCTCGACGAGCCGACCGCGCAGCTGGACCCGGCCGGCGCCGCCGTCGTCCGGGAGGCCGTCGGCCGTGCCGTGGTTGCACGTGGAACGACGCTGCTGGTGGTGGACCACGACGCCGGACCCTGGCTGCCGCTGGTCGACCGGGTGGTCGAGGTGCGCGAGGGCGGCCTGGTCGAGCACCCGCCCGGCTGGGCCCCGGTGCCCCGCGCGGCCGGCCTGGCGCTGCCCGGGGTGCCCCGGACAGTGATCAGGGGGCCTGATCACCGTGCGGCCGCCCACACCGACGTCCGTGTGGATGGACGTGCACCGATCAGGTCCCCTGATCACCGTCCGGCGGAGCGGCTCGTCGCCGAGGGGGCCGGGTTCGCCTACCGGGGGACGACGACGCCGGCGCTGCACCCCACCACGCTGGCGCTGGACGCCGGCACGGTGACCGCGGTGACCGGGCCCAACGGGGCGGGCAAGTCGACGCTGGCGCTGCTGCTGGCCGGCCTGCGCGCGCCCACCACCGGCGCCGTGCTGGCCGCGGGCGAGCTCGCCGTCCGCGGGGAACGTCGTCCGCACCGCTGGCGGGCCGGGGACCTGGTGACCCGGATCGGCACGGTGTTCCAGCAGCCCGAGCACCAGTTCCTCACCGGCCGGCTGCGCGACGAGCTGGAGCTGGGGCCGCTGCGCAGCGGCAGCGGGTCAGCCGCCGCGCGGGCCCGTGCCGAGGAGCTGCTGGAGCGCCTGGGCCTGGCCCCGTTCGCCGACGCCAACCCCTTCACCCTCTCCGGCGGCCAGCAGCGGCGGCTGTCGGTGGCGACCGCGCTGGCCACCGCGCCGGCGGTGCTGGTCCTCGACGAGCCCACCTTCGGCCAGGACGCCGCCACCTGGCGGGAGCTGGTCACCCTGCTGGCCGAGCAGCGCGCGGCCGGGTGCGCGGTGGCCACGGTGACCCACGACCGCGACCTGGTCGACGTGCTCGCCGACGCCGAGGTGGCGCTGTGACCGCCTCGCTGTCGCTGGGCCCCGCCCCCGACGTCCCGCTGTCCCGGATCAACCCGTGCGCCCAGATCCTGGCCGCCGTCGCGGTCAGCCTGGCCCTGCTGGCCACCCTGGACGCCGTCACACCCGCCGTCGTGGTCGCCGCGGAGCTCTGCCTGCTGCCCGCTGCCGGGCTCACCGACCCGCGCACCCTGCTGCTGCGCACCTGGCCGCTCGTCCTGGGCGCCGGCACCCTGGCGGTGGTCAACGTCGTCCTCGGGGACGCCGGGCTGCTGGGTGCCCTGGGCATCGCGCTGCGGGTGGTCGGGCTGGCCCTGCCCGGGGTGCTGCTGGTCGCCTCCACCGACCCGGTCCGGCTGGCCGACGCGCTGACCGTGCACTGGCGCTTCCCGCCCCGGGTGGCGGTGGGCTCGCTGGCGGCGCTGCGCCTGGTGCCGCTGCTGGTCGCGGAGTTCGAGACCGTGCAGCTGGCCCGGCGCACCCGCGGCGTGGAGGCCGGCCGCAACCCGGTCGCCCGGGTCCGGCTGGTCGCCGGCATCGCGTTCACCCTGCTGGTCGGGGCGGTGCGGCGGGCCGGCCGGCTGGCCACCGCGATGGATGCCCGCGGCTTCGACTCCGTCATCCGCCGCACCAACGCCCGCGGCTCGGTGCTGCACGCCCGCGACCACCTCTTCGTGGCCGGCGCCGGCCTCGTCGCCGCGGTGGCCGTGACGACCAGCGTGCTGGCCGGCACCTGGGCGCCGCTGTTCGTGGGCGGCTGAACCGGCGGTCAGGGCTTGCGCTTCTGCGCGGTCTCCACCGCGACCAGGCCCAGCAGCAGCGACCAGCCCAGCGCGACGCCGAGCAGCAGCGGCGGCACCGAGCCCAGCAGCAGGCCGATGACCAGCGGCACCGAGCCGAGGATGCCCAGGTCCAGCCCGCGCACCAGGGTCACGGTCACGCTGGTGGGCACCGCACCCATCGGCGAGGACAGCACCGGGCCCGACCAGTCCAGCTCGGGCCGGTAGCCGCCGCGCACCGCCGCGCCCGCCCACGCCGGCGCGGTGGCCGCGCCGAGGGCCGCCCACTCCCAGCCCAGGCCGACCAGCCCGGCCGACACCGCGCACACCACGACCAGCCCGGCCAGCGGCACCAGCGCCCGGGCCCGGACGACGTCGCGGGCGCCCAGCGACAGCAGCCGGTCGGCGGCGGGTGCGCCGTGCGCCTGCCGGGAGGGCTCCCCGAGCGCGACGGTGGCCAGCGACCAGCCGATGACCACGGCGACGGCGACCAGCGCGGGCACCCCGCCCAGCCCGTCGGTGCGGGCGGCGAGCACCGGCAGCGCGGCACCGATGGCCAGCTGGCCCCACCGCCAGGGCGAGCGGGTGGTCACCGCGAGGTCCCCGGCCACGACCGCGTGCCAGGGGGTGGTGACCCGGGTCCAGCGGCGGGCCCGGCGCGGGGGGTGCACCGGGGTGCCCAGCGCCCGGCCGAGCTCGCGGGTGTCCAGGGACAGCGCCGACACCGAGGCCACCAGCACCGCCGTCCCCCGTTCGCGCAGCGCACCGGCCGGCACCGCGCCGCTGACCCGGTCGGCGGCCAGCAGCGCCGCTGCGGCCAGCAGGAGGGG
>NZ_JAMXRZ010000093.1 GCF_024124375.1 Klenkia sp. PcliD-1-E
CCGCCGTCCCGGCTGCCCGACCGGCGGCGGCGTCCGCACCCGTGCCGAGCCTGCCCCTGGCCCCGGTCCACCCCCTGCGGCCCGGGCGGGTCGTCGCGGCCTCGCACGGCGCCCCGGCGACGGCCGGCTGGCAGCACAGCGCGGTGGTCGGGCTGGACGACGAGGACATCGGGTTCGCCGACATCGACGTCTACGCACCCCGGGCGGCCACCGGCTGACCCTGCGCGGCAGCCGCCGGCCCACGCGGTAGGCTGTCGTGCGCAAGGGGCTGTGGCGCAGTTGGTAGCGCGTCTCGTTCGCAATGAGAAGGCCAGGGGTTCGAATCCCCTCAGCTCCACCCGCACCGCCAGGCCGGGCCCTCGGGCCCGGCCTGAGGCGTTCTACCGGGTCCCGCCGAAGTCCGCGGCCCGCTTGGCGGCGAACGCCGCGATGCCCTCGGCTGCCTCGGCGTCGGCCGCGGACTCCACGATCAGCCGGGCCTCCTCGTCCAGCTGGGCGTCCAGCGTGGTGGTGGCCGCACGCCGCACCAGCCCGCGGGTGCGCACCATCGCCCGCACCGGGCCGGCGGCCACCCGGTGGGCCAGGGCCACGGCCTCCTCGGTGAGCCGGTCGTCGTCGGCCAGCCGGGCGACCAGGCCGACCTGGTGCGCCTCGGCGGCGGTGAGCGTCCCGTTGGTCAGCATGAGGTCCAAGGCCCGCGGGGCCCCCAGGGTGCGGGTCAGCGCCCAGGAGGTACCGCCGTCCGGGGACAGGCCGATGGCCCCGTAGCCGGGCCTCAGCTTGGTCGACCGGGCGCAGACCACCAGGTCGCTGGCACCGACCAGGCCGATGCCGGCGCCGGCCACCGCGCCCTGCACCCCGGTCACCACCGGCACGGGGCAGGTGATCACCGCGCGGATCGCGTCGTGCCACCGGTGCGCGAGCGCACCGATGAAGGCCGCGCGGTCGTCGGCGGCGGCCATGCCGGCCACGTCGCCACCCACGCAGAAACGGGGCCCGTTGCCCAGCAGCAGCACCGCGCGGGTGGCCGCCGGCCGCTGCTCGAGCGCGTCGACCAGGGCGTCGGCCAGGGCCAGGTCGATGGCGTTGCCGGCGTCGGGCCGGTCCAGGACCACCCGCCAGACGTCGCCGTCCACCTCGGTGCTGATCCGTCGCTGCGCTGCGTCCATGCCCGCACCGTAGGACCCCGGGCACGACGGCGCCCCGGGTCCCGGGCGGGTCCCGGGGCGCAGGCGGCGGCCGGTCAGCGGCGGTCGGTCACCGGCGGTGCGTCAGCTCGGCCTCGACCTCGCCGTCGACGGCGGCGGGCGCGCCGCCGAACTCGTCGGCCACCTCGCCGGCGACGTCGTCGGCGGAGCCGGCGGGGTGGCCGTCCTCGTCCAGGCCGGCATCCGCCCGGGTCAGCATGCGGTGCCCGGTCGACAGCACCGCCACCGCGGCGAGCACGGTGGCCGCGCCGACGAAGAACGGCACGTGGATGTCGAAGGCGTCCACCAGCTTGCCGGCGACGAAGGGGGCCAGACCGCCACCCAGGAACCGGACGAAGCCGTAGGCCGCGGACGCGACCGGCCGCTCGACCGGGCTGACCAGCATGACGGCCTGGGTGGTCAGGGTGTTGTTGATGCCGATCGGGATGCCCGCGGCCACGACGCACGCGATGAGCACCCAGCGGGTGTCGGTGAACAAGGCGATCAGCAGCAGCAGGACGGCGAAGAAGGTCAGCGCCCCGTAGAGGCTGCGCGCGGTGCCGAAGCGGGCCTGCAGGCGCGGGGCGCCGGCGACGGAGAACAGCGCCACCAGCAGGCCCCAGCCGAAGAACACGAAACCCAGCTGGATCGCCGAGAGCTCCATCGGGAAGGGCGCGTAGCCCAGCATGGTGAAGAAGCCCCAGTTGTAGAGCAGCGCCGTGATGGCCATGGTCAGCAGCCCGCGGTGGCGCAGCGCCTTCAGCGGTGCCGACAGCGGGGTCGGGTGCGCGGGCTTCGGGGTCGGGTCCAGCAGCACGACGGTCGCGACCAGCGCGATGGCCATGAGCGCGGAGACCCCGAAGAACGGGCCCCGCCAGCTGATCGAGCCGAGCAGGCCGCCGACCAGCGGGCCTGCCGCGATGCCCAGGCCCAGCGCCGCCTCGTAGAGCACGATCGCGCCGGCGAACCCACCCGATGCGCTGGCCACGATGACCGCCAGCGAGGTGGCGATGAACAGCGCGTTGCCCAGGCCCCAGCCGGCGCGGAAGCCGACGATGCCGCCGACGGAGTCGCTCAGGCCGGCGAGGGCGGCGAACACCACGATGATCGCCAGACCCGCGATCAGGGTCTTCTTGGCGCCCAGCCGGCTGGACACCCAGTTGGTGGCGAGCATGGCGACCGCGGTGACCACCAGGTAGCTGGTGAACAGCAGCGTCACCTGGCTGGGCGAGGCGTCCAGCTGGGCGGAGAGGGCGGGCAGGATCGGGTCCACCAGGCCGATGCCCATGAAGCTGACGACGCAGGCGAAGGCCACCGCGTAGACGGCCTTCGGCTGGGCGAACATGCTGGTCTTGCCACTGGCCGCGCCGTGTGCGCTCACCAGGTCACCTCCGTGTCGGGGTCGTGCTCGGGTCGGTGCGGGTCGGTTCAGTGCTGCAGGACGCCGGCCAGCCGGGACAGCGCCGGCAGCGCCGCCTCGATCCGCTCGACGTCGGCGTCGTCCAGGTCGGCCAGCGGTCCGGCGAGCCGGGCGGCGCGCTCGGTCCGCCGGCGGGTCAGCAGGTCGGCGCCGGCGTCGGTGAGGGACAGGACGACGGCGCGCCCGTCGCGCGGGTCCGCTGCGCGGTCGACCAGGCCCTGCCCGGCCAGCCGGGCGATCAGCGCGGTCATGGACGGCTGGCTGACGCCCTCGGTGCTGGCCAGCTCGGTCAACCGGGCGGGGCCGCAGCGCTGCAGGGTGGCCAGGGTCGCGGCGGCGGTGAGGCTGAGGTCGGCGCGGGTACTGGTCAGCTGGCGCAGCCCGACGACGACGTCGTCCAGGCGTGCGGCCAGGTCGGTCCGGTTCTGGTCCACCAGTCCGTTGTACTACTCAACTATGTATTCCACAACGTGGGGCGGGCCTCAGAACCAGGAGGGGAACCACATCCGCTGCACCCACTCGTCGTAGGACAGCGGCTGCCCGGTCAGCACCGGGTAGAAGAAGACGAACGTCAGGGCGACCACGGCCAGGTAGAGGCTGACCGCGCCCAGCCCGAGCTGCCGGCGGAACGGGGTGACCGGTCCGTCGGCGGTGGGCCGGCCCAGCACGTCCTGCAGGGCGAGGGTCACCGCCAGCACGAAGAAGGGCAGCACCGGCGCCATGTAGAAGATGAACATGGTCCGGTCCAGGTTGACGAACCAGGTCAGCCAGCCCGCGGCGATGGCCACCGCCACGGTGATCGCGGCCGGGTCGCGCCGGGCCACGATGCGCCACAGCAACCAGACCATGGCCGGGGCGAAGACCAGCCAGAGCGTGGGGGTCCCGACCATCAGGATGTAGCGGATGACCTGGCCGCCGCCGGCGTCGGTGAGGCCCTGCGGGTTCCACAGCAGGATCGGCCGGCCGTCGACCAGCCACGACCACGGGCCGGACTCCCACGGGTGCGGCGTGGACAGCCCGTTGTGGAACGCCAGCCACTCGCCGTGCATGTGCCACAGGGACCGCAGCGCGCCGGGGACCCACGGGAACGCGGTGTCGGGGTTCTGGTCGGCCCAGTGCCGGCCCTGGGAGTTCTCGCCCAGGAACCAGCCGGTGAAGGTCGCCAGGTAGGTCAGCACCGGCAGGACGGCGAGGGCCCACAGCGCGCCGGGCAGCCCGCGGCGCAGCACGGTGTGGGTGGGGGAGGGGACGCCGGCCTCCCGCCACGCCGCCCGGTCCCAGAACAGCGACAGGACGGCGAAGAAGGCCAGGAACCAGACCCCGGACCACTTCACCCCGGCCGCGCAGCCGAAGAGCACCCCCGCAGCGATCCGCCAGCCCCGTGGGCCGAGCGCGAACCCGCCGGTGAGCGCCCCTGCCGCCCGGACCCGGGCGCGCACCCGGTCCCGGTCGACGACCAGGCAGGCCACGGCGCTGACCACGAGGGCCTGCAGGAAGACGTCGAGCAGGCCGATGCGGCTGATGGTGAACGCGAAGCCGTCCAGCGCCATGAGCAGGCCGGCGACCAGGCCGAGCAGGGTGGAGCCGGTGAGCCGCCGGGTGAGCCGGACCAGGACGACGACCGCCACGGTGCCGGCGACCAGGCTGGGGAAGCGCCACCCGAAGCTGTCGTAGCCGAAGAGCTTGATCCCGCCGGCGATGAGCAGCTTGCCCAGCGGTGGGTGGACGATGAACGTGTAGCCGCGGTTGTACTCGTAGCCCCACTCGAGGATCTCGTTGGCCTCGGGCGGGTAGTAGGCCTCGTCGAAGAGCAGGTCGCCCGGGTAGCTGAGGTCCCACAGCCGGCTGAGGAAGGTGGCGGTCCCCAGCACCGCGGTGAGCACCCACGACAGCACCCGGTCGGTGGGCAGCGGCGGGGTGAGCTGGCGCGCGGGGCGCCGGGGCCGCCGGCGCGGGCGTGCTGCGGGGGCGAGCTCGTCGTCCGTCCGCTCGGGAGCCAGCACCGCCACGCCGCCGAGGGTAGGCGGAGGGTCTGGCAGTCTCGTGCCGTGACGGGTCGGCTGGTCCTCGGTGGCGCGCCCCTGGGGCAGCCCGGCGACGTCGGGCCGCGGCTGCGCGCGGCGATGGCGTCGGCCGACGTCCTCGCCTGCGAGGACACCCGGCGGCTGCACCGGCTCGCCCAGGACCTCGAGGTCACCTTCACCGGCCGGGTGGTGACCTTCCACGAGACGGTCGAGGCCTCACGGCTGCCGGGCCTGGTGGCCGCGATGCGGGCCGGGCAGACCGTGCTGCTGCTCACCGACGCCGGCATGCCGTCGGTGTCCGACCCGGGTTACACGCTGGTGCGCGCGGCGGTCGAGGCGGGCGTCGAGGTGACGTCGGTGCCCGGCCCCTCGGCGGTCACCACGGCGCTGGCCGTCTCGGGGCTGCCCTGCGACCGGTTCTGCTTCGAGGGGTTCGTGCCCCGCAAGGGCCGCCGGACGGCGTTCACCGCCCTGGCCGCCGAGCCGCGGACGATGGTGTTCTTCGAGTCCCCGCACCGGCTCGCCGACGCCCTGGCCGACGCCGCCGCCGTCCTCGGTCCCGACCGGGAGGCGGTGGTGTGCCGGGAGCTGACCAAGACCCACGAGGAGGTCGTGCGCGGGTCGCTGGGCTCGCTGGCCGCCTGGGCCGCCGACGGGGTGCGCGGCGAGATCACCCTCGTGGTCGCCGGCGCCCCCGCCGGGCCTGCCGACCTGACGCCGGCCGAGATCGCCGCCGAGGTGGCCCGCGAGGAGGCCGCGGGGGAGACCCGCAAGGACGCCATCCGCGCGGTCGTGGCCCGCACCGGCCTGCCCAAGCGCGTCGTGTTCGACGCCGTCGTCGCCGCGAAGGACACCTGACCCGGGTCGGTCCCGGGCGCACCAGGTATCGGAAGCTCTACCCCGTCGCGGCGGGCCGCAGGACCAGGTGACGCTTCCGATACCTCAGGCGGTTCGCAGCTGGGACACGCGTGTGCGGTAGACGGCCAGGACCTTCGCGCGGACGCCGTCCGGGTCGCGCAGGACCTCGGCGTAGGTGAAGCGGAGGACGAGCCAGCCCATCGTCGCGAACAGTGCGTCACGCGCCAGGTCGTCCGCGCGCCGCTCGGGGGAGGTGTGGAAGGCCGCCCCGTCCAGCTCGACCGCGAGCATCGCCTCCTCCCATGCGCGGTCGTGGTGGCGGGTGATGCCGTCCGGGCACCGGACCGCCAGCTGGCCCCGACTGCGCGGGAGCGAGGGGTGCCGGAACACGCGGAGCACACCCAGCGCCTCGAGCTCGCTGCGGACGCCGTCGGCGACCAGGTCGACGGCCACCACCAGCTCGCGGTGCCCGCCGATGTTCGGTCGCCGTGCGGCAGCCCGGTGGAGCGCGCCGGCGTCCACGCCCCGGTCGCGCACCGCGTCCACCAGCACCGGACGTCGCTCCGCCCGGGGGAGCAGCGGCCAGGAGTCGACCAGGCTGTCCGCGAGCGTGGTCACGGGCAGGCCCCGCACCGAGGTCCGGTCGGCCGTCGCGAGGTCGACCCGCCGGTGGACGGCCAGGTCGCGGTTGCCGGCCCGGCGCCGGGTCTCGTCGATCGTCAGGTGCACGGGCCCGGTGTGCTCCCGGACGCCGTGGACGGCCAGGGCCGTGGTGTGGCTGAGCAACGCCGGGGCGCCGGCGCACAGGACGGCAGCGCGGAGCCGTCGATCACCCGTCGCCGGGTTGCCGCGCGCCGTGTAGACGTGGGGGAAGACCCGGCGCAGCCGCCCGCTGGCCACGTAGCCGTCGACGACACCGACGGGCGCGACGCGGAGGAGGTCCCGCCGGGTCGCGAGCCCGTGCTGGCCCTTGAGCAGCCGGTCGATGCGGGTGGGCCAGTCCTCGTCGGTCACCAGCGCAGGGTCGGGCCTTCCCGGCGGCTGCAGGGACGTCGAGGCAGATCTGTGGATGAACGCCCGCTGTCCACAACCTGCGGTATCGGAAGCTCTACCCCGTCGAGGGCGGCCGATGACCGGGGTAGAGCTTCCGATACCTGGGGAAAGCGGGGCGGGCGGGGGCGGGCTACAGCCAGCCGGTGCGTTTGAAGGCGCGCCAGAGCAGGCCGCAGGACACGGCCATCACCAGCAGCACCAGTGGGTAGCCGAAGGGCCACTCCAGCTCGGGCATGTGCCTGAAGTTCATCCCGTAGATGCCGGCGATCGCGGTGGGGACGGCGACGATGCCCGCCCAGGCGCTGATCTTGCGCATGTCCTCGTTGTCCGACAGCGACGTGCGGGCCAGGGAGGCCTGCAGGATCGAGGAGAGCAGCTCGTCGAGGGCCGCGACCTGGTCGCGCACCCGCAGCGTGTGGTCCTGCACGTCGCGGAAGTAGGACCGCATCGCGTCGGGGACGCCCTCCACCTGCCGCTCGGCGAGGGCGTGCAGCGGCAGGTCCAGCGGGGTGACCGCGCGGCGCAGCTGCATCAGCTCCCGCTTGAGCTGGTAGAGCCGGGGGACGTCGTCGGTGCGCTGGGGGGAGAACACCGATGCCTCCAGCTCGTCGACGTCCTCCTCGACGCTGGCCGCGACCTCCACGAAGGCGTCGACCACCTGGTCGGCGACGGCGTACAGGACGGCGGAGGGCCCGTGGCAGAGCAGGTCGGCCTGGTCGTCCAGCCGCGCCCGCAGCTCGGCCAGCCCCCCGTGCTGACCGTGCCGCACCGTGATGACGTGGTGCGGGCCGAGGAAGACCATGACCTCGCCGGTGTCGACCACCTCGCTGGTGGCGGTCAACTGCTCGTGCTCGATGTACTTGGCGGTCTTGAGCACCATGAACAGGCCGTCGTCGTACTGGTCGACCTTGGGCCGCTGGTGGGCGTACACCGCGTCCTCGACGGCGAGCGGGTGCAGGCCGTACTCCTCGGCGATCGGGGCGAACTCGGTCTCGGTGGGCTCGTGCAGACCCAGCCAGACGAAGCCGTCCCGCTCCCTGGCCACCCGCAGCGCGTCCCGGGGGTCGACGTCGGGGACCCGGTGGCCGTCGACGTAGACCCCGCACCCGACGACCGCCCCGCCCGAGGGCCGCCGGGGCGGCGGGTGCAGCGGCTGGCCGGCCGGGCGGGGGGCCGGGCGCGGCAGGGGCAACCTCCTGCGGGAGGCGGTGCCGGAGTCGGTGCTCACCATCGGTCCCTCCGTTGCGGTCGAGGTCGCGAGCCTAGGCGTGCGGGGGAGGGTGACCCGTGGCACGCTCCGCTCACCATCGGTGATCACGGATCAGGGGGCACGCAGATGACCGTCGCGAACGGCCGGCGCGTCAAGAGCGTCGAGGACTCCATCGCCGACACCGAGGAGCCCGAGCACCAGCTCAAGAAGAACCTGTCGGGCCTGGACCTCACGGTCTTCGGCGTCGGCGTCATCATCGGCACCGGCATCTTCGTGCTCACCGGCGAGGTCGCGCAGACCACCGCCGGACCGGCCGTGGCCATCTCCTTCGTCATCGCCGGCGTCGTCTGCGGGCTGGCCGCCCTCTGCTACGCCGAGTTCGCCTCCACCGTGCCGGTGGCCGGGTCGGCCTACACGTTCTCCTACGCGACCTTCGGCGAGCTGATCGCCTGGATCATCGGCTGGGACCTCGTGCTGGAGCTCGCCCTGGGCGCCGCCACGGTGAGCGTCGGCTGGTCGGGCTACCTCAACCAGCTGCTCAGCGACATCGGCATCGGCCTGCCCGAGTCGATCGCCGGCGAGACGGCGCGGTTCAACATCCCGGCCATCTTCATCGCCCTGGTGATGACCGGCGTGCTCATCCTGGGCATCAAGCTGTCCTCGCGGATCACCTCGATCATCGTGGCGATCAAGGTCGTCATCGTCCTGCTCGTCATCGTGGTCGGCGTCTTCTACGTCAAGGCCGCCAACTTCAGCCCGTTCATCCCCCCGACCCAGCCCGCCGAGGGTGGTGGCTCGGGCCTGACCCAGCCGTTCATCCAGCTGCTCACCGGCTTCGCCCCGGCCAGCTTCGGCGTCGAGGGCGTCATCGCCGGTGCGGCGATCGTGTTCTTCGCCTTCATCGGCTTCGACATCGTCGCCACCGCGGCCGAGGAGACCAAGGACCCGGCCAAGGACCTGCCGCGCGGCATCTTCGGCTCGCTGGCCGTCTGCACGATCCTGTACGTGCTGGTCAGCCTGGTCGTGGTCGGCATGCAGAACTACACCGAGCTGAACGCCTCCGCCCCGCTGGCCGGGGCGTTCTCCAGCGTCGGGCTGCCGTTCTTCGCCGGGATCATCTCGGTGGGCGCGCTGGCCGGCCTCACCAGCGTGGTGATGATCCTGCTGCTGGGCCAGTCGCGGGTGCTGTTCGCGATGAGCCGGGACCACCTGCTGCCCCCGGGCCTGGCCAAGGTGCACCCCACCTACGGCACGCCCTACCGGATCACCCTCATCACCGGCGGGGTCGTGGCGGTCATGGCCGGGCTGATCCCGCTGGGCACCCTCGCCGAGCTGGTCAACATCGGGACGCTGTTCGCGTTCGTGCTGGTCAGCATCGGGGTGGTCGTGCTGCGCCGCACCCGTCCCGAGCTGCCGCGGGCCTTCCGGGTCCCGCTCATGCCGGTGCTGCCGATCGTGGCCGCGCTGGCCAGCTTCTACCTCATGCTCAACCTGCCGACCGACACCTGGATCCGGTTCGCCGTCTGGATGGCCATCGGTGTGGCGGTCTACTACCTCTACGGCCGCAAGCACAGCAGGTTGGCCAAGGGTGGCGACCACGACCACAGCGTGGAGACCGGGGACGGCACCGCGGGGCAGCGCCCGCGCAGCTGACCCGGCCCGGCCGGCGGGGCCGTCTCACCCCCAGGGGTGAGGCGGCCCCGCCGACGTCTGCGGACCCGCGCCCGGCGGGACGACCTCCTCGGTGACCACCCGTCGCCGTCCAGGGAGTCCCCGTGTCCAGCACCGCCGTCGCGCTGCCCCGGGTGCCGCGCACCCCGACCGCCGGGCGCCGCCGCCCGCCGGCCGCCGTGCTCGCCGTCGGTGCGCTGTGCGTGGTGGAGGCGGTGGCGCTGCTCGCGCTGGGCCTGACCTCTCTGGACGCGCTCTGGGGCGACGGCCTGCGCCCGCCCGGGGCCCTGGTGGCCGGGACGCTCGTCGGCCTGGCCGCGTGGGTGGTGCTGGTCGCCGCCGGCGGGGCCTGCCTGGTCGACGGCGCGGGCCACCGGCTCCTCGTGGGCGTCTCGGTCGGGGAGCTCGTCGTCCTGGCCGTGCTCGCCGTCGGCGGGGTCGGCGGTGGCGTGCGCCAGGTCGAGCTGGCCGGGCACGTGGTCGCGTTGTCCGCCGTCGCGGTGACCGCCGCCGTCGTCCCGCTGGCCAAGCTGCTGCTGGGCACCACCCCGGTGGCCGGCACCTGGACGGCGGCCACCCGCCGCCCGGTCCGTGCCCCGCGACCGCCGCTGGCGCACCGCCGCGCCCGGGCGGCCACGCTGCTCGTCATCGCCGCGGTGCTCACCGCGGTCGCGCTCACCGGGCAGCCCTCGCCCACCGCCACCGCACCCACGAACGCGGTCGACAGCGCTCACTAGTCTCGTGCCGTGAGTGATCGGCACATCCTGACCGCGGTCGCCTGGCCCTACGCCAACGGCCCCCGGCACATCGGCCACGTCTCGGGCTTCGGTGTCCCGTCCGACGTCTTCAGCCGGTACCAGCGGATGGCCGGCAACAAGGTGCTCATGGTCAGCGGCACCGACGAGCACGGCACCCCGATCACCGTCGCCGCCGACGCCGAGGGCGTCCCGCCCCAGGAGATCGCCGACCGGAACAACCGGATCATCGTCGGCGACCTGACCGGTCTCGGGCTCAGCTACGACCTGTTCACCCGGACGACGACCGCCAACCACGCCGCGGTCAGCCAGGAGATCTTCCTGGGCCTGCTGAAGAACGGCTACGTCTTCCCGCAGACCACGCTCGGCGCGATCAGCCCCTCGACCGGGCGCACGCTGCCCGACCGCTACATCGAGGGCACCTGCCCGATCTGCGGCTACGACGGCGCCCGCGGCGACCAGTGCGACAACTGCGGCAACCAGCTCGACCCGGTCGACCTGGTCAACCCGGTCAGCAAGATCAACGGCGAGACGCCGAGGTTCGTGGAGAGCGAGCACTGGTTCCTCGACCTGCCCGCCTTCGCCAAGGCGCTGGGCGACTGGCTGGGGACCAGGAAGAGCTGGCGGCCCAACGTCCTCAACTTCAGCGTCAACCTGCTCGAGGACCTCAAGCCGCGCAGCTACACCCGCGACATCGACTGGGGGATCCGCATCCCGCTGCCCGACTGGCGCGACCGCGACGACAAGCGGATCTACGTCTGGTTCGACGCCGTCGTGGGCTACCTGTCGGCGTCGATCGAGTGGGCCCGCCGCTCGGGTGACCCCGAGGCCTGGCGGCAGTGGTGGCAGAGCCCGGACGCCGACGCCTACTACTTCATGGGCAAGGACAACATCGTCTTCCACGCCGAGATCTGGCCCGCGCAGCTGCTGGGCTACAACGGCGCCGGGGACAAGGGCGGCACCCCGGGGTCCTACGGTGCGCTGAACCTGCCCACCGAGGTGGTCTCCAGCGAGTTCCTGACGATGGAGGGCAGGAAGTTCTCCTCCTCGCGCCGGGTGGTCATCTACGTCCGCGACTTCCTGGAACGCTACGACGCCGACGCGCTGCGCTACTTCATCGCCGTCGCCGGCCCGGAGAACCAGGACACGGACTTCACCTGGGCGGAGTTCCGCCGCCGCAACAACGACGAGCTGGTGGCCGGCTGGGGCAACCTGGTCAACCGGTCGATCTCGATGGCGGCCAAGAACGTCGGTGCCGTCCCGCAGCCCGGCGACCTGACCGACGCCGACCGTGACCTGCTGGCGACGACGTCGGGTGCCTTCGGCACGGTCGGCGAGCTGCTGGGCCGCAACCGGCAGAAGGCCGCGATCAACGAGGCCATGCGGGTGGTCGGCGAGGCGAACAAGTACCTCTCGGACCAGGCGCCGTGGAAGCTCAAGGAGGACCCGGCCCGCCGGGACTCGGTGCTGTTCAGCGCTCTGCAGGCGATCAAGGACTGCAACGGCCTGCTGTCGCCGTTCCTGCCGCACGCCGCGCAGCAGGTGCACGAGCTGCTCGGCGGCGAGGGCACCTGGTCGGTCGCGCCGCGGGTCGAGGAGGTCACCGACCTCGACGACGGCCGCCCGTACCCGGTGATCACCGGGGACTACGGGGCGGGGCAGGCGGTCTGGGCCTCGGTCCCGATCGCCCCCGGGACGCCGCTGCAGGCCCCGAAGCCGGTCTTCACCAAGCTCGACGAGTCGATCGTGGACGAGGAGCTCCGCCGGTTCGAGGAGGGGTCCTGAGCCGCTCCGCGTCCTCGCGGGCGAACAGGCGGGGCGAACCCCCTCCGTCCCCGGAGCCGCTGCCGGCCCCGGCGCTGGACAGCCACACCCACCTCGACATCGCCGTCGGCGGGGAGGGCCGGCTGCCCCGGGACGCCGAGGTGGACGCCGAGGTCGCGGCGGCGGCTGCGGTCGGCATCACGCGACTGGTGCAGGTGGGGGTCGACGTCGTCAGCTCCCGGTGGTCGGCCGAGCTGGCCGCCCGGCACCCGTCGGTGCTCGCGGCGGTCGCGCTGCACCCCAACGAGGCCGGGGCCGGCGGGGCGACGCCCGAGGCGCTGGCCGAGGTCGACCGGCTGGCGGCCGAGCCCCGGGTGCGGGCGGTGGGGGAGACGGGTCTGGACCGGTTCCGCACCGGCCCCGAGGGGTGGGACGCCCAGGAGGAGTCGTTCCGGGCGCACATCGCGATCGCCAAGCGGCACGGCATCGCCCTGGTCATCCACGACCGGGACGCGCACGGGGAGATCCTGCGGGTGCTCGACGACGAGGGGCTGCCGGAGCACACCGTGTTCCACTGCTTCTCCGGCGACGCCGCGTTCGCCCGGCAGTGCCTGGACCGGGGTGCGGTGCTGTCCTTCGCCGGGACGCTGACCTTCGGCAACGCCGGCTACCTCCGCGAGGCCGCCGCGATCGCCCCGGTCGACCAGCTGCTGGTCGAGACCGACAGCCCCTTCCTGACCCCGGTCCCGCACCGAGGCAGGCCGAACGCCTCGAGGCTCGTCCCCCACACCGTCCGCGCCCTGGCCGAGGTGACGGGCACCGAACTGGAGAGCCTCTGCAACTCGCTGACGGCAACAGCGGAGCGAGTCTTCGGCCCCTGGCAGGACTGAGCGCCGACGAGGGGGGCCGGAGGCTCCCCGAGGAGCGCCCGCGGGGCTCCGACCAGCAGGGGAACGCGACGTGGCCGCGGTGGAGCCCGAAGGGCGACAATGGGCACCGTGGGTCGCCTCATCGCCGTCGTGCTGTTCGTCGCCGTGATGGTGCCGTCGGGGCTGCTGGCCCGGGCGTGGGCCAGGGCCGCCGACCGCCGCCTCGTGGCGTCCGGGTCGGTCGAGCTCGTGCCGCCGTCCGAGGCCGGTGCGGCCGTGCTCACCCGGCAGGCGCGGCACGGGCGGCGGGTGCGCCAGCTGGGCTTCGTGCTGGGCCTGGTGCTCGTGGGCGTCAGCGTGGCCGCGTTCGCGGAGGCGTCGGTGTTCCTCTGGCTGCCGGCGCTGGTGACGGGTCTGCTGGCCGGGGTCCTGCTGGCCGAGGCGACGCGCCCCCGGCCGCGGTGGGCGACCGGGTCGCGCCGCCCGCGGCGGAGCGAGCAGATGTCGCCGTGGCTGCTGTGGACGATGCGTGGCGCGGTCGTGGGGGAGCTGGCCGCCGCATCGCTCCTGTGGCAGGCGGGTTCCCTGCGCCAGGGGGTGGCGGTGGCCGCGCTGGTGGCGCCGGCGGCGGCGTGGGTGCTGGCCGAGGTCGCGCTGCTGCGCCTCGTGGTGCGTCCGCTGGCCGCCGAGGGGGCCGACGTCCCGGTCGACGAGGCGCTGCGGACCTGGAGCGCGCACCTGGTGGTGGCTGCGTCCAGCACGGTCGCACTGCTGCCGCTGGGGGCGCTGCTGCTGGTGGCCGGGGTGGACCTGGGCGACCGGGTGACCGACGGGGTGGACCTGCTGCCGGTGGCGCTGGTCGCCGGCGGCTTCTCGGCGATCACCGCGGGTCTGGCCGTGGCCTGGTTCCTGGTGACCTGGTTGCGCCCGGTCCGTCGCTCGGCCCCTGCGCTGGCGGGCTGATCCCCGGCCCGGGACGGGCCGAGCCAGTTCACACCGTGACGCTGGTCACACCACCGAGCGCGACGGTCCACCCAGGTCAGCGGGGAATCAGTGACGCGTGGTGTCGGCGTGGCTACTCCGTGTCGACTCATCGACCTGTTTCGATCACCTCAGCAGCCCGGCTGCGCGTACGTCGTTCGTTATCGTGTCGTGACCGACCCGTCGGGGCGGGGGCCTGATCCCCCCGCCCGGGCCCCCGTGACCCGTGGATGTGCCGTGCCTCGAACGCTCAAGCTCTCGCTCTTCGCCCTCGTCCTCGTGGGCCTCGTCGGCGGTTCCTTCGCCTTCGTCCTGGCCCAGAAGTCGGTGACCCTCACCATCGACGGCGAGTCGCGGGAGGTCTCCACCTACGCCGACACCGCCGGCGAGGTCCTGGCCGACGAGGACGTCGCCGTCTCGCCGGACGACGTGCTCCTGCCCTCGGCCGGCAGCCGCGTCGACGACGGCGACACCGTCGTCCTCAACCGGGCCCGCCCGCTGCAGCTCACCGTCGACGGCGTCACCACCACGGTGACCACGACGGCCCTGTCGGTCGACGAGGCCCTGGACCAGCTCGGCTACCGCGGCGACGGCCTGGTGCTCTCGGCCTCCCGCAGCGAGCGGGTGCCGCTGGACGGCATGGCCCTGCAGGTCACCACCCCGAAGACCGTCACCCTGGTCGCCGACGGCGCGACCCGCGACGTCACCACCACCGCCGGCACCGCCGGCGAGCTGCTCGCCGAGCAGGGCCTCACCCTGTCCCAGACCGACCGGATGAGCCTGTACCCGACCACCCCGCTGATGGACCGGATGGTGCTGCAGGTCTGGCGGGTGCAGGTCAGCGAGGTCACCGAGCAGCAGTCGATCGACTACCAGACCGTCGAGACCCAGGACCCGGACGCCACCGTGGGCACCCGCACGGTGACCACCGAGGGCGTCGAGGGCTCGCAGACGGTGACCTTCACCGTCACCACCACCGACGGCGTCGAGACCTCCCGCGTGCAGACCGGCGTCACCGTGAACCAGGCCCCCGTCGACGAGCAGGTCAGCGTCGGCACCAAGCCCCGTCCGGCCCCGGCGGCACCGGCCCCGTCCAACGGCGGCGGCAACACCGGCGCCTCGGCCCCGGCGTCCACCAGCGGGCTGAACTGGGACGCCCTGGCCCGCTGCGAGGCCGGCGGCAACTGGTCGATCAACACCGGCAACGGCTACTACGGCGGGCTGCAGTACAACATCTCGACGTGGAACGCCTACGGCGGCGGCGAGTTCGCCTCCCGCCCGGACCTCGCCACCCGGGAGCAGCAGATCGCCGTCGGCGAGCGGACCTACGCCGCCCGCGGTGCCTCGCCGTGGCCGTCGTGCGGCTCCCGCCTGTTCAGCTGACCCGCTGAGCACCGCCGCCGACGCAGGCGACGGGCTGCTGGGCCCCGCGGAGATCCGCCGGCTGGCCCAGCAGCTCGACCTGCGGCCCACCAAGCAGCTCGGGCAGAACTTCCTGCACGACGCCAACACCATCCGCCGCATCGTGCGCACCGCGCAGCTGCGCCCGGACGACGTGGTCTGCGAGATCGGGCCGGGTCTGGGGTCGTTGACGCTGGGCCTGCTCCCGGCCGCCGACCGGGTCGTCGCCGTCGAGGTCGACCCCCGGCTGGCCGACCAGCTTCCCCGGACGGCGGCCGACCGCGCACCGCAGCTGGCCGAGCGGCTGACCGTGGTCACGGCCGACGCGATGCGGGTCACCGAGCTGCCCGGGCCGCCGCCCACGGCCCTGGTGGCCAACCTGCCCTACAACATCTCCGTCCCGGTGCTGCTGCACTTCCTGGAGACCTTCCCGACGCTGCGCACCGCGCTGGTGCTCGTGCAGCTCGAGGTCGCCGAGCGGCTGGCTGCCGCACCCGGCAGCGACGCCTACGGGGTCCCCAGCGTCAAGGCAGCCTGGTACGCCGACGTGCGGCGGGCCGGTGCGGTGGGCCGCCCGGTCTTCTGGCCGGTGCCCAACGTCGACTCCGGGCTGGTGCGGCTGACCCGCCGCGAGCCGCCGCCCGGTGACCGCAGGGCGACCTTCGCCGTCGTCGACGCCGCCTTCGCCACCCGGCGCAAGGGGCTGCGCGCCGCCCTGGCCGGCTGGGCCGGGAGCCCGGCCGCCGCGGAGACCCGGCTGCGGGCCGCGGGCATCGACCCCACCTGGCGCGGCGAGCGGCTGGGCATCGGGGACTTCGCCCGGCTCGCCGCGACCGACCCGGTCGGGGCAGGCTGAGCCGGTGCCGCACTCGACCTCCGGTGGCCCCGGGCGCATCCACGGCGACGGGTCGGTCACGGCGCACGCCCCGGCCAAGGTCAACGTCCACCTCGGCGTCGGCCCGCTGCGCGCCGACGGGTTCCACGAGCTGACCACCGTCTACCTGGCGGTGTCGCTGCTGGACTCGGTGACCGTGTGGCCCGACGACGGCCTGTCGGTGACCGTCACCGGCGAGGGCGCCGACGGCTCGGTGCCCACCGACTCCCGCAACCTCGTCTGGCAGGCCGCCGAGCTGCTCGCCCGGCACGCCGGCGTGCCCGCCGACGCCGCCCTGCACGTCGACAAGTCGATACCGGCGGCCGCCGGGCTGGCCGGGGGCTCCGCCGACGCCGCGGCGGCGCTGGTCGCCCTCGACGCCCTGTGGGGCACGCACTGCACCCGCGGCGACCTGGCCGGCCTGGCCGCCCGGCTCGGCAGCGACGTCCCCTTCAGCCTGGTCGGGGGCACCGCGCTGGGGACCGGCCGTGGGGAGCAGCTCTCGCCCGTGCTCTCCCGGCACCGCACCGACTGGGTGCTGGGCATCGCCGGCGACGGGCTGTCCACGCCGACGGTCTACCGGGAGCTCGACCGGCTGCGGGAGGGCGGCGACCTGCCGCCGACCTCGGTCGCCGGCCCGGCCGACGACGTCCTCACCGCGCTGCGCGGCGGCGACGCGGACGAGCTGGCCGCGGTGCTCGCCAACGACCTGCAGGCCCCGGCGGTGCACCTGCGCCCGGACCTGCGGCGCGCGATCGCCGCGATGACCGCGGCCGGCTGCCTGGGCGTGCTGGTCAGCGGGTCCGGGCCCACCGTGGCCG
>NZ_JAMXRZ010000094.1 GCF_024124375.1 Klenkia sp. PcliD-1-E
CGGCCGGGCGGCTGCGGGGGGCGCCGCGCCGGGCGCCGAGGGCGGCCGCGCCGGGGCCGTCGGTGGGTGGCCGCATCGGGATGGTCACCCGGGGCACGGTAACCGGGCCCCTAGGCTCCCCCTCGATGACCACCGTCCTGCTCGTCCGCCACGGACAGAGCACCTGGAACGCCGCGGGCCTCATGCAGGGCCAGACGGCGCACGTGCCGCTGTCCGGGCTGGGGCACGAGCAGGCCCGCGCCGCGGCCGCCGAGCTCGCGCAGCTGCGGCCCGGGGCGATGGTGGCCAGCGACCTGCACCGCGCCGTGCAGACCGCCGAGCACTGCATGGCCGCCACCGGGCGCCGGTTCACCACCACCCCGGCGCTGCGCGAGCAGGGCTACGGCGTGCTGGAGGGCCGGCCCTCCCGCGAGCTGTGGGACGTCGTGGACTGGACCGACGTGCACTGGGCGGCCGAGGGCGGGGAGTCCCTCGCCCAGCTGCACGCCCGGGTGGCCGCCTACCTGTCGGACCTGCAGGCCGCTCCCCCGGCCGACGTCGTCGCCCTGGTCACCCACGGCGACACGATCCGGGCCGCGCAGGCCGTCGTCGCCGGCGGCGGCCCCGAGGCGATGCCGCACACCACCCCGCACAACGGCTCGATCACCCGGCTCGAGCTGTGAGCCGCACGCTGGTGCTGGGCGGCTCCCGGTCCGGGAAGTCCGCGCACGCCGAGTCGCTGCTCGAGGGCCGGGACGACGTCACCTACCTGGCCACCTCCGACCCCCGCCCGGACGACGCGGAGTGGACCGCCCGCATCGCCGCCCACCGCGCCCGCCGGCCGGCGACCTGGGCCACCAAGGAGACGACCAACCCCGGCGAGCTGGTGCTGCCCGGCACCTACCTGGTCGACTCGGTCACCACCTGGGTGACGGCGATGATGGACGCCAGCGGCGTGTGGGACGGCGGCCGGCGCGCCCACGACCGGCTCTCCCGGCGGGTGGACGAGCTGCTCGAGGCGTGGGTGATGACCCCGGCGCACGTGGTGGCGGTCAGCGACGAGGTCGGCCTCGGCGTCGTCCCCGAGACCACCTCGGGCCGGCTGTTCCGCGACACCCTGGGCACGGTCAACCAGCGGCTGGCCGCCACCGCCGACGAGGTGTGGTTCGTCGTCGCCGGGCTGCCCCAGCGCCTGCGGTGAGGGCCGCCTTCGCCTGGCTGACCGTCGCCCGCGTGCGGGGCAACCCGTCGCCGCAGGGTGTGCTGCCGTGGGCGCCGCTGGTCGGGCTGGTGCTGGGTGACCTCGCCTCCCTCTCCGGCTGGCTGGGCGCCCGGTACGCCTCCCCGCTCATCGGCGCAGTGCTGGCGGTCGGGCTGCTGGCCTGGCTGACCCGTGGCCTGCACCTGGACGGGCTGGCCGACACCGCCGACGGCCTGGGCCCGCTGCGCGGCAGGGAGCGGGCGCTGGAGGTCATGCGCGCCGGGGACGTCGGGCCCTTCGGCGTCGCCGTGCTGGTGCTCACCCTGCTGCTGCAGGTCGCCTGCCTGGCCTCGCTGCTCACGGTGGACGGCGGCTGGCTGGCGCTGTGGACCGCGGTGGTCGCCGCCCGGCTGGCCATGTCCCGCTGCGGCCTGCCCGGCGTCCCCGTCGCGGCGGGCTCGTCGCTGGCCGCGGCCGTCGCCGGCACGGTGTCGCGGGTGTGGCTGGCCGGCTGCGCCGTCGTCGCCGTCCTCTGCGTGCTCGGGACGGCGGCCTGGCTGGGCGACCTCGCGCTCGGCGCCCGGCTGGTGGCGGCCGGCGCGCTGGGGCTGGTCGGTGGCGAGCTGCTGCACCGGCGGGCCCGCGCGCGGCTGGGCGGGGTGAACGGCGACGTCATGGGCGCCACCGGCGAGGTCACGGCGACCGCGGTCCTGCTCGCGGCCGCCGTCCTCCTGCGCTGAGCAGCCGCGACGTGGAATCGCCGGGGCGCGTCAGCTGACGGAGACCAGGTCCACCACGAAGACGAGGGTGGCGCCGCCGGGGATCGGGCCCTGGCCGGCCGGGCCGTAGCCCAGGTCGCTGGGGATGGTGATGACCCGCCGGCCACCCACCGCCATGCCCTGCACGCCCTGGTCGAAGCCCTGGATCACCCGGCCGGCACCGGCGGTGAAGGGCAGCGTGGAGTCCGCGCCCCGGTTCCAGGAGGCGTCGAACGTCTGCCCCGTGTCGTAGAAGGCGCCCACGTACTTCACCTCGACTGCCGACCCCGACTCCGCCACCGGCCCGTCCCCGACCACCACGTCGGCGACCACCAGGCCGCACGGCGGCGGGGCGTCGGTCCCGGTCACCTCCGGCTGCACGGAGAGGTCCGCCGACACCGAGGACGGCGCCTCCGCGGTGGCCGGCGCGCTCGTGCACGCCGCAGCACCGGTCGTCGGCCCCTGGACCGCGGGCGACGAGGTCGTGGCCCCGCCCGACGAGGACGCCGTCCCCCCGTCCGACGAGGAGCCGCACGCGGCCAGCAGCAACGCGGCGGGCAGGACGAGCAGAGCGGTACGACGACGGATCACGGGGTCCTCCACGGGACGGGGCGGTCGAGTGTGCAGTTCGCGGGGTCGAACCGGGTTCGGCGACCCCGCGAACTGCACACTCGCGGGGCCGCGCCGCCTCAGCGGTCGGCCGGGGTGCGGGGGCCGGCCTCCAGGTCGCCCTCGGTCTCCAGGTAGGCCTGCTGCAGCTGGGCCAGGACGTCGGGGTCCGGTGAGGCCCACAGAGACCGGTCCACGGCCTCCAGCAGCCGCTCGGCGATGCCGTGCAGCGCCCAGGGGTTGGACTCCTCCAGGAACGCCCGGTTCTCCGGGTCCAGCACGTAGCTCTGGGTCAGCTTCTCGTACATCCAGTCGGCGACCACCCCGGTCGTGGCGTCGTAGCCGAACAGGTAGTCCACCGTCGCGGCCATCTCGAAGGCGCCCTTGTAGCCGTGCCGGCGCATCGCGGCGATCCACTTCGGGTTGACCACCCGGGCGCGGAACACCCGCGAGGTCTCCTCGACCAGCGAGCGGGTGCGCACGTGCTCGGGCCGGGTGGAGTCGCCGACGTAGGCCTTGGGCGAGGCGCCGGTCAGCGCGCGCACCGTGGCGACCATCCCGCCGTGGTACTGGAAGTAGTCGTCGGAGTCGGCGATGTCGTGCTCGCGGGTGTCGATGTTCTTGGCCGCCACCGCGATCCGCCGGTACGCCGTCTCCATGTCACCGCGCGCGGCGACGCCGTCCAGGTCGCGGCCGTAGGCGTAGCCGCCCCACACCGCGTACACCTCGGCGAGGTCGGCGTCGGTGCGCCAGTCGCGGCTGTCGATCAGCGACAGCAAGCCGGCCCCGTAGGCGCCGGGCTTGGAGCCGAAGACCCGGGTGGTGGCCCGCCGGCGGTCGCCGTGCTCGGCGACGTCGGCGTCCACGTGGGCGCGCACGTAGTTGTCCTCGGGCGACTCCTCCAGGCCGGCGACCAGGGTGACGGCGTCGTCGAGCATGGTCACCACGTGCGGGAAGGCGTCCCGGAAGAACCCGGAGATGCGGACCGTGACGTCGATCCGCGGCCGCTCCAGCTCGGCCAGCGGGATCGGCTCGAGCTCCTTGACCCGGCGCGAGGCCTCGTCCCAGACCGGCCGGACGCCGAGCAGCGCCAGCACCTGGGCGACGTCGTCGCCGCTGGTCCGCATCGCCGAGGTGCCCCACACCGAGAGCCCGACCGACCGGGGCCAGGACCCCTCCTCGGACCGGTAGCGCTCCAGCAGCCCGTCGGCCAGGCCCTGCCCGGTCTCCCAGGCCAGCCGCGAGGGCACGGCGCGCGGGTCGACGGAGTAGAAGTTCCGCCCGGTCGGCAGCACGTTGACCAGCCCGCGCAGCGGCGAACCCGACGGCCCGGCCGGGACGTACCCGCCGTCCAGGGCGTGCAGGGCCAGGTCGATCTCGTCGGTGGTGCGGGCGAGCCGGGGCACCAGCTCGTCGACGGCGAAGTGCAGCACCCGCTCGACCTCGGCGTGCGGCGCGCCCAGGACGTCGAGCACGACCGGGGCGACGGCGGAGGACACCCAGCCGGCGTCCTCCAGGCCCTGCACCAGCGCCAGCGCCCGGGCCTCGACCGCATCGGTCTCCGCCAGGCCCGCCGTCCCGTCCTCGGCCAGGCCCAGCGCCTCGCGCAGGCCCGGCATCGCGACCGCGCCGCCCCAGATCTGGCGGGCGCGCAGGATGGCCAGCACCAGGCCGACCCGGGCGTCGCCCTCGGGGGGCGAGCCGAAGACGTGCAGGCCGTCGCGGATCTGGGAGTCCTTGATGGCGCACAGCCAGCCGTCGACGTGCAGGATCATCTCGTCGAACTCGGCGTCGTGCGGCCGGTCCGCGAGGCCCAGGTCGTGGTCCATCTTCGCGGCCTGGATGAGCGTCCAGATCTGCTGGCGGATGGCCGGCAGCTTCGGCGGGTCCATCGCGGCGATGTTGGCGTGCTCGTCGAGCAGCTGCTCCAGCCGGGCGATGTCGCCGTAGGAGTCGGCGCGGGCCATCGGCGGCACCATGTGGTCGACCAGCACGGCGTGCGCCCGGCGCTTGGCCTGCGACCCCTCGCCCGGGTCGTTGACCAGGAACGGGTAGACCACCGGCAGGTCGCCCAGCGCGGCGTCGGGCGCGCAGGACGCCGAGAGCCCGACGGTCTTGCCCGGCATCCACTCCAGGTTGCCGTGCTTGCCCACGTGCACCAGCGCGTGCGCGCCGAACTCCGAGCGCAGCCAGTGGTAGGCGGCCAGGTAGTGGTGGCTGGGCGGCAGGTCGGGGTCGTGGTAGATCGCGATCGGGTTCTCGCCGAACCCGCGCGGGGGCTGCACCATCACCACGACGTTGCCGGCCCGCAGCGCGGCGAAGACGATGCAGTCGTCGGTCGGGTCGACGAACAGCTGCCCCGGCGGCGGGCCCCAGTGCTCGACCATGCGGTCGGTGAGCTCGGCGGGCAGGGTGTCGAACCAGGCGCGGTACGCCGCGGCGGGGATGCGCACCGGGTTGCCGGACAGCTGCTCGGCGGTGAGCCAGTCGGGGTCCTGGCCGCCGGCCTCGATGAGCGCGTGCACCAGGGCGTCGCCGTCCAGGTCCGCGACGCCGGGCAGCGAGCCGGGCCCGTCGAACGGGCCGATGTCGTAGCCCTGCCCGGCCATGGCGGCCAGCAGCCGGACGACGGAGGCGGGCGTGTCCAGCCCCACCGCGTTGCCGATCCGGGCGTGCTTGGTCGGGTACGCCGACAGCATCACCACGACCTTGCGCTGCGCGGGCGGGGTGTGCCGGAGCCGGGCGTGGGCGACGGCGATCCCGGCGACGCGGGCGGCGCGCTCGGGGTCGGGCACGTAGGAGGTCAGGCCGTCGGCGTCGACCTCCTTGAAGGAGAAGGGCACGGTGATGACCCGGCCGTCGAACTCGGGGATGGCGACCTGGTTGCCGACGTCGAGCGGGGAGAGGCCGTCGTCGTTGCCGGCCCAGGTCTCGCGGTCGCTGCCCAGCACCAGGCCCTGGATCACCGGGACGTCGAGGCGGGCGAGCTCGCCGACGTCCCAGGCGCCGTCGTCCCCACCGGCCTGGGCGGTGGCCGGCCGCGAACCGCCGGCGGCGAGCACGGTGACGACCATGGCGTCGACGGTGCGCAGCACCTCGAGCATCGTGGGGTCCACCGACCGCAGCGAGGCGCAGTACACCGGTACGGGGACCCCGCCGGCGGTCTCGACCTCGGCGCAGAGGGTGTCGACGAACGCGGTGTTCCCGGCCAGGTGGTGCGCCCGGTAGTACAGGACGGCGATCCGCGGCCCGGTCACCGTGGTGGCCCGCTCGACGACGCCCCAGTCGGGGGCGACGGCCGGCGCCTCGAAGCCCTCGCCGTCCAGCAGCACGGTGTCGGCGAGGAACCGGTGCAGCTGCACGATGTTGTCCGGGCCGCCCTGCGCGAGGTAGGCGTGCGCCTCGGTGGCCACGCCCATCGGCACGGTCGAGAGCTCCATCAGCTCGGCGTCGGGCAGCTGCTCCCCGCCCAGCACCACGACCGGGACGCCGAGGTCCAGCAGCGGGCGGACCATGTCCTCGTACTTCCGCCGGGACCCCAGGATCCGGAAGACCACGAGGTCGGTGCCGCGGGCGAACTCGACGAGGTCGCCGACGCGGTAGGGGTTGCCCAGCCGCCAGTCCGAGTCGCTCGTGCGGGCGGCCAGCAGGTCGGTGTCGGACGTGGAGAGCAGCGTGAAGGTGCGCACCGTGAGCCTTCCCCCGGGTCCGCGCCCGGAGTTCGTGGGGCACGGCAGCCGCAGTGTCTGGCTCCCCCGGGGAGGGGTCACAGTGGCGGGACCGCACCGGGATCGCACCGGTTTCCTGCGCACTGCCGTGGTTGGGCGCGACGCTACCCGGCGGGGCTGGGCACCTCGGGCACGACGGCCGGGCCGGCCTCCCGCGGGCGGGGCAGGTCCTCGGCGTGGGCGCGCAGCGCGATCAGCGCGACGTCGTCCTCGGGGTGGCGCGGCACGGTGGCCAGCACCCGGTCGCACAGCTCGTCCAGGCCCACCCCGGCGCGCACCAGCCGGCCCACGGTCTGCACGAGCCGGGCGGTGCCGGCGTCCAGGTCGCTGCCGCGCCGCTCGACGAGGCCGTCGGTGTGCAGCAGCAGCGTGCTGCCCGGCGCCAGCGGGACCTCGTGGTCGTGCCGGGGGGCGGTGTGGTCGACGCCGAGCAGCAGGTCGCGGCCCTCCAGCAGCACCACCTCGCCGTCGGCGTCGACCAGCAGGGGTGCAGGGTGCCCGGCGTTCGACCAGCGCAGCAGCCGGCCCCCGGGGACCTGCTCCACCCGGGCGACCAGCACGGTGGCCAGCGTGCCGACGTCGAGGCCGGTGACCGCGCGGTCGAGGGTGGTGAGCACCTCCGCCGGCGCGCCGCCCGAGGCCCACACGATGCCGCGCAGCACGTTGCGCAGCTGCCCCATCGCCGCGGCCGCCTCCCGGTCGTGACCGGTGACGTCGCCGATGACCAGGTGGGTGGCGCCGTCGGGACCGAGGAAGGCGTCGTACCAGTCGCCGCCGACCTGCGCCTCGGCCGCGGCCGGCAGGTACCGCGGCACGACGTGCAGGTGGTCGGGCTCGGGCGGTGCGGTGAGCAGCGAGCGCTGCAGCGTCTCGGCCAGGCGGGCCACCGCCGACGCGGCGGCGGCCGCGGCCTCGGTCGAGGCGATCCGGGTCAGCGTCTGGGCGGTGAGCGCGCCCAGCGCCCCGACGAACTCCCGGTCGGCCGGCCGCCAGTGCCGGTCGACGCGGTGCCCCAGCGCCAGCGACCCGATGAGCCGCCGGGCCGAGCGCAGCGGCACCGAGCACCCCGACCGCACGCCGGACCGGCGCCAGATCCCGACCCCACCGGGGAACTGCGCCGCGGCGGCCTCCAGGTCGGGCACGAAGTGCGCCCGGCCGTGGACGGCGGAGTCGACCATCGGCAGCGGGAACCCCGCGGGCAGCCGCCGCACGGTGTCGACCGTCTCGGCGTCCAGCGGGGCGTCGACGTAGGTGGTCACGGCCGACCCGTCGTCGTCGGTCAGGCAGAGGATGACCCCGGTGGTGCCCAGCGCCTGGGACGCGTGCCGGGTGACCACCGCCAGCGCGGCGCCGACGGTCTCGGTGCCGCCCAGCTCCTCGGCGACCCGCACCAGGCCGGCCATCCGGGTGGCGTCGGCGAACTGCTGCTGGGCGGCCTCGCGGCCGTCGGTGACGTCGACGTTGGTGCCGACCATCCGCACGGGGGCGCCGGTGTCGTCCGGGAGGACCCGGCCCAGCGCCGCGACCCACCGCACGGCGCCGTCGGGGTGCACGACCCGGAACTCCACGTCCAGCAGGTCACCGCCGACGATGGCCTCGTCGAGCGCGCCCTGCACGACCGGCCGGTCGTCGGGGTGGATGGCCAGGTCGATGTCGGCGACGGTGCCGGAGAGCTCGACGCCGGTCAGCCCGAAGATGGCCCGGCTGCGGTCGTCCCAGACCAGCTCGTCGGTGACCAGGTCCCAGTCCCACAGGCCCAGGCCCGCGGCGGCGGTCGCGACCGCGAGCCGCGCCTGGAGCACGACCCGGTCGCTGCCATCACCACGCGTCGTGGTCACGCGTGCAGTATGCGGTACGGAACCTGCCGGAAGGGAGTGCCGCGCTCACCCCCGGGCACGCAGCTCGCGCCGGAGGATCTTCCCCGTGGTGGTCTTGGGCAGCTCCTCGACCACCTCGACGTACCGCGGGTACTTGTAGGCCGCCATCCGCTCCTTCGCCCAGGCGATGACCTCGTCGGGGTCGACGGCGGCCCCCGGCTTGGCGGAGACGTAGGCCTTGACCGTCTCGCCGCGCACCTCGTCGGGGATGCCCACCACGGCGACCTCGCGGACGGCGGGGTGCCCGTAGAGCACGTCCTCCACCTCGCGCGGCCACACCTTGTAGCCGGCCGCGTTGATCATGTCCTTCTTGCGGTCGACCAGGAAGAACCAGCCCTGGGCGTCCATGAAGCCGACGTCGCCGGTGCGCAGCTCCCCGCCCGGGATGGACTCTGCGGTGGCGTCGGGCCGCTCCCAGTACCCGGGCACGACCTGCGGCCCCGAGGTGGCGAACTCGCCCACCTCGCCGACGGGGACCTCCTCGCCGTCCTCGCCGAGCACCCGGACGACGGTGTCGTAGACCGGCACCCCGACGCTGAGCGCACCCGAGTTCTCGTCGACCGGGGCCTTCACGCCCATCGGCACGCCGTGCGAGGGGCTGTTGGTCTCGGTCAGCCCGTAGATGTTGTGCACGTAGACGCCGAGCTTCTCCTCCAGCTGGTCGGTCACCGCCGGCGCGATCGGCGCGCCGCCGGAGTAGACCGCCCGCAGGGAGGAGAAGTCCTCCCGGGCGGCGCCCTCGGCGTTGCCGAGGGCGATGAACACCGCGATGGCCCCGACGGTGAACGTCGGCCGGTGCTCCCGGATCGCCTCCAGGACGACGTCGGGGTGGAACCGGTGCGCGATGACCAGCGGGCAGCCCACCAGCATCGCGATGGCCACGTGCCCGATCAGCCCGGTGATGTGGAACAGCGGGGCGACGCCCAGCACCACGTCGTCCGGGCCCAGCCGCATCCACTCGCGGTAGGTGCAGGCGTTGAACGTCATCGTCGAGTGCGTGTTCATCGCACCCTTGGGCCGGCCGGTCGTGCCCGAGGTGTAGGTCAGCACGCCGATGTCGTCCCCGGACAGCTCCACCGGCGGCGGCCGCTGCCCGGCGAACCGGGTGACCAGGCCGTCGAGGTCCGTGGTGCCCTCGGGGGTGGACTTCGTCGTGCCCTCGAACAGCCGGGGGTCGGCGCGGGTCTGGTGGTCCAGGCCCGAGCAGGTGATGACCGTGCGCACCGACGTCTCCGGCAGCACCCCGCGGGCCACGGTGTCGTACAGCTCGTCCAGGCACAGCAGCGCGGTGGCCCCGGAGTCGGTGAGCAGGTAGGTCAGCTCGGCGGCCTTGTTCATCGGGTTGATGGCCACCGCCGCGCCGCCGGCCTTCCACGCGCCGAGCAGCCCGATGACGAACGCCGGGTCGTTCTGCACGTACAGGCCCATCCGGTCGCCGCGGGCGAACCCGCCCTCCAGCAGCCCCAGGGCGAGGGCGTCGGAGGCCGCGTCGAGGTCGGCGTAGGTCAGCGTGCCGTCGAAGTAGCGGATCGCCACCGCGTCCGGGGTCGCCGACACCGTGGCCCGGAAGACGTCGAGCAGGGTGGCGTGCTCGGGGGTGATCGAGGCCGGCTGGCCGTCGGAGTAGAGGGCCAGCCACGGCTTGTCGGTGTAGACGCTCACTTGATCGCCAGCGGGTTCACCGGCGACCCCGAGCCCAGGTGCACCTTCAGCGGGGCGGCGGCGTACAGGAACGTGTACTGGCCGTCCGCGGCGCAGCTGTCGGCGAGGGTCTCCAGGTCGGCGATCTCGGTGAGGGTCACGCCGAGGTTGCGCATCAGCGCGCTGTGCAGGGGCAGCGCCGTCCCGTTGTTGGGGTCGAAGGTGACCTCGTTGGCGATGGTGTCGGTGACCAGGTTGGGGATCTCCATGTCCTGGAACCACTGCACCAGCTCGGGGCTGTAGACCAGGCCCGGCTCGCAGAACCCCTCGTAGAACGCCTCGCCCTGGTCGTGGAACAGCTGCAGGAAGTTCGTGCGGATGACAAGCACGTCCCGCTTCTGGATCTCGGTGCCCTGGGCCCGCGCGCACTCCTCCAGGTCGGTGTGCGTGAAGGTCTCGGCCTTGTCCAGCGTGCGCTTGCCGCGGAAGCGGGCCATGTCCAGCAGGATGCCGCGGCCGACGACGCCCTTCTGCGCGATCGGCTCGACGCTGGCCTTCTGCAGGCCGCCGACGGTGGTGCGGGCGTCGAACCCGTTCCAGATCTTGCCGCCGTACCAGACGTGGCCCAGCGCGTCGTACTGCGTCGAGCCCTGCAGGAAGGCGTTGATCTTGTCGTCGGCGTAGTGCAGGCCGCCCGGGTAGGCGGGGGCGTCGTCGCCGTCCCAGGTGGACTCGTCGAGGACCTGGGTGCGCTCGGCCGGGGTGCGGCCGGGCCACACCGGGTCGCCCTTCGGGTCGCCGATGAGGCGCTGCAGCGTGTGCACCTCGCCCTTCGTCACGTGCGCGATGCCGCGCAGCACCTCGTCGGCGGTGAGGTAGTTCAGCGCGCCCACCTCGTCGTCGGGACCCCACTTGCCCCAGTTGGTGGGCGAGTCGGCGAGCAGGTCGGTCAGGTCGGGGACCGCGGGCTTCTCGGTGCTGGTCATGTCGTCTCCTCGTCGAGCGGCAGGGACCGGCACGACCGGACGATCGTCCGGTCGGCGCTGGCGTGCAGGATGATGCAGGTCACACTCACGGGTGGTCAAGGCGCACGCCGTCGTCGCGCAACGGTGGGCGACCCAGCAGCCGGAGCGCGTACTCGACGTACTGCTCGGCGAGGTCCTCCGGGCTCAGCGGGCCGTCGGGCCGGAACCACTGCGGGATCGCGGTGCACAGCGTGACGACCGCGCGGGCACCCGCCCGCGGGTCGGCGACCGACAGCTGCCCGATGGCCACGGCGGCGGCCACCTCCTCGTCGACGGCCCGCTGCTGGGTCCGCCGGATCGCGGCCACCCGCTGGTAGTCCGCCGGCGCCAGGCTGCGCATCTCGCTGGCGCCGAGGAAGGCCGTGGCCCGCCGGTGGGAGTGGAACAACGCCAGGCACTCCACCAGCAGCGCGACCCGCTGCACCGGGTCGGCACCCTCCGCCCGGGCGGCCCGGACCCGGGCGTCCAGGTCGGCCATCGTGCGGTCCAGCAGCGCGACGAGCATGTCGTACTTGCTCTCGTAGTAGTGGTAGAGCCCGGAGACCGACAGCCCGGCCCGCGCGGCGATCGTGCGGATGGTGGACCCGTGGTAACCCACCTCGACGAACCCGGCGAGGGCAGCGGTCAGCGCCGGGTCCAGCCGCAGCGGGCCGTAGCTGCGCCAGTCGCCGTCCAGGGCGGCCGGCGGCCCGGGGGCCGGGAGCCCGCTGAGGACGCCGGGGCCCGGGCCACGGCCGTCGGGGTCGAACACCCGGGCCACCGGGACGCCGAGCAGCTCGGCGACGGCGGCCACCCGGACGGCGCTGATGCCGGTGTGCCCGTTCTCCACCGCGCTCAGCGTCGCCGGGCTCACCCCGAGGCCGGCCGCCAGCGCGCGCAGGCTGATCCCGCGCACGGTGCGCAACCGGCGGATGGCGGCACCGATCTCCGCGACCACGGCTCCCTTCCTCCCCCGGGACGGTCGGACCCCGCTGCTAGCGTGCCGCCACCGTGCACCGGCGCACGTGTTCAGGAAGGCTGATCATGACCCACTCCCTCGCCACCCCGTCAAGCCGTGCGACCGACCTGCACGCCCGGATGGTGGACTTCCTGCGCGAGAAGGTGCTGCCGGCCGAGGCCGGGTACGAGCGGTCCCGCCGCGAAGCCGGTCCCCACGGCCACGACGTGCCGCCGGTCGTCGAGGAGCTCAAGGCCGAGGCGAGGGCGCAGGGCCTGTGGAACCTGTTCCTGCCGAGCGAGTCCGGGCTGACCCAGCTGGAGTACGCGCCGCTGGCCGAGCTGACCGGCTGGAGCCTGGACCTGTTCCCCGAGGCCACCAACTGCGCCGCACCCGACACCGGCAACATGGAGCTGCTGCACCTGCTGGGCACCCCGGAGCAGAAGCAGCAGTGGCTCGAGCCCCTGCTGGCCGGGGAGATCCGGTCGGCGTTCGCGATGACCGAGCCCGCCGTGGCCAGCAGCGACGCCACCAACATCGAGACCCGCATCGAGCGCGACGGCGGCGACTACGTCATCAACGGCCGCAAGTGGTGGACCTCGGGGGTGCTCGACCCGCGCTGCGCCGTGCTGGTGGTCATGGGCAAGACCGACCCGGCTGGGCCCAAGCACCGGCAGCAGTCGATGCTCGTCGTCCCCCGCGACACCCCGGGCATCACGGTGGAGCGCGACCTGCCGGTCTTCGGCCAGCACGACCAGCACGGGCACGGCGTGGTGCGCTTCGACGACGTGCGGGTGCCGGTCTCGTCGGTCCTCGGCGAGGAGGGCGGCGGGTTCGCCGCCGCGCAGGCCCGGCTCGGACCCGGCCGCATCCACCACTGCATGCGTGCCCTCGGCGCGGCCGAGCGGGCGCTGGCGATGATGGTGGCCCGGGTGACCGAGCGGGTCGCGTTCGGCAAGCCGCTGGCCGAGCAGGGCGTGGTGCAGCAGCAGATCGCCGAGAGCCGCATCGAGCTGGACCAGGCCCGGCTGATCTGCCACCAGGCCTGCCAGGTCATCGACGACCACGGCAACAAGGCGGCCAAGGACCTGGTCGCGATGGCCAAGGTCGCCGTGCCGCGAGCGGCGTCGTCGGTCATCGACCGGGCGATCCAGACCCACGGCGGCGCCGGGGTCACCGACGTCACCCCGCTGGCCGCGATGGCCGGCTGGCACCGCGCGATGCGGCTGTTCGACGGGCCCGACGAGGTGCACCTGCGCTCGCTGGCGAAGTCCGAGCTGGGCCGCGAGCCGCTGGTCCCCCTCCCCCGCGTCACCGTCTGACGGCGGGGCCGGGCAGCCACAGCCTGGGTCGACCCGCGCCCCCGCCCCTTCCTCCGTGCCACAACGCGGACGAAGGGGTGGCGAGGTGGGTCGACCCGCAGGAGAACAGCTGCGATGGTTTGCCGGTTCGGCACGGTTCGTTGCGGCCCCGGCGCGGGCGGCCGCATCGTCGACGGCATGGATGCGGACGTGGTGGTCATCGGTGGGGGTCCGGCGGGGCTGAGCGGGGCGAAGGCACTGGCCCGCTCGCTGCGGTCGGTGGTGGTCGTGGACGACGACCGGCCGCGCAACGCGCCGGCGGACGGGGCGCACAACGTGCTGGGGCACGAGGGCATCGCTCCTCGTGACCTGCTGGCCATCGGCCGGCGGGAGCTCGAGGCGTACGGCGGGCGGGTGGTGGGCGGCCGGGTGGTCGACGCCCGGCGCACCGACGGCGGGTTCGAGGTCGAGCTGGCCGACGGCGCGGTGCTGACGGCCCGCCGGCTGCTGCTGGCCGGCGGCGGGGTGGACGAGCTCCCCGACGTCCCCGGCCTGGTGGAGCGGTGGGGTCGGGACGTGCTGCACTGCCCGTACTGCCACGGCTACGAGGCGCGCGGCCGGGCGATCGGCGTGCTGGCGACCAGCCCGATGTCGGTGCACTCGGCACTGATGTTCTCCCAGCTCAGCCCGGACGTCGTCCTCGTCGCGCACGGGTACGACCCGACCGCCGAGGAGCGGGCCACGCTGGCCGCGCGCGGCGTGCGGGTGGTCGAGGGCACCGTGGCCGGGGTGGAGGTGACCGACGACCGGCTGTCGGGCGTCCGGCTGGCCTCCGGCGAGGTGGTGGCCCGCGAGGCCCTGGTCGTCACGACCTTCGTCCGGGCCCGCACCGACCACCTGGCCGGGCTGGACCTGCCGGTCGAGGACCTGCGGATGGGCGACCTGGTGCTGGGCACGAAGGTCGTCGCCGAGCCCACCGGGAGGACCCCGGTGCCGGGCGTGTGGGCGGCGGGGAACGCGGTGGAGCCGATGGGCCAGGTGGTCGCCGCGATGGCCGCCGGGCTGATGGCCGGCGCCCAGCTGAACATGGACCTGATCACGAACCCCTGACCCGGGTGCCGACGACGACCGCGGCGCCGCGGTCGTCGTCGGTGACCAGCCGCGCGGCCAGCCCGCCGGCGGCGACCGCGGCCAGCGTGCCGTCGGCCTGGACGTCGCTGGTCTCCAGCAGCAGCGAGCCGCCCGGGGCGAGCCAGCCCCCCGCCCCGGCGGCGACGCGGCGGTGCAGGTCCAGCCCGTCGGCGCCGCCGTCCAGCGCCGCCGTCGGCTCGTGGTCCCGGGCCTCGGGCGGCATGCCGGCGATCGCGGCGGTGGGCACGTAGGGCGCGTTCACGCAGAGCAGGTCGACCCGCCCGCGCAGGGTGCCCGGCAGGGCGTCGAACAGGTCGCCGGCCCGGGCGTCGACCCCGTTGCGGCGGGCGCAGGCCACCGCGACGGGGTCGACGTCCGCGGCGACCAGCTCGACGTCCCCGAGGCCCGCGGCCACCGCCAGCCCGACCGCGCCGGAGCCGCAGCACAGGTCGACGACCACCTGGCCGCCGAGGGCCACCGCCTGCTCGACCAGCAGCGCGGTGCGCTGGCGGGGCACGAAGACACCGGGGTCCAGCAGCACCCGGACGCCGGCGAAGGCCGCCCAGCCGAGCACCTGCTCCAGCGGTTCGCCGGCCACCCGCCGGGCGACGAGGGCATCGAGGTCCCGGCCGTCGGCGGCCAGGAGCGCGGCCTCCTCCTCGGCGAACACGCACCCGGCGGCCCGCAACGCGGCCACCACGGCGGCAGGGGCCCCGGTCACCGGTCCAGGGTGCGCTCCCGGGTGGCCGGCGCGGAGGGCCAGGTCGGCTCCCAGCGCCCGGCGAGGGCGTCCTCGACGTCGTCCCGCCACTGCCGCACCTCCGACGCGGACAGGTCGGCGGTGCGGCCGGCCACCACGCCCAGCCGGTCCGACCAGACCGGCAGGCAGTCCCGGGCGCGGTCGCGCGGGGCCCGCCAGGCGAGCTCGCGCAGCACCCCGGCGACCCGGCGCAGCACCGCGGGCGAGCCCTCGGCGTACTGCAGCACCTCCTCCAGCCCCAGCCGGACCAGGGCGGGGAAGTCGTACTGCGGCACCACCAGGCGGACGTCGCCGTCCTCGTCGCGGGTCACCGCCGGGCCGAGGGGGCGGTGCGCCAGGTCCGCGAGCAGCGCCGAGACGTGGCTGAGGGCGTGCACGGCGGTGGTCGGGTCGTTCACCCCGGGGCTGAGCGCGCGGACGGCGATGTCGACGATCTTGCGCAGGCTGTAGGCGATGTCCCGGTCCGAGGTCCGCTCGTGGGCCAGTCGCAGGCCGTCCTCCAGCGCGCGCTGCAGCGGGTCGAGGTCCTTCCCCGGCGGGACCCAGACGTGGGCCACCGGCACCCGGGCCAGCACGGCGTCGCCGATCCGCGGGTCGAGCAGCACGACCGCGCCGGCCTCGGCCGCGGCCCGGGCGATCCGGGCCTCGTCGAGGCCGACCAGGAACCCGCTGGAACCCACGGCCAGCCGCACCGGCACGCCGGGGGGCGCAGGCGGCACCGACGCGTCGGGTTCGCTGCCCAGCTCCTCGTCGTAGGTCCGCATGGCCTCGTCGTGGACGTCGCGCAGCATCGTCTCCACGCGCAGCGACCGGGTGAGGTGACCGAGGAAGAGCAGCAGGGCCACCACCGACCCGAGCGTCAGCAGGTACCCGACCGTGACCGACAACCGTGGCACGAACGCGCTCGAGCCCGAGGTCGCGCTCTCCGTGCGGACGGTGCGGAGCACGGTCAGCGCGTACACGAAGGTCAGCACCAGCTGGCCGAGGGTCAGCTGGACCACCCGGTCGGTGACGAAGGTCTGCAGCACCCGGGGTGAGTACTGGCTGCTGCTCAGCTGGAGGGCCACGACCGTCAGGGAGAACACCAGCCCGGTGACCGAGATCAGCGAACCGGAGATGGAGGACAGCACGTCGCGGGCGGCTGCCGGGCCGCCCCCGAAGACGAAGGTGAGCGGGCTCTGCCCCCGCTCGTCCTCGAGCGCCTCGTCCAGCGCCGGCAACGCGATGCCCAGCCCGATGGCGACCACGACCCCGATGACGGGGATGGGCCACAGCGCGCCGCGGATCGCCCGCCAGATCCGTCGGGCCCAGGTGTCCGGTGTGCGCACCCGGTGATCAGACCACTCCCCGGCCGGTCCGGCAGGTCGCCGTCCCGGTGGCGGCCGAGGACACTGGCCCCGTGCAGCACGGGTGGCGGGAGCTCCTCCCGACGGCGTTCCTGCTGGCCGGCAGCGACGCCGGCGCCCGGGACCTGCTCGCCCGCGGGCTGGTACGGGGCGGCGGGGTCGACGGGGTGGTCCGCGCCCACCTGCGCCGTCGGCTGGGCCGGGAGGTGGTGCTGGCCGGTGCCGCGGAGCCGGCGTGGTGGGTCTCCCCGGCCGACGCCGCGGCCGCCGCGGAGCTGTCCGGCGCGCTGGCCGGGCTCACCCGTGCCGAACGCGCGGCGGTGGTGCTGCGCTGGTTCGAGGACCGCCCGGCCGCCGAGGTGGAGGCGGCCGTGCCCGGTGTCGACCTGCCGGCCCTGCCCGGCCGGCTCGGGGTGCCCGCGGCGGAGCTGCCCGCCCGTCTCGAAGTGCTGGCCGGCACCGCCCG
>NZ_JAMXRZ010000095.1 GCF_024124375.1 Klenkia sp. PcliD-1-E
GCGTCGCCGACCGCGGCCTCCACGCCGGCCCGCAGCACGCCGTCCCGGCCGGCGGCCTCCGCGACCGCGGCCACCGCGAGCTCGCCGCGGCCCAGCGGGCGGGCCCAGTGCTCCAGGGCGGCGGCCAGGTCCCCGGCGGTGCTGCCGGTGTCGGCGCGGTCGACGACCACGGGCTGCCCGGAGACCGCCTCGGCCACCAGGTGCGAGAGCGACGGCCACTGCGCCTGCAGCTGGAGCAGCTGGACCCCGGAGCGCACCGCCACCGCCTCGAGGCCGAGACCGTGCCAGCCGCGTTCGGCGAGCAGGTCCACGGCGGCGGCCAGCGCCGGGTGGGGGGCGGCAGGGGCGGGTGCGGGGAGCGGAAGCGACATGGCCGGTCCTGGTGGGGGTCCGCAGGGGTGTGGTGACCGACACATCGGCAGCCGCGGGTGATCCGGGAACGCGGTCGTCCCACGCGCCCCACGCGTCGCACGGGCATGCTGGCGACCGTGAGCTCACCGGGCCGGCACGGCCGCTACGACTGGTCCCCCCTGCCCGAGCGGCCGGTGTTCGACTGGCCGGGCGGGCGCCGGCTCGCGGTCTACATCGGCACCAACCTCGAGGTCTTCGACTTCGGCCGCGGCCGGGGCGCGCAGCTGGCACCGGGCGGCGGCGACCCCGACGTCCTCAACTACTCGTGGCGGGACTGGGGCAACCGGGTCGGCGCCTGGCGGCTGCTGGAGACCCTCGACGCCCTGGACCTGCCGACCTCGGTGATCGCCAACAGCAGGGTGCTGCAGGAGTGCCCCGGGCTGGTGGAGGCCTTCCTGGCCCGCGGCGACGAGCTGGTCGGTCACGGCCGCACGAACGCCGAGCGGCAGGCCGACCTGGACGAGGACGAGGAGCGGGCCCTGATCGCCGAGGCCACCGCGGTGTACGCCGACCGCGCCGGCCGCCGTCCGGCCGGGTGGCTGGGACCGTGGATCTCGCAGAGCCACGTGACCCCCGACCTGCTCGACGAGGCCGGCTACGACTACCTGCTGGACTGGGCGCACGACGACCAGCCGACCTGGTTCAGCACCCGGTCCGGGCGGATCCTGTCGGTGCCCTACCCGCAGGAGCTCAACGACATCCCGGCCGTGGTCTCCCGCCAGGCGTCGGGGCAGGAGTTCGCCGACATGGTCGTGGCCACCTTCGACGAGGTGCTCGAGCAGTCGGCGACCGCGCCGCTGGTGATGGGCATCGCCGTGCACCCCTACGTGGTCGGGCAGCCGCACCGGCTGCGGCCGCTGCGGGCGGCGCTGGAGCACCTCGCCGCGCACCGCGACCAGGTCTGGCTGACCACCGCCGGGGAGGTCGCCGCGCACGCCGCGACGGTGCTGCCGTGACCGGGCCGCTCGCCGGCCGGACCGTCGCGGTCACCGCGTCGAGGCGGGCGGACGAGCTGGCCGACCTGCTGCGCCGCCGCGGGGCCGAGGTCGTGCACGCACCGGCGATCCGGGTGGTGCCGCTGGAGGACGACGCGCACGTGGTGGCGGCGACCCGGGAGGTGCTGCGCGCCCCGGTGGACCTCGCGGTGGCCACGACCGCGGTCGGGTTCCGCGGCTGGCTGGCCGCGGCCGAGGCGTGGGACCTGCCGCTGGTCGAGCACCTGTCCCGGGCGACGGTGCTGGCCCGGGGGCCCAAGGCGCGCGGCGCGATCCGGGGCGCGGGGCTGGTGGACGCCTGGTCGCCGGCGTCGGAGTCCTCCCCCGAGGTGCTGGAGCACCTGCTGTCCGGCGCCCGCGGGCCCTTGGCCGGGCAGCGCATCGCCGTCCAGCTGCACGGGGACCCGCTGACCGAGCTGGTGTCGGGCCTGCGGGCGGCCGGCGCCGAGGTCGTGGAGGTGCCGGTCTACCGGTGGGAGCGGCCCGCCGACGACGGCCCGCTGCGCCGGCTGGTGCGGCAGCTGCCCGGCGGCGGGGTCGACGCGGTCACCTTCACCTCCGCCCCGGCCGCGGTGTCGGTGCTCGAGGTGGCCGGCGAGGAGGGTGTGCGGGACGCCGTCGTCGGGGCACTGCGCGGGCCGGTGCTCGCCGTCGCGGTCGGCCCGGTCACGGCGGCGCCGCTGCAGGCGGCCGGGGTCGAGCCCGTCCAACCGCCGCGCGCCCGGCTGGCAGCGCTCGCCCGCGAGGTGGTGGACCGGCTGGGCCGCTGACCCGTCCTGGGGAGGCGGGCTGCGGGCGCGTGCCGCAGCCGGGAGGATCACGCCCGTGACCACCACCGAGCCCGGTCGTTCGCTCATCGAGTCCGGGTTCGGGATCGCCGGCTCCATGACCGGTTCGGCGGCCACCGTCGTCTACGCCCCCGGCGAGGCTGCGCTGCGGCTGGACGACCGGTTCGCCACCTGCCTGCGGGAGCTCGCCGACGACCTCGCCGACGGTGGCCTGCCCCGCCGCGAGCGCGCCCGGGCGGGTGCCGCGCTGGCCTTCGCGGTGGAGCACGGCATCTCCCTGTCCCGCCGGGACCGGCCCGTGCGCGCCGACGGGTTCTTCACCGAGAAGGCCGGGGGCCGGGTGGCAGCCCGCGAGGTCGGCGAGGGCGTCCTGCTGGCCGCCCGCGGGTCGGCCGAGGAGCGCCGGGTGCGGCACCTGGGCTACCTGCTCGCCGAGGTCGTGCACTCCCCCGACGTCGACGCCGCACTGGCCGAGCGCACCCTGCTGCTCACCCGGTCGCTGACCTGGCGGCAGCTGTCGCTGCTGGCCGCGGTCGGCCGCCGCGAGCGCTCGCCGCTGCCGCTGACGCCGCTGCCGGACGACCCCCGCGCCTGGGTGACCTGGGGTGCGCTGGAGGACCTGGTGGAGCTGCAGCGCACCGGCCTGCTGGACCCGCCGGTCGCCGTCCCGAGGCCCAGTGGCGCGGCCCAGCCCCGGCTGCGCCCGGCCGACCTGCGGCTGACCCGCCGCGGAGTGCTGGTGCACCGGCTGCTGGCGCTGGACTTCGTGCACGCCGACGACGTCGACGCCGCCCTCGCCGCGCTCAGCTGAGCCGGCTCACTCCAGGCCGCCGCGCTGCTTCTTGAGCTGGCCCCGGCGCTTCTTGGCGTCGATGCGGCGCTGCTGCGACCCGCGGGTCGGCTTGGTCTTCCTGCGCGGCGGCGCGGGCGGGGCCAGCGCCTGGCCGATGGCCATCGCCATGCGGGCGCGGGCGGCCTCCCGGTTGCGCAGCTGCTGCCGGTGCTCGGACGCCGCGACCGTTAGGACGCCGTCCACCAGCTTGGCCCCCAGCCGCTCGGCCAGCCGGGCCTGCTGGTGCTCGGTCAACCCGGGGATGTCCAGCGGCCGCACGGACAGCTCGACCCGGCTGTCGGCGGTGTTCACGCCCTGCCCGCCGGGGCCCGAGGACCGGCTGAACCGCCAGCCGAGCATGGCCGCGGGCACGACGAGCCGCGGGGTGACCGGGAGGTCGCCGGACGGGTCGTCGGTGGGCACGGGCACCATCCTCCCCGTGCTCCCCTCCCGTCGTACCTTGGCCGACGCGCTCGCCGCTGGTCCCGTCGTCCTGGACGGCGGGCTGTCCACCGAGCTGGAGTCCCGCGGCCACGACGTGACCAGCGCGCTGTGGTCGGCCCGGCTGCTGCGCGACGACCCGGACGCGATCCGGGACGCGCACGCGGCGTTCGAGGCCGCCGGCGCCCAGGTCGCCACGACCGCCAGCTACCAGGCCACCGTGCCGGGCTTCGCCGCCGCGGGGTACGCCGACGCCGAGGGCCTGATCGCGCGGTCGGTGCAGCTGGCCCGGGAGGGGGCGCCGACGTCCTGGGTGGCCGGGTCGGTGGGGCCGTACGGGGCGTACCTGGCCGACGGGTCGGAGTACACCGGCGGTTACCTCGCCGACGTGACCGTGGCGCAGCTGCGGGAGTTCCACCGGCCGCGGTTGCAGGTGCTCGCCGAGGCCGGCGTCGACGTGCTGGCCTGCGAGACGCTGCCCGGCGCCGCCGAGGTGGAGGCGCTGCTGGCCGAGGTGGAGCCCCTCGGTGTCCCGGCCTGGGTCTCGCTGACCGTGGTCGCCGGCCCGGACGGCGTCCGCACCCGTCGCGGCGAGCCGCTGGCCTCCGTCGTGGCCGTGGCTGCCCCGCACGTGGTGGCCGTGGGTGTGAACTGCACCGACCCGGCGGTCGTGGCGCCGTCCGTCGCGGCCGGGGCGACCGTCGTCTCCCCCAACAGCGGGGAGGGCTGGGACGCCGCCGCCCGCCGGTGGACGGGCGCCACCGGCGCCGGGTGGGACGTGCCCGGCTGGGTCGCCGCGGGCGCCCGGCTGGTCGGCGGCTGCTGCCGCGTGCGCCCGGACGACGTCGCCCGCGTGGCCACCGCGCTCCGCTGACCCCGGGGTGCGGCACCCTGGTGCCCACGATGACCGCGACCCCCACCGTGCTGTCCCCACCCGACGGCGCCGACGCCGACACCCTGTTCACCGAGTTCGCCGCCTGGGCGTCGGAGGCGGGCACCGAGCTGTACCCGCACCAGGAGGAGGCGCTGATCGAACTGGTCAGCGGCGCCAACGTGGTGCTGGCGACCCCCACCGGGTCGGGGAAGTCGCTGGTGGCCACCGGCGCGCAGTACGCCGCGCTCGCCCAGGACCGGGTGAGCTTCTACACCGCGCCGATCAAGGCCTTGGTCAGCGAGAAGTTCTTCGCGCTGTGCGGGGTCTTCGGCGCCGACAACGTCGGCATGCTCACCGGGGACGCCGCGGTCAACGCCGACGCCCCGATCATCGCCTGCACCGCCGAGGTGCTGGCCAACATCGCGCTGCGCGAGGGCCCCGAGGCCGATATCGGCCTGGTCGTGATGGACGAGTTCCACTTCTACGGCGACCCCGACCGTGGCTGGGCGTGGCAGGTGCCGATCCTGGAGCTGCCGAACGCCCAGTTCCTGCTGATGTCGGCCACGCTCGGCGACACCACCGCGCTGCGGGAGGACCTGACCCGGCGCACCGGCCGGCCCACCGCGCTGGTCGCCGGCGCCGAGCGCCCGGTGCCGCTGCACTTCTCCTACGCCACCACGCCGGCGCACGAGACGATCCAGGAGCTGCTGGACACCCGGCAGGCCCCGGTCTACGTCGTGCACTTCACCCAGGCCGCCGCGCTGGAGCGGGCGCAGGCGCTGATGAGCGTGAACGTCTGCACCAAGGAGGAGAAGGCGGCGATCGCCGACCTGATCGGCGGCTTCCGGTTCTCCAGCGCCTTCGGGACGACGTTGTCCCGGCTGGTGCGGCACGGCATCGGCGTGCACCACGCCGGGATGCTGCCGAAGTACCGGCGGCTGGTGGAGCAGCTGGCGCAGGCCGGGCTGCTCAAGGTCATCTGCGGCACCGACACCCTGGGCGTGGGCATCAACGTGCCGATCCGCACGGTGGTGTTCTCCGCGCTCTCCAAGTACGACGGCACCCGGATGCGGTTGCTCTCGGCGCGCGAGTTCCACCAGATCGCCGGGCGGGCCGGGCGCGCCGGCTACGACACCGCCGGCTACGTCGTCGTCCAGGCGCCCGACCACGAGGTGGAGAACCTCAAGCAGTTCGCCAAGGTGGCCGACGACCCGAAGAAGCGCCGCAAGCTGGTCCGCAAGAAGGTGCCCGAGGGCATGGTGCCGTGGAGCGAGGCCACCGCCCAGCGGCTGGAGACCGCCGAGCCCGAGGCGCTGACCAGCCACTTCCAGGTCACCACCGGGATGCTGCTCAACGTGCTGGCCCGCCCGGGCGACCCGGTCGCGGCGCTGGGGACGCTGCTGACCGACAACCACGAGCCGCGGAAGCGGCAGCTCAAGCACATCCGCGACGCCATCGGCATCGGCCGCACCCTGATCGCCGCCGAGGTGGTGGAGCGGGTCGTCGTGGACGGGCGGCCGACCTATCGGCTGACCGGTGACCTGCCGCCGGGGTTCGCGCTGAACCAGCAGCTGTCCACGTTCGCCCTCGCCGTCATCGACCTGCTGGACCCGGCGTCGGAGACGTTCGTGGTCGACGTCGTCAGCGTCATCGAGTCCACCCTGGACGACCCGCGGCAGATCCTCGGCGCCCAGCTGAACAAGGCCCGCGGCGAGGCCGTCGCGGAGATGAAGGCCGAGGGCATCGAGTACGAGGAGCGGATGGAGCTCCTGGAGGACGTCACCTACCCCCAGCCGCTGGCCGAGCTGCTGGCCGCGGCGCACGAGACGTTCGTGCGCGGCAACCCGTGGGCCGCGGCGGTCGAGCCCTCGCCGAAGGCGGTAGTCCGGGACATGTGGGAGAACGCCTACACCTTCCGCGAGCTGGTCAACGCCTACGGCCTGACCCGCTCCGAGGGCGCCGTCCTGCGGTACCTGACCGACGCCTACCGGGCGCTGCGGTCGGGGGTGCCGTCGGAGGCGCGGACCGAGGAGGTCACCGACGTCGTCGAGTGGCTGGGCGAGGTCGTGCGGCAGGTGGACTCGTCCCTGCTGGACGAGTGGGAGGAGCTCACCAACCCCACGGACGGGGCCGTCGACGTCCCGGCCGTGCCCACCCGGCCGCGGCCGCTGACCGGCAACGTGCGGGCGTTCACCGCGATGGTGCGCAACGCGGTCTGGCAGCGGGTGCAGTTCTGGGCCCGGCGACGCTGGTACGACCTGGGCGAGCTGGACGCCGGCTCGGGCTGGGACGCGGAGCGGTGGGGCGAGGTCGTGCAGGCCTACTTCGCGCAGCACGCCGAGGTGCTCACCGGCGCCGATGCGCGCGGACCGGGGCTGTTCGTGGTCGACCGCACGTCCCGCCCGGGGGTGTGGGAGGTCCGGCAGATCATCGACGACCCGGACGGCGACCACGACTGGGGCATCGACGTCGAGGTCGACCTCGAGGCCTCCGACGACCAGGGCGCACCCGTGCTGCGAGTGGTGGATGCCGGGCGCAAGGACTCGTGACCGCCTGGGACGTGGTCGCGGTCGTCGCCGCAGGGCTCGCGGCGGGCGGTATCAACGCCGTGGTCGGGTCCGGGACGCTGGTGACCTTCCCGGTCCTGCTCGCCGTCGGGCTGCCGCCGGTGGCCGCGACGGTGTCCAACTCGATGGGCCTGGTGCCGGGCAACCTGACCGGCGCGCTGGGCTACCGCCGCGAGCTGACCGGGCAGCGGCGGTTGCTGCTCTCGCTGTTCCCCGCCTCCGTGCTGGGCGCCCTGAGCGGTGCGTTCCTGCTGCTGCACCTGCCGGCCGCGGCGTTCGAGACCGTCGTCCCGGTGCTGGTGGGGCTCGCCGTCGTCCTGGTGGCGGTGCAGCCGGTGCTGCAGCGCTGGTTGCGGCACCGGTCCTCCCCCACCGACCGCGTCGGGCCGGGTCGGACGGCGGCGCTGTTCGGGTGCGCCTACGCGACGGGCACGTACGGCGGGTACTTCGCAGCCAGCCAGGGTGTGCTGCAGATCGGGCTGTTCGGCCTGCTCCTCCCGCACTCCCTGCAGCAGCTGAACGCGCTGAAGAACGTGCTGACGCTGGGCGTCAACGCGGTGGCCGCCATCACCTACGCGGTGGTGGCCACCGGCCGGGTCGACTGGGCCGCGGCGGGTCTGGTCGCGGCCGGGTCCCTCGTGGGCGGCTTCCTGGGCGGGCGGTACGGACGGCGGATCCCGTCCTGGCTGCTGCGGTCGCTGATCGTCGCCGTGGGGGTCGTCGCGATCGTGGTGCTGGTGACCGGGTGACCCTCACGACGTGGCTGCTCCTGCTGCTGGCCGGCGTGGGCGGCGGGTTGGCCGGCTCGATCGCGGGCCTGGCGTCCCTGGTCAGCTACCCGGCACTGCTGGCCGCCGGGTTGCCGCCGGTGGTGGCGAACGTGACCAACACCGTGGCGCTGGTGTTCAACGGCGTCGGGTCGGTGAGCGCGTCGCGGCCCGAGCTGGTGGGGCAGGGCCGGCGGTTGGCGCGGCTGTCGGTGGCGGCGCTGCTGGGCGGGGTCACCGGCACGGTGCTGCTGCTGATCACCCCGGCCGGCGGGTTCGAGCGGATCGTGCCCTTCCTCATCGCCGGGGCGTCGGTGGCCATCCTGGTGCAGCCGCCCGCGCGGGAGCTGGCCGCGGAGGGCGCCCGGCACCCCGGTGGGTCCGGCCGGTGGCTGGCGCTCGGGGTGTACGCGATCGCCATCTACGGCGGCTACTTCGGGGCGGCGGCCGGGGTGCTCATGCTCGCGATGTTCCTGCTCGCGACCGGGACGACGGTGGCTCGGGGCAACGCGGCGAAGAACGTGCTGCTGTTCGTGGCCAACCTGGTCGCCGCGGTGGGGTTCGCGTTGTTCGCCGACGTGGCGTGGGCGGCCATGCTGCCGCTGGCGATCGGGTTCTTCGTGGGTGGCCGGATCGGGCCCTCGGTGGTGCGCCGGGTCGACGGCACCTGGCTGCGCCGGGTCATCGCGCTGTTGGGACTCGGCCTCGCGGTCAAGCTCGGGTTCGACGCCTTCGGCTGACCGCGCACCGTCGGTGCGCCCGGCTCCGCGCCCGTGCACCTCCGCGCCTGCAGGTCTGCGGGCCCCGCGCCCCAGGCTTCCCGGCCTTCGGGCCTTCGGGCCTTCGGGCCTTGGGGCCTTGGGGCCTTGGGGCCTTGGGGCCTCGGAAGCTGGAGGCCTGCGGAGCCGAGCCACGGGCCGGTGGATCGGTCTGGCACAGAGCGCCGCGACACGGTCGCACACCCCGCCGACAACTCTGCGACACCTAGTGGACAGGGCGCTGAGCTGCCCTTTCGCCTTGACCAGCCTCGTCAGGCGGGGTACGGTTCGAACACCTGATCGAACGAGACGGACGAGGCGGTGAGCACATGGACGAGGAGGTCGGCAGCCGTCTCGGGGTCTCGCTGGGCATCGCGCAGGTCGAGGTCTTCGCCTCCGCCGCCGCCCGGGCCGCCGTCCTGGAGGCCGAGCGGATCGCCCAGGTCGCTGTCGACGGCGACCCGCACCTCACCACTCGACCGACCCGGTTGTCCGACCTGCTCGTCACGCCCGCCACCCGCCGGGACCAGGTGCACGCAGTGCTCCGCGACGTCGCCGAGGCGCAGGCGAAGCTGCACGCCCTCCAGGCCGCTGCCCTCTCCCGGTTGGCTGAGCTGCAGCCCCGGCAGTCCGCGCTCCCCGGCTCCCGCACCGACGACCCCGCCGATGTCGACCGGCCCGACGACTGGGTGTCCGACGAGGTTGCGGTGCTGCTCGGCATCGGCACCGGGACGGCGGTCGTGCTGGTCGACAAGCAGCGCGCCCTGGTCGAGCAGCTACCGCAGGTGTGGGCAGCGCTGGCCGACGGTCGCATCGACGTCCGCCGAGCGCAGGTGCTCGTCGACGCCCTTGCCCACCGGAAGCGGTCCGTCGGCGGCAGCCTGGCCGACGCGGTGGTCGACGCCGTCGCTGCGCAGGGTCTGCGCTGGATCGGCGAGGGCATCGGGCCCTCCGCCCTCACCGACCGGGTCGGTGGCGCGCTCGTCGCGGCGGACCCGGGTGAGGCGCAACGGCGGGCGGAGCGCAGGAAGCGGAAGCAGAACGTCACGATGACCGGGTGCGGTGACGGTCTGGCCGGGATGCGGGCCGACCTGCTCGACGCCGAGGACGCGGCGGCGATGATGGCGGTCCTCGACGCCATGGCGGCGGTGATGCGGAAGGGCGGCGACCGCCGGCCCGTCGGCCGGCTGCGCATCGCGGCGCTCAAGCAGCTGCTGACGAGACCGTGGGAGTCGGTGCCCGAGGAGGTGGCGCGCGCCTGTTGGCAGCTGCGCCTGCGGGTCGACCTCGCCGACCTCGACGACCTGGGCCCGGTGCTGGACCACCTCGGGGTCCCTCCCCACGCCGCGACCGCTCCCACCACCTCCACCGACGACGCCGACCCCGGGGTTCCGCCGAACCAGGACGACGGCGGAGGCGTGCTGGGCGCCACCGGTCCGTCCGACGTCACCGGCTGGTCCGACAGCACCAGTGCGTCCGAGGCCACCGGTCCGTCCGACGCCACCGGTCCGTTCGACGGCACGAGCCCCTCCGACGCAACCGGTTCGCTCGACAGCACCAGTGCGTCCACGGCCACGGGTCTGCCCGACGCGACGGCGACGGCCGGTGCCGCATGCGCCCCCGGTGGTCGCGGGACCGGTGTCGGGTTCGTCGGCCCGCTGCCTGTGACGCCGGTGGCGGTCGCGGAGATCCTCGCCCGGTTCGGGGCGCTCACTGGCAGCGGGCGAACCGGTGGCGGCGCCGTGTGGTTCGAGGTGGTCGATGCCGGCGGCCGGCTGCGAGCCATCGCGTCGGCGGCGGAGCTGCGTGCTGCCGTCCGGCGCGGTCGAGGGCTGGGTCCGCCGCCACCGGTCGACCGGTACACCCCCAGCGCCGCGCAGATCCGGTTCGTCAAGGCCCGGGACAGGCACTGCCGCTTCCCCGGCTGCGCCCGGCCCGCCGAGTACGCGGACCTCGACCACGTCCAGCCCTACGACCCCGCCGACCCTCCGTCCGGCGGTCCGACGTGCGTGTCCAACCTCGCATGCCTGTGCAGGCGGCACCACCGCCTCAAGACGCACGCGCCGGGCTGGGCGTTCGCGATGGACCCCGACGGCACCCTGCACGTCACCCCACCCGGCGGCACCACCCGCACCACCCGGCCCGCCGGCATCGCCGAGGTCGACATGTCGACACCGACCTGCCCCGACGTGCTCACCGACCTCTTCGGCAGCACCCCGGCCCGGTTCCGTTCCCCCACACCGGAGCAGCAGGCAGCCCGCCGACAGGCGGCGGCCGACCGGGCACGGGTGGCCGCGGAGATCGAGGCGGAGCTCGACGCAGCCCTCGCCCGCGCCGCCACCCGCGCACCGGCGGATGGCGCGCTCTCCGGCCACGACGACCCGCCACCGTTCTGACACCGGTCGGGGGACGCCCAGATGGGACGGAGGGCAGACAGGGTCAGTCCGGGGCAGGCGGGCTGACTGAGTCAGCCGAGGGCGAGTCAGCCGAGGGCGGCGAGGGCGCCGGCGGTGGTGGTGACCCGGGCGATCAGCGGGAAGATGCGGGCGACGGCGAACTCGTGCATCACCGCGTCGGTGCTGCTCATGGCGTCCTCCACCACCACGACGGCGAACCCGTGCTCCCGGGCGTCCCGCGCGGTGGACTCCACACCCATGTTGGTGGCGATGCCCACCAGCACCACGGTGTCCACAGCGTGGCCGCGAAGCTGCACGGACAGGTCCGTGCCGTGGAACGCGCTCCACCCGCGCTTGACCACCACCAGGTCCCCGAGCGGCGCCAGCTCGGCCACCACGTCCCCCAGGGGCGGGGCGGCCGCCGTCCGTCGGACGTCCGCGTCCGCGGGCGGCTTGTCCCCGGGGTCGGCCTGCACCAGCACCACGGGCGCCCCGGCCGACCGGAACGCCTCGGCCAGCTGCAGCGCGTTCTCCAGCACCGTGTCCGCCGGGTGCGGCCCGACGTCGCGGCTCACCACCCCCCGCTGCAGGTCGACGACGACCAGCGCCGTGCGGGCGGGGTCCAGGGAGGAGACGGCCACGTCAGGAGCCTGCCACGACCGTCACCGCGACCCCTTGGGGCGGGCGCGCAGGTGCAGCCGCTCCCCCTGCTTGCTGAACAGCGCGAGCAGCTCCACCGGGCGGTCGTCGGCGCTGCCGAACCAGTGCGGCGTCCTGGTGTCGAACTCCGCCGCCTCCCCGCGGCTCAGCACCAGGTCGTGCTCGGCCAGCACCAGCCGCAGCCGGCCCGACAGCACGTACAGCCAGTCGTAGCCCTCGTGCGTCTTCTGCTCCGGCTCGCTGCGCGCACCGCCCGGCGCCACGACCAGGTTGTAGGCCTGCAGGCCCCCGGGCTGCGACGACAGCGGCCACATCGTCATGCCGTGCATCTCCACCGGCTCGCTGCGCACCCGCGGGTCCCCCACCCGCGGCGCCCCGACCAGCTCGTCCAGCGCCACCCCGTGCGCCCGCGCGATCGGCAGCAGCAGCTCCAGCGTGGGCTTGCGCCCCCCGGACTCCAGCCGCGACAGCGTGCTCACCGAGATCCCGGTGGCCGCCGACAGCGCCGTCAGCGTCTGGTCCCGTCGCTGCCGCAGCGCCCTCAGCCGCGGGCCGACCCCCGCGAGCACGGGGTCGTCCGCGGCGGTCACAGCAGCCGCCGCGTGCCCGGTGCCACCACCCGGAGCCAGCGGTAGCCGTAGCCCTCCAGCGCGACCTCGGCCCGGCCCCGCTCGTCGACCGCCGTCGTACCTTCCACCAGCAGGTCGGCGAGCAGGTGGTCGGCCCCGCAGCCGTCGAGCGCCAGCGGCACCACCGCCGGCTCCGGGCCCAGGTTGTGCACCGCGACCAGCGCGCCGTCCTCCCACGAGCACAGGTGCGCCAGGACCGCGGCGTGCGGCTGGTCGAGCACCTGGAAGTCACCCCAGCCCAGCTCCGGGCACTCCTTGCGCCGGGAGACCAGCAGCCGGAAGAACGACAGCAGCGAGTCGGGGTCCTTGCGCTGGTCGGCCACGTTGACGAACTCCGGCCCGTACCCACCGGTCACCACCGGACCCGGCAGCTTCTTCGCGGCGGCGCGGGAGAACCCGCCGTTGGTCCCCGACGTCCACTGCATCGGGGTGCGGACGGCGAGCCGGCTGCCGACGTCCAGCTGCTCCCCCATCCCGATCTCCTCGCCGTAGAAGATCGTGGGCGTCCCCGGCAGGGAGAACATCAGGCTGTAGACCATCCGCACCCGCCGCGGGTCCCCGCCGAGCATCGGGGGCAGCCGGCGGATGAGGCCGCGGTCGTAGATCTGCATCGCCGGGTCCGGGCCGAAGGCGGCGAACACCTCCTGCCGCTCGTCCTCGGTCAGCTTGTCCAGGGTCAGCTCGTCGTGGTTGCGCACGAACGTCGCCCACTGCGAGTCCGACGACGTCGCCGGGCGGCCCTGCAGCGCCCGGGTCAGCGGCCCCGCGTCGCAGCGGGCCAGCGACAGGTAGGTGGCCTGCATCGAGATGAAGTCGAACTGCATGGTCAGCTCGTCGCCGTCGGCCCCGCCGAAGAACTCCAGCTGCTGCTCGAAGGGCAGGTTGACCTCGCCGAGCAGGATGCCGCCGTGCGTCCGGCGGTCCAGGAACGCCCGGACGTCGCGCAGCCAGGAGTGCGGGTCCGGCAGCCGGTCGGCCTCGGCCCCGTTGGTGTCCAGCAGGAACGGGACGGCGTCCATCCGGAACCCGTCCAGGCCCAGCTGGGTCCAGAACCCGACGATCTTGGCGATCTCGTCGCGGACCAGCGGGTTCGTCACGTTCAGGTCGGGCTGGGTCGAGTAGAACTGGTGCAGGTAGTACTCGCCGGTGCGCTCGTCGAGCTCCCAGATCGAGTCCTCCTGGTCGGGGAAGACGACCTGGTCGCTGGTGTCCGGCGGGGTGTCGGCGCGCCACACGTACCAGTCGCGCTTCGGGTCGTCCTTCGACCGACGGGACTCCTGGAACCAGGGGTGCTGGTCGGAGGTGTGGTTGACCACGAGGTCGGCGATGACGCGCAGCCCGCGGTCGTGCGCGGTGCGGATCAGCTCGACCAGGTCGCCGTGGGTGCCCAGCCGCGGGTCCACCCCGTAGAAGTCGGTGATGTCGTAGCCGTCGTCCCGCTCGGCGGTCGGGTAGAAGGGCATCAGCCACAGGCAGGTGACGCCGAGGTCGACCAGGTGGTCCAGCCGCTGCACCAGCCCGGTGAAGTCACCGGTGCCGTCGTCGTCCCAGTCCATGAACGTCTCGACGTCCAGGCAGTACAGGACGGCGTTCTTCCACCACAGGTCCGCGGTGTCGCTGACCCTCATGCCAGCACCGCCGGCTGCGGCTCCTGCTCGGGACGGCGCACGCCCTCCGGCCCCGGTGGGTCGATGGCCACCGCCGGGCCGGGGCGGGTGACGTCGAGCTGCGGCAGGACCTTGTCCCCGAACGCGTCCAGGAACGCGGTCTGCGACTGCCCGACGTGGTGCAGCACGACCTGGTCGAAACCGAGCTCGGCGTACTCGGCGATGCGCGCGGCGTGCTCGCCGAGGTCGGCGGAGACCTGCACGGCCTGCTGCACCTGCTCGCGGGTGACCAGCTCGCCCACCTGGTCGAAGCTCTTCGCGCCCTCCAGCTCCCAGCAGGTGGGGGGCGGCAGCAGGTTGGACCGCCACTGGTCCCAGGCGATCTCCAGCGCCTCGTCCTCGTCGGGCGCCCAGGACAGGTGCACCTGCACGGTGGCCGGCCCCTGCCCCCCGGCGTCGCGGTAGGCGGCCAGCACCTCGCGCAGCCGGTCGTGCGGCTGGTTGATGGTGATCAGGCCGTCGGCCCAGTCCGCACCCCGCCGGGCGGTCGCCGCCGTCACCGCCGGGCACACCAGCGCGGGCTGCTGCTCCGGCAGCGACCAGACGCGCGCACGGTCGACGGTCACCAGCCCGTCGTGGGTGACCTCCTCGCCGGCCAGCAGCGCCCGGATGACGTCGACGCACTCCCGCAGCCGGGCGTCGCGCAGTTCCTTGCGCGGCCACTGCTGACCGGTGATGTGCTCGTTCATCAGCTCGCCCGAGCCCAGCGCCACCCAGAACCGGCCCGGGTTCATCTGCGCCAGGGTCGCGACGGCCTGGGCGATGATCACCGGGTGGTAGCGCTGGCCGGGGGCGTTCACCGCCCCGAACGGCAGCGACGTGGTCGCCAGCGCGGCGCCGAGCCAGGACCAGGCGAACCCGGACTGGCCCTGCCGCACCGACCAGGGTTCGAGGTGGTCCGAGCACATGGCGGCGGTGAACCCGACCCGCTCGGCGTGCTGGACGGCGGAGAGCAGCTCCGACGGCGGGATCTGCTCGTGGCTGGCGTGGAACCCGATGACGGTCACCGGAGCTGTCTATCGGCTGTGCGCCCGCCCGGCGACCCGGCCGACCAGGTATATGCTCCACCGGAAGAGGCCACATACCGGGGGGTGCAGGTGACCAAACGGCTGATCGACATCGACGACGACCTGCTCGCGCAGGCGCGCCGCGAGCTCGGCACGACCGGCATCTCCGACACCGTGCGCACCGCGCTCCGGCAGGCCGCCGCCGCCTCGGCCCGGGCACGGCAGGTCGACTGGCTCGCCGCGGGCGGTCTCGCCGAGCTGGCCGACCCGGCGCAGCGGGCCGACGTGTGGCGCTGATCGCCCGGTACCTGGTCGACACCAGCGCGGCCGCCCGGATGCGGGTGCCCGCCGTCGCCGCGCGGCTCGAGCCGCTGATCACCGCCGGGCTGGTGGCCACCTGCCCGACCCTGGACGCCGAGGCCCTGTTCAGCGCCCGCTCGCCCACCGAGTACGAGCGCATCCGCGCCGACCGGCGCACGGCCTACGAGTACCTGCCCCTGGACGACGACGCCTGGGGCGCGGCGTTCGACGCCCAGCGCGCCCTGGCCCGCACCGGCCGGCACCGCGCGGTGGGCATGCCCGACCTGCTCACCGCGGTGCTGGCCTCCCGGCACGGCCTGGCCGTCGTGCACTACGACGCCGACTTCGAGACCGCGGCCGAGGTGCTCGACCTCGACCAGCGCTGGGTCGTCCCGGCCGGCACCGCCTGACGCGGACACTGGTCCCCGTGCTGCCCGCGGACGTCGACCTGCCCGTGCGGTCGGTGCTCCCCGAGCTGACGGCGGCGCTGGACGGCCACGGCAGCGCCGTCCTGGTCGCCCCGCCCGGCACCGGCAAGACCACCCTCGTCCCGCTCGCGCTGGCCGCGCACGGCACCGTGCTGGTCGCCGAGCCGCGCCGGGTCGCCGCCCGCGCCGCCGCCCGGCGGATGGCCGACCTGGTCGGCGAGCCCGTCGGGCAACGGGTCGGGTTCAGCGTGCGCGGGGAGTCCCGCCGCTCGGCCGCCACCCGGGTCGAGGTGGTCACCACCGGGCTGCTGCTGCGCCGCCTGCAGGCCGACCCCGAGCTGGCCGGCGTCGACGTCGTCGTGCTGGACGAGGTGCACGAGCGGCACACCGACACCGACCTGGCGCTGGCGTTCCTGCTCGACGTCCGGGCCGCGCTGCGCCCGGAGCTGCGGCTGCTGGCCATGTCCGCGACGGCGCAGGCCGACCGGCTGGCGGTGCTGCTGGGCGGGGCGCCCGTGGTGGAGGCGACGGGCGTGCTGCACGACGTCGAGGTGGTGTGGCACGGCGTCCCGGCGATGCCCGGGGTCGACCCGCGGTTGCTGGACGCCGCCGCCGACGCGGTGCGCCAGGCGCTGGCCGAGGGGCCGCACGACGTGCTGGTCTTCCTGCCCGGCGGCGCCGAGATCGCCGCGGTGCAGCGCCGGCTGGCCGGCGTCGACGCCGCCGTCCTGCCCCTGCACGGCCGGCTGTCGGCCACCGAGCAGGACGCGGCGCTACGACCCCGCGACGGCCGACGGGTGGTGCTGGCCACCGACGTCGCCGAGTCCAGCCTCACCGTGCCCGGCGTGCGGGTCGTGGTGGACGCGGGCCTGGCCCGCACGCCGCGGGTCGACCTGTCCCGCGGCCTCGGCACCCTGGTCACGGTCCCCGTCTCGCAGGCCGCGGCCACCCAGCGCGCGGGCCGGGCCGGCCGCGAGGGGCCGGGACGGGTGCACCGGCTGTGGTCGGCCGCCGAGCAC
>NZ_JAMXRZ010000096.1 GCF_024124375.1 Klenkia sp. PcliD-1-E
CCGGAACGCGGCGCGGGCCTGGTCGGCGGTGGCCCGGCGCTGCGGGTCGCGGGCCAGCAGCGCGGCGAGCACGGGCTGCAGTGCGCCGGCCCGGACCATCGGCGCCGGGTGGTCGCCGACGACGGCCAGCAGGGTGGCCATGGGCTCGCCCCGGTCGAAGGGCGGGCGGCCCTCGACGGCGGTGTAGAGCGTGGCGCCCAGCGACCACAGGTCGTCGCGCGGCTGGGGCTGCTGGCCGGTGGCCCGCTCGGGCGACATGTAGGACGGCGACCCGAGGACGGTGCCGGTGGCGGTCAGGCTGGAGTCGCCGGTGGTGGTGGCGATGCCGAAGTCGGTCAGGTGGCCGTGCCCGGCCTCGTCGACCAGGACGTTCGCCGGCTTCACGTCACGGTGGACGATGCCCTCGCGGTGGGCGGCGCACAGCGCGTCGAGCACGTCCAGGCCGACGCGGGCGACGAGGTCGACGCGCAGCGGGCCGTGCTGCTCGACGAGCTGGAGCAGCGTCTGCGACCGGACGTGCTCCATGACCAGCCAGGGCCGGCCGTCCTCCTCGACCACGTCGTGGACGGTGGTGACGGCGGGGTGGTCCAGCCGGGCGGCCGCGCGGGCCTCGCGGAGGGTGCGCTCGCGCAGCACCTCGCGCTCCTGCGCGGAGACCTGGACGCCGAAGGTGACCTCCTTGACCGCGACCTCGCGGTCGAGCACCTGGTCGTGCGCGCGCCAGACGACGCCCATGCCTCCGCGGCCGATCTCCTCGGCCAGGACGTACCGGCCGGCCAGCACGCGGGGCTGCTGCTGCGGGTCCACGGGAGCGAACGTACGACGTAAGGGATCGGCCCGCCCGGTCACTCCGGGTCGCTCTGCTCCTCCAGGTCCTGGGCCTGCTCCTCCGTCTCCTGCTCCAGGGCGATGTCGCGCGGCTGGGGCTCGTCGGACTGCGGTGTCGTCATGAAGGACACGGTGCACCCGTGCGGCCGGTCCCGCCGTGCGGGAGGGTGCGGTCATGCCGCTGTTCTCCTTCGAGGGACGTTCCCCGCAGGTCCACCCCGACGCCTGGATCGCCCCGACCGCGACCCTGGTCGGCGACGTCGTCGTCGAGGCGCACGCCTCGGTCTGGTACGGCGCCGTGCTGCGCGCCGACTTCGGCCGGATCGTCGTCCGCGAGGGCGCCAACGTGCAGGACGGGTCGGTGCTGCACGGCGGCGACGACCCGGCGACCGAGGTCGGCCCGGGGGCGACCATCGGCCACCTGTGCGTGGTGCACGGCTGCGTCGTCGGGGCCGAGGCGCTGGTCGGCAACGGGTCGACGGTGCAGGACGGCGCCCGCATCGGCCGGCGGGCACTGATCGGCGCCGGTTCGCTGGTGCCGCCGGGGCTCGTCGTCCCGGACGAGGTGCTGGCCCTCGGGTCGCCGGCCAAGGTGCGCGGCCCGCTGACCGAGGGGGCGGCGCAGTGGGTGGACGGGAACCCGGCGATCTACCAGGAGCTGGCCCGCCGGCACGCCGTGGGCGTCAGCCCAGTCGGGCGGCCTCCTTCTGCATGACCAGGACGGCGAGCTCGTCGACGCCGCCCTCGGCCTTGCGGCCGACGAAGGGGGCGTCGACGTGCGAGCGGCCGGTGGTGGTGAGCGTGCCGCCGGCGATGCGGCGGTCTCCCTCGAGCCGGACGTCGCGGCCGAAGACCGACGCGGTCACCAGCACGGTGCCGGTCGCGGTGTCGCCGTCCACGGTCCAGGTGCGGACGTCGGTCAGCTCCACGCGGTCGCCGACGAACCGCGCGAACACCTCGGGGATGCCCTGCGTGGGGACGGTGTAGCGCGCCGTCGTCCGGCCGGGCCGGGCGACCACCTCGCGGACGTCGGCACCGAGGTCGGCGAGGAAGGCGCGGACGAAGGCCTCGTCGGTCAGCGTCTCGACGACGGTCGCGGCGGGGGCGGACACGGGTGTCTCGTGGCGGAACGGCACCGCCCCATCCTGACCCGGTCCAGCCGGTCCCGTCGGACGGCCGCACGTGGTGGGGCGGGTGGGGCTCGAACCCACGACCCAGGGATTATGAGGTATCTCAGGGCCCTTCGCCGACCTGCATGATCATCGCTGATTTGCCGTGTGACCTGCGATTTCATGGTTGGCGACCGATGGCCGTCGATGGTCCGTAACGGCCCTTCTGTGGGCGCCGTGTGGGCGCGGTGTGGGCACGGCGGGTACGCGTACGAGGCAGGGGTACCCCGGCTTATGCACGGCGGCGGCAGTCGTCGGGTCGCTCCGGCCGTCTGCTGCCGGCGAGGCTTGGCGCCCGTGTCGGTGACGCCTACACTGAGCCTTGCCTGTCGCGCTGAGCTTCAGTATGTGGGCCCGGCTCCTCTCCGGACGGTGAGCGGCCGGGCTTCGCGCTGTCTACGGCGCCGACACGTCCTCGGCCGCGGTGATGTCCGCGATGCGCGCTCGCCAGAGGCCTCCCGCGCAATGACTCCAGGCCAAGGCGTCGGTGACCCACAGAAGCGAGGTGCGGGCGTGTGGCGTTCCGGATCTGTCGCAGGCCGCGCATAGGGTCGCTGCGTGTAGCCCCGCCGGGACCGTCCGTGGACCCGGTAGTACCTCGTCGGCTACCTGGGAGGGCGAGCAATCTGATGTCGGTCGAGCAAGTATCGGGGCAGCCAGCCGCCTATCCGCCCACTCGGGCACTCCTACAGGCTGAAGCTGTCCTTATGCCGACCGTTGGGTCCAGCCTGCAGACGAAGGGGGTGACGTGTTAGTGGCTCTCAAGAAGTCGGACCTGTACAGCTCGCTCTGGCGGAGCTGCGACGAGCTGCGCGGCGGCATGGACGCCGGTCAGTACAAGGACTACATCCTCACGTTGCTCTTCGTGAAGTACGTGACGGACAAGGCCAAGACCGACCGCAACAGCCTGATCGACGTCCCGGCCGGCGGCTCCTTCGACGACATGGTCGCGCTCAAAGGCGACAAGGAGATCGGCGACAAGATCAATAAGATCATCGGCAAGCTCGCCGAGGCCAACGGCCTCGAGAAGGTCATCGACCTCGCCGACTTCAATGACGAGGAGAAGCTGGGAAAGGGCAAGGAGATGCAGGACCGGCTCTCCAAGCTCGTCACGATCTTTGCTGATCTTGACTTCCGCGGCTCCCGGGCCGAAGGCGACGACCTGCTGGGTGACGCCTACGAGTACCTGATGCGGCACTTCGCCACCGAGTCGGGCAAGAGCAAGGGGCAGTTCTACACGCCGGCCGAGGTCTCGCGCATCCTCGCTAAGGTCATCGGTATCGGGCCGAACACGCGACAGGACGACACGGTCTATGACCCCACGTGCGGGTCGGGCTCGCTGCTGCTGAAGGTGGCCGACGAGGCGCCGCGCGGCATCTCCATCTACGGCCAGGAGAAGGACAACGCCACTTGGGCGCTGTCCCGGATGAACATGATCCTCCACGGCAATGAGGACGCGGAGATCCGCAAGGGCGACACGATCACCAACCCGCAGTTCACCGCGGGTGCGCAGCTCCGCACGTTCGACTTCGCCGTCGCCAACCCGCCGTTCTCCATCAAGTCCTGGAGCAACGGTCTGGAGAACGCCTACGGCCGCTTCGAGTTCGGCCGGCCCCCAGAGAAGAACGGCGACTACGCCTTCTTGCTGCACATCCTCAAGTCGCTCAAGAGCACCGGCAAGGCGGCGGTCATCCTGCCGCATGGTGTCCTGTTCCGCGGCAACGCCGAGGCGACCATCCGCAAGGAGCTGCTCCGACGCGGCTACATCAAGGGCGTCATCGGCCTGCCCGCCAACCTCTTCTACGGCACCGGCATCCCGGCCTGCATCGTCGTGCTGGACAAGGAGAACGCCCAGGCGCGGACCGGCGTCTTCATGATCGACGCCTCCAAGGGCTTCATGAAGGACGGCCCCAAGAACCGCCTCCGCAGCCAGGACATCCACAAGATCGTCGACGTCTTCACCCGCCAGCTTCAGATCGACCGCTACTCGCGGATGGTGCCCCTGGCCGAGATCGCGGACGCGAAAAACGACTACAACCTGAACATCCCGCGCTACATCGACTCCAGCGAGCCCGAGGACCTCCAAGATCTCAACGCGCACCTGCACGGCGGCATACCCAACCGCGACCTCGACGCGCTCGCGCGCTACTGGGACGCGTTCCCCTCACTCCGAACCACGCTGTTCAAGGACGACCGACCCGGCTACAGCGACCTCGCCACCGGGGTAGAGCAAGTCCAGCAGGCGATCCTGGACTCCGACGAGTTCAAGAAATTCGCCAGCGACGCCCGCACCGTCGTCGACGACTGGTTCGCCGCTCACCGGCCGATCCTGCAGGCTATCGATGGCACGACAGTCCCCAAGGAACTGATCGGCAGTCTTGGTGACGAACTGCTCGCACGCTTCAAGAACGTCCCGTTGCTCGACGAGTACGACGTCTACGAGCAGCTGATGACCTACTGGCACGAGGTCATGCACGACGACGTCTTCCTCGTCATGAACGACGGCTGGTTGGACGCTGCCAAGCCGCGCAAGACCATCGAGGATAAGGAGCGCAAGCTCTCCGAGACTCCCGACCTCGTCGTTGGCTCCGGTCGGGGCGCCACCAAGTACAAGATGGACCTCATCCCGCGGGCGCTTGTCGTTGCTCGTTTCCTTGCCGACGAGCAGGCCGAGGTCGACAACCTCAACGTGGTGGCCGAAGAGACGACCCGGGCCGTCGAGGAGTTCGTAGAAGAGCATGCCGTCGAGGACGGTCTTCTCGCAGACGCCATGGACGACGACAAGATCAGCAAGGCGCTTGTCGCGACCCGGTTGAAAGTGGCCAAGCGCGAGGGCGCGGAGCCTGACGAGATCGAGGCGCTGCAGCGCATGCTCTCCCTCTACGACGCTGAGGCGACCGCCAAGAGAGCCGCCAGGGACGCCCAAGCGGCGCTCGACCTCGCGACTCTTACAAAGTACGGCGAGCTCTCGATGCCGGAGGTCAAGCAGCTGGTACTTGATGACAAGTGGCATGCCACCGTCGTCACGCGCGTCGCCCGGGAGGTCACGGCGCTCACGCTCGCGCTCGTGCAGCGGATTCGGGAGCTCGGCGAGAGGTATGCCGAGACGGCGGGGGCATTGGACGCCGAACTGAATGAGCTCGAGTCGAAGATTCTGGGGCACTTGGCCGCTATGGGAGTCGAGTCATGACGCGCACCCGACTACGCGACCTTGGCTCAACTTACGGCGGCCTGTCGGGCAAAACTAAGGCGGACTTCGGGCGAGGTGACGCATCGTTCGTCACTTTCTTAGAGGTTATCAACAACACCAGGCTTACGGGGCTTCAACTGGAGCGGGTCCACGTTGACAAGGGCGAGAGCCAGAACCGGGTGATGCGGGGGGATTTGTTGTTCAACGGATCCTCCGAGACGCCTGAAGAGGTCGCGCTATCCGCGGTGGTTGACTTCGACCCATCTGCCAACACATATCTCAACAGCTTTTGCTTCGGATATAGACTGCGTGAACTCGGCATTGCGAATCCGACCTATCTTGCATACTTTTTCCGATCCAACGCAGGGCGTCGTCTGGTGTCGTCATTAGCCCAAGGAGCAACCCGCTACAACATCGCCAAGACGAAGTTTCTCGACCTTGAGGTGGACTTGCCGCCGCTGAGCCAACAACGGGATACCGTTGATGCACTGCTTGCAAGCGACAGTGCAATAGCGACACTTGAACGACAGATTGCAAAGAAGGTGGCAATCAAGCGCGGCATGATGCAGCAGCTCCTGACCGGGCGCACCCGCTTGCCTGGATTCAAAGAAGCGTGGATCGGCAAGACGATCGGTGCACTAGCCCGGGTCGTGGGAGGTGGGACTCCGTCCACTCGTTCGTCCTTGTACTGGGGTGGTGGCATCCCCTGGTTCACGCCCGCGGAGATACGTGCAGATGGTGCAGGACTGGTCTCACGTTCGGAACGCACAATCACTCCGCAAGGTCTCGCGAACTCGGCGGCCACTCTGCTGCCCGTGGGTACCATCCTGGTTACGTCGCGTGCGAGCATCGGGCACTGCGCTGTCGCAGAAGTACCAATCACGACCAATCAGGGATTCGCGTCCATGATTCCTAAGGATCGTAGGTCGACCTGGTTCCTTTACTACTGGATCCAGCAGAACAAGTCGGCGCTTGAGTTTCGGGCCGCGGGCAGCACGTTCCTGGAGATCAGTGCGAGCAAGGTGGCCTCAATCCCTCTGCAGGCACCTAGTGTTGACGAGCAAAAGGCAATCGGCAGTGTCCTTCGGGATGCGGACTTGGAGCTTGATGCTCTCAGGGTCCGCTTGACGAAGGCCCGCGCCATCAAGACCGGCATGATGCAGCAGCTCCTAACCGGCCGGGCTCGGCTGGCCGTGGAGGCTGCCTCATGAACACCGAGTGGGCCCTTGGCGAGCTGGATAACGTCATCACGATGACCGTGATGACGAACGATAGTCGCAGTGGCCCTGGTTACGTCTCGATATCAACCACGTCCAGTACGGCCGCGTCCGACACCGACGTGACTAAGCAGGCTCAGGTCGTGGAGAAGATCCTCGACCGTGTTGTGCCGGCCTGGCGAACGGAAATTGAGCTCTCGCCCATCAACCGCTGGACCCGCCACCGCGAGGCTGCTATCCGTGCGCGCGAAGAGCTCGTCCGCGAGCACGAGGTCAGAGAGAATCTCGGCGAGAACGCCCCTGAGCTTTCCGCTGCGGAGCTGTATCCCTGGGTCTGGAGCGGAGCGCGGTCGCTCTGGCAGTCGGGCCACTACCGCGAAGCAGTTGAGGGTACGATCAAGAAGTTGAATGCAGAGACGCAGAACAAGGTCGGGCGACGCGACGTGAGCGAGACCGACCTGTTCAAGCAGGCGTTCTCACTCGATGAACCGAAGCCGGGAAAGGCGCGCCTGCGCCGGATGACGGATGACGGCAGCGACACCTACAGGTCGGTTCAGCGCGGGGCGATGATGTTCGCCGAGGGCGTGTTCGCCGGCATCCGTAACCCGCTCACCCACGAGGCCAACCAGGAGCTGTCAGAGCAGGAGGCGCTGGAGTACCTGGCGGCGCTCAGCGTGCCGGCCCGCTGGGTTGACGCCTCCGACATGGAGGCTGCCTCATGACCAACGTCGGCCAACTTGAGCGCCTGGCACAGGACCGGGTCATTGAGCTATTCCAGAGCAATCTCGGCTACGAATACCTGGGCGACTGGGAGTACCGCGAAGGCAACTCGAACGTCGAGGTCGAGCTGCTGTCGCAGAACCTCCGTGCCCGCGGCTACAACGACAACCTGATCAACAAGGCGATCGACAAGCTGAAGAGCGACGCCTCTCTCGGTGGCGGCAGGGATCTGTACGAGGCCAACCGCGACGTCTACGGCCTGCTGCGCTATGGGGTAAAGGTCAAGCCGGGCATCGGCGAGCGGACCGAGACGGTGTGGCTCATCGACTGGGCAAATCCCGAGGCCAACCACTTCGCGCTCGCCGAAGAAGTCACCGTGCTGGGTCAGCACACCAAGCGCCCGGACGTGGTGCTCTACGTCAACGGCATCGCGCTGGTGACCTTGGAGCTGAAGCGCTCGAAGGTAGCCGTCTCCGAGGGCATCCGGCAGACCATCGGCAACCAGTCCCGCGACTTCATCCGGCCGTTCTTCACCACGGTGCAGCTGGTCATGGCCGGCAACGACGTCGAGGGCCTCCGCTACGCCGTCATCGATACGCCGGAGAAGTACTGGCTGGAGTGGAAGGAGCCCTCGGACATCGCGGACCCGCTCGACCGGGCGCTGACCCAGCTGTGTTCGAAGGGCCGCCTGCTCGAGCTGATCCACGACTTCATGGTGTTCGACGCCGGGGTCAAGAAGACGGCGCGGCACAACCAGTACTTCGGCGTGAAGGCCGCCCAGGCACGCATTGCCAAGCGCGAGGGCGGCATCATCTGGCACACCCAGGGCTCAGGTAAGTCGCTAACGATGGTGTGGCTGGCGAAGTGGATTCGGGAGCACCAGAAGGATCCCCGAGTCCTGCTGATCACCGACCGGACCGAGCTAGACGAGCAGATCGAGCAGGTCTTCGGCGGGGTCGACGAGGCCATCTACCGCACCAAGAGCGGCGGGGACCTGCTGGCCACCCTCAACGCCTCCGAGGAGTGGCTGATCTGCTCGTTGGTGCACAAGTTCCGCGGCTCGGATGACGACGCGGCCCGGGACCCCGCCGATGGGGACTTCATCCGCGAGCTTAACGCCAGCGTCCCGAGCGACTTCAAGGCCAACGGCAACCTGTTCGTCTTCGTCGACGAGGCGCACCGCACCCAGTCGGGCAACATGCACGCCGCCATGAAGCAGCTGCTGCCCGAGGCGATGTTCATCGGCTTCACCGGAACGCCGCTGCTCAAGGCGGACAAGGCCACCAGCATCGAGACGTTCGGCAGCTTCATCCACACGTACAAGTTCGACGAGGCCGTCGGGGACGGCGTCGTGCTCGACCTGCGCTACGAGGCCCGCAACATCGACCAGGACCTCACCAGCCCGGACAAGGTCGACAAGTGGTTCGAGGCCAAGACCAAGGGCATGACCGACCTCTCGCGGGCCGCGCTTAAGAAGCGCTGGGGCACGCTGCAGAAAGTCGTCTCGTCCGAGCCCCGAGCACGGCAGATTGTCGACGACATCCTGCTCGACATGGAGACCAAGCCGCGCCTGTCTGACGGCCGCGGCAACGCCATGTTGGTCGGCCAGAGCATCTACCAGGCCTGCAAGTTCTACGAGCTGTTCCGCCAGGCGGGCTTCAAGGGCAAGTGCGCCATCATCACCAGCTACGCCCCGCAGGCCGGCGATATCTCCAAGGAGGATGCGGGCGCCGGGGCGACGGAGAAGCTGCGCCAGTACGACATCTACCGGCAGATGCTTGCCGACTACTTCGATGAGCCCGCCGACTCCGCGATGACCAAGGTCGAGGAGTTCGAGCGCCAGGTCAAGGAGAAGTTCGTCAAGCAGCCGGGCCAGATGCGGCTGCTCATCGTGGTGGACAAGCTTCTGACCGGGTTCGATGCGCCGAGCGCCACCTACCTCTACATCGACAAGCCGATGCGCGACCACGGCCTGTTCCAGGCCATCTGCCGGGTGAACCGGCTGGACGGCGAGGACAAGGACTACGGCTACATCGTCGACTACCGCGACCTGTTCAACTCGCTGGAGTCGGCCATTACCGACTACACCAGCGGCGCACTCGACGGTTACGAGAAGCAGGACATCGAGGGGCTGCTCTCCGATCGGATCGACAAGGCGCGCGCCGACCTCGACGAGGCCCTGGAGGCCATCCGCGCCCTCTGCGAGCCGGTCGCACCGCCGAGGAACACGCTGCAGTACCAGCAGTACTTCTGCGCGATGGAGCAGGGCAACGCTGAGCAGCTGAAGGCCAACGAGCCCAGGCGCGTGGAGCTCTACAAGGCCGTCGCGGCGGTGACCCGCGCCTACGGCAACCTGGCCAACGAGATGGACGCCGCCGGCTACGGGGACGCCGAGGCCGCGGCGATCAAGGCCGAGATCGCCCACTACGTCAACGTGCGCGACGAGGTGAAGCTCGGTGCGGGAGAGGACGTCGACTTCAAGCAGTACGAGGCCGGGATGCGGCACCTGCTCGACACCTACATCAGCGCCAAGACGTCAGAGGTCCTGTCCAACTTCAAGGACACCGGGCTCATCCAGCTCATCGTCGAGCTGGGCACGGGGGCGATCGACAAGCTCCCCGAGGGCATCAAGAAGGATCCCGAGGCCGTCGCCGAGACGATCACCAACAACATGCGCAAGGTGATCATCGACGAGCACGCTATGAACCCGAGGTACTACGACAAGATGTCGGAGCTGCTCGACGCCATCTTGGAGGAGCGCCGCCGCGGGGCGCTGGACTACAAGGGCTACCTGGCCAAGCTGCTGGAACACGCCACCAAGCTGGGCAAGGGGGAGTCCGACACGGCGTATCCCGAGTGGGCCGACAACGGCGCCCGCAAGGCCCTGATCGATTTCTTTTACCCTCAGATCGAGATCGCGGTCGAAATCGATACGACGATCCGGCACACCAAGCCGGACTCCTGGGTCGGCAGTCCCATCAAGGAGAAGAGGGTCCGCCGCGCCCTCGCGCAGGCACTGCCGGCCGACTTCGATCGCTTCGATGAGTTGTTTGAACTGGTGAAGGCGCGCCATGAGTACCGCTAGCGCCTATCTCACCATCCGCGGTATCGATGTCGACGTCATCTACAAGGACATCAAGAACCTGCACATCGGCGTCTACCCGCCGCTCGGGCGCGTGCGCGTGGCCGCGCCGCTAACGCTTGACGACGACCGCGTTCGGCTGGCCGTCATTCAAAGGCTTCCTTGGATCAAGAAGCAGCGCGAGCAACTGCGCTCCGCCGTGCGCCAGTCCGAGCGGGAGATGGTCAGCGGAGAGTCCCACTACGTCTGGGGGGTCCGGCACCGCCTGAAGGTCATTGAGCGCCCAGGCCGCGCTCACGCGGAGCTCGACGGCGATCGACTACTGCTGTACGTCCCCGAGGGCACCAGCGTGGACAGTCGGCGGGATGTCCTCCAGCGCTGGCAGCGCGAGCAGCTTCGCCGACGCATCCCAGGGCTTATCGCCCAGTGGGAAGAGACGATCGGCCGGCAGGTGCCCCGCTGGAGCATCCGCCGCATGAAGACCAAGTGGGGCTCGTGCAACCGCGAAACCGGCCACATCTGGTTCAACCTCGAACTCGCCAAGAAGCACCCCGACTGTCTGGAATACGTCGTCGTCCACGAGATGACGCATCTCCTGGAGCGCAACCACGGCGAGCGGTTCACCAAGCTGATGGACCGGCACCTGCCCGACTGGCGGGCGCGGCGTGATCAGCTCAACGATGCGCCCCTCGCGGACGAGGATTGGACCCAATGAGCGACACGGAGCCTGGTCATAATCCGAGTCAAGTCGTCGTCGGACGGACTGCTCGCGTAACTGTCGTCGAAGACGACGGTCGCACGTTTCATGCCCGCCTTCAAGGAGGTGGGTCGGCCAGGATCTCATCGTCCGAGCTCGTAGTGGTTAGGCCTGGCGACGCGGTCATCGTAAGCGACGTTGGCTGGCACGTAGTCCCAGACAAGATTTGGATCGACGAACGAAGTGTCGGCGTCGTCCGGAAGCTGCTCAAGGATGGGGTTCTTCTTGAGTCGTCCATCGGCCTGCGCTTCCTGAAGAAGACGCCGCGCAAGAGACTTGGCGTTACGGTAGGCAATACGGTCGAGTTCGACGACCATGACGGAATCGTGAGGGTGATATCGGAGTCACCTATCAGACTCCGAGACGTCGGCGTCGACGAGGATGCGCTTAGCGAGTATCTGGTCAAACACGACGAAGCTGCAGAGCTCGACTTTCGCTCCTTTGGCGGATACCACGAAGTTCGGGAGCGGGCCCGTGAGTTGATCGAGACTCAGCTCGATAAGAAGGCTGCACTCGACGCGATAGGCGCTCGCGCCGTCAAGGGAATCATCTTCACGGGTCCGCCGGGAACCGGCAAGACGCACCTCGCCCGCATCATCGGCCACGAGGCGAAGGCAACGTTCTATCTCGTCAGCGGTCCGTCGATCGTCAGCAAGTGGGTCGGCGACAGCGAGGACACGCTTCGGCGAATCTTCGACGCAGCCGAAAAGGAGGAACGTGCAATCATCTTCTTTGACGAGATCGACAGCATTGCGGAGCGGCGGACTGATGACTCACACGAAGCGTCCAAGCGGCTCGTGGCGCAACTGCTAACCCTGCTCGACGGGTTCGACCAGAAGGCCAGCAACATCGTCGTGATAGCCGCGACCAACCGCATTGACGACATCGATGAAGCTTTGCTTCGGCCTGGCCGGTTTGACTGGGAGATCTCCTTCGGTCTCCCCACCGATAGTGACCGCGTGGAGATCCTGATGGTGGGCGCTCGCAAGCTGAAGACGTCAGGGGACCTGCCTATCGAAGAGATTGCCGCCCTGACCGAGGGGTGGTCCGCCGCACGTCTTAGCTCGATATGGACAGAGGCGGCCCTGGTGGCAGCCGGCGAAGGACGCGGTTCCATCTCGGATGAGGACATGGCTGAGGCGTTCGAGCGAGTGTTGAGACGACCCAGTAGGGATCGTCGGGAGACGCCTCGTGTCGCTTAGATCCTGGTGGAGTCGGGTCCGTCCGGGACGGAAGCGCAACCCCTCTCACGCAGCTTCGGTACAGCCGCCGCTCCGAGAATTCATCTATCTCGACGAAGTGAGCCTGCGGAGCCTACTTGTTTCGCAGAGGGAGACCATCCCCGAGCAGGTGTCCCGCGCTATCTCGCAAGCAGAGGAGACTGAAGTCACGGGCAAGGTGTCCGCCGATGCCTTTGTAGTCAACAGTGAAGTCGGCTCACGCTTCCAGACCAGCAACTCGAATAGTGTGCAGACCTCGCGTAAGGCCATAGTCCAGACGCTGTTTAAGGAACTGCGTGACGATTGCGACCTTGATTATGCGCTTGAAGTCCGGATCGCAACCCCGAAGAAGCTCGACGATCTGACCGCTATACAGCAGGAAGAGGAACGCTCGATTGCTGCGCCTGTCACGGGCTTGTCGCGGGGAGCGCTCGTCGAGGTCGAGGTTGAGCTAGAGGTAGATCCAGTGTTCAAGCTCGGAACCCTCATCTCCGAGTACGCCTCGATGGTTGAGGAGTACCCCGAGGTGTTCGACACTGCTGCACGGGCAGGACTTCGCGATGCCGAGCCTGTCAACAGGATATTGCAGCGACTGCTGGCAGGACTAATACCGATCCGGGCAAAAGCGACAAGCCTCTCGGTCATCGAAGTGGACGGTCAAGAGTATGTAGTGCACAACGACGCGGTCGCAGGGCTAGAGGTCGAAAGGCGGCCGCTCGAAGTCGTAGGGGTGACCGAGCACATCGGCTACTGGAAGGACATCCGACGCGTCCTATTCTCATCTGCACCGGTCACGATGCTTTGTCGTGTGGCGCGGGACGGCCTCCACCAGACGTGGACCCCTGTGAAGTTGGCGGACGTCTTTCGCGAGGCCGTGCCCACGCTCGTCGATCAGATCAACGAAGCGAGCCGCACTGGCGTCGGGAGTCTGGGAGTCATCAGTGGGCAGAACGCCCAGCAAGAGCTGGTTGTGCGGGCCTTGGACTTCTATAAGGAGAAGCTCTTGGCCGCGGCAGCGATCGAGCTGGGAACCGCCGAGGAGGTGGAGATCGCGCACATTGCCCGAGCAGCGGGCCCCGAGGCATCGTCGATCTCGGGTCAGCGCCGTGCGTACGCGGCCGTCCGCGAGGTGATCGAGCGAAGGACGGGCCACTCAGTCCTGGATCCCGATGCCGACCTCGCGGCAAGGCAAGAAGCGCGAGTGGCGGTTGGCCTACCGCTCTTTCCCGGACTTGCCGCCACACCTGTCCTACCGGTCCGTGCGTCGGATCCAGACGTACGTCGCGGTGACCGCCTCCTGGACGTCGAGGTCATCGCCATCTACTGGTGACGCCTCGCCGGCGCGGTCGCCGGCGAGGATTCCGCAGACAACGGCTCCTCATCGCAGTCCGGTCGGCCATCGACCTCAGCCGCGTGCGACCGACTCGGGAACAGCGATCACGACTCCGCGGGTCTGATCGCAGGTGCGGCAGTGCCGCACGTTGGTCGTCCATTGCCCGTGTGACTTGTGCTGCTGGACGTCGATGACGTGGTCGCAGGTCAGTGTCAGGCGCCAAGTTCGTAGCTCCGCCGAATCCGGTCGGCTTGCACGGAGGAGCATCCCGAGTCTTTCCATCTGCCGGTCGCTGAGCGGCGGGGGAGGGCAGCAGTAGCCGCAGTGCATCGCTCGGGAGCCCGACATGCTCCAGCGGTGACTGCGGCAGTCCTTGTGGCCGGCAGCGAAGTCGGCCTGGGCAGCGTCGTACTCGGGCTTCTCCCGCTCGGTCAGCTTCATGAGCGGCGGCCAGTCGCCGAGTCCGTCGATGATTGGCCGGGCGCAGCCGCGACAGTGAACGCCGGCCTCGATCTCGTCGCGGGTGAGCTGGGTGCCGTTGGCGTCCCACTCTCGGCGCTTGCGCTCCTGTCGGTGGGCGTACCCCTCGGCCGCTATGGCAGCTCTGTGGCGGCGCGCAGCCGCTCGCTGAGCCTTCTGCTCCTCGGTCAACTGAGCCATGTCGTCTCCGGGGTAGGCCATACGGTGGGGTCGTGCTCCATCTGCTCGTTGACACCTCCACCTGGCTGGACCTGTGCAAGCGCCGCGACGGGCAGCGCTGGATCGTCGCGCTCCGGGTACTCGTTCACCAGGGGCAGGTCGAGCTGCTCGTCCCTCGATTCCTCGTCGACGAGTTCGAGCGGAACCGAGATCGCGTTGAGACGTCGATGACCGCGAGCATCGCCCAGCGGTTCAAGCTCATCAAGCAAGATCTCGACGACTACGGCGGGTCGGACCAGGAGCAGGCTCTCAAGGTCATGACGGATCTTTCGCGCCATGTGCCGCTCATCGGAGCCATGACGACCCGCAACTTCGACGAGGTGCTGGACTTGCTCCAAGCCGGCCGTGTCCTCGAACCAGGGGACGAAGAGAAGCGCGGGGTGGTCGAGCGCGGCCTGCTCAAGCAGGCGCCGTTCCACCGATCCCGCAACAGTGTCGCCGATGCCCTGCTCATCGAGCTCTATGCAACGACTTTCCGTGGCGTAGGGGTGGACCAGGAGCCGCGCGCGTTCATCACGAGCAACAGCGACGACTTCTCCTTGCCCGGCGGAGACGCCCGGCAGCCGCATCCCCACCTCGCCAGTCTGTTCGCAGCGGAGGGATCGACCTACGGACTGGGAGTCGACGGCCTCAATCAGGTCCTACTGGACCACTTCGGCGTCGAGATCGAGGAGCTGTTCGCGGAGACGTACTTCGAGGAGGAGCCCCGGCGACTGGACGAGATCGTGGAGGCCGAACGGGATCTGTTCGACCGCATCTGGTATCACCGCTCCCTCCAGCACGAGTACCGGCTTGAGGACGCGGGAGATGAGGCAGAAGTAGAGCGCCTACTCGCGATTGCAGGGCCAGGGCGCCGGCGTGTTGAGGAGCTGTACACAGCGCCTGGGCAGCTTGGCCCCTACACGGACTTCGAACTCGGCATGCTCAACGGCAAGCTTTCGGCCCTGCGCTGGGTCCTCGGCAGCGAATGGGACTTCCTCGACACATGACCGCGACCTTCCGAGCCGTGGGGCTCAGCCGACGGCGAAGTTCCTACATTTGCGAGCGAAGGACTGATGGCTGGTTCCGTTGTATCGACTGCCGCTGTGAGCGCAACCGTGGCGGCGTGTGTCTCCGCGCTCTTCAAGTGGGGCGGCGAGCTTGCCGTTCGCATCCGAGCTTGGTTTAGGCCGGATCACGTCCCCTTAGGCGCTGGTGAGTGGCAGCTCTATACCTCCTTTGACAACACGCCCAAGGTTCGCGTCCTCGTTGCCTGCGCTCCGACGCGGTCATTGCGGAAGCAAGAAGTCAACCCGGATCTGGCCATCCGGTTCGCTCGCGGTCATTTTGCGAACCGCCTCGTGCCTGTGCCCACATTCTCTCGACCGCAGAACGGCGTCAAGTTCCAGGAAGTGCGCCATGTGACTGACATGGCGGCCTACCTATGGATCTGGGCGGCCGGCCGAGTCGACTACTCAACCTTCGTGGAGACCATCCCCACCGAGAGCGGCGGCCACGCCTTGCCGCTCGTTGAAGTCATCGATCCGATCGTGACGGTAGCCCGAGCGGTGACCAGCCGAGAGTATCGGCGGGTCTTTCCACGTCGATGGGCGGATCTCCCTCGCCGCTTCGACTGGTTCATTGCGGTGGGCACCCATATTCGGAAGGAGGACGGCGAGGCGGTGAAACCCTGGACCGAACTCGCCTTCCCAGGCACCCCGACTCCTCGTGCTGCGGGCGAGTAGGAGCCGTTCTGCCCACCTCAGGGATATGCCGCAAAGGCACTGCGAAGTTGGAGGTTCCGCGGCTCCCTCGATGAGCTCGTAACTGTGTTTGCCGACTCGTTCCTGAAGCAGAACGGCTATCACGAGTGCCGGTCCGCGATTGCAGACCTAATCCGAGTCGTGACCTGAGGGCGGATGGAGTCACACTGTCTGACCTCGTAGGACGTCTGTCAATGGCCAAGCTCAGGTCCCCGTTGGTGGCCAGGTGAAAGTCCCCGCCCCTCGCGGTGATTAGCGGGTGGGGCGGTCACCTCCTCGGGTGCGGGCTTGGCGCATCCGGTAGGACTCGCCGTC
>NZ_JAMXRZ010000097.1 GCF_024124375.1 Klenkia sp. PcliD-1-E
GTCGGCGCGGGGCCGAGCAGGCCTGAGCCCCGCCCGTGCCGCGCGGGGCCCCCGTGGTCCCGCGCGGCACGGCCACCCCCGTCCGGAAGGACAGCCGTGAGCACCCACCCCGCACGCCGGTGGAACGTCAGCACCTGGACCGCACGCACCTGGACGGTCCTGGCCGTGACGCTCGCCGCCGTCGCCCTGGTCGCCGCCGGCATCGCGGTGACCGGCCAGCAGGCGCCCCCGCAACCGACCGCCGGCGTCGCGTCCCTCAGCCCGGACCCGACCTTCTCGACGCCCCCCGCGCCGCCGTCCCTCCCGGCGACCGGGACACCGGCGACCGCGACCCCGGAGGCAGCCGCCGTCGCCGAACCGGTCACCGTCAGCATCCAGGACATCGGTGTCAGCAGCGACCTGCTGCGACTCGGGCTGGACGACGACGGCGCGGTCGAGGTGCCACCGTTGGGACCGGACGACCAGGCCGGCTGGTACGACCGCGGCCCGGCGCCCGGGGAGGTGGGCCCCGCGGTGCTGCTCGGCCACGTCGACTCGGCCGCGTACGGCCCGGGGGTCTTCTTCGACCTCGGTCGTCTGCAGCCGGGCGCCGAGGTGGTCGTCGGCCGCACCGACGGCTCGCGCGCGGTCTTCGCCGTCGACCGTGTCGAGCGGCACCCCAAGGACGACTTCCCCACCATCGAGGCCTACGGCAACACCCCCGACCCGCAACTGCGGTTGATCACCTGCGGGGGGGACTTCGACTCCGCGGCCGGCAGCTACCTCGACAACGTCATCGTGTTCGCGACGCTGGCCCGGACCGAACCGGCCTGAGCCCGGGGGGGTCCCTAGACTTGCCCGGTGCTGACGTCCCCGGCGGAGGAGGGCCGCCCGTTGGCGGCGGTGCTGTTCGACATGGACGGGACCCTGCTGGCCACCGAGCAGTACTGGGACGAGGCGCTGGCCGAGCTCGCCGCCGGCTGGGGCGGCTCGGTGTCCACCGCCGCGCTCGCCGCGACGACCGGGGTCGACCTGGGCGGCGCCATGGCGATCGTGCGGCGCGACGTCGGGGTGGAGCGCAGCCCCGACCAGCAGCGGCGCGACGCCGACCGGGTGCTCGAGCGGGTGACCGGGCTGATGGCGGAGTCGGTCACCTGGCGCCCCGGCGCACGGGAGCTGCTCACCCAGTGCCTGCAGTCCGGCGTGCGGACGGCCCTGGTCACCACCACCTACCGGCCGCTGGTCTCCCTGGTGCTGGGTCACCTGCGGGCCGACCTCGGCGCCGAGCCGTTCGAGGTCACCGTCTGCGGCGACGAGGTGCCGGCGCTCAAGCCCGACCCGGCGCCCTACCTGCAGGCCCTGGCCGCCCTGGGCCTGGCGCCGGCGCACTGCGCGGTGGTCGAGGACTCCCACGCCGGCAGCCGGTCCGGGCTGGCTGCCGGCTGCCGCGTGCTGCTCGTGCCGCAGGGCGAGCAGCCCCCCGCCGCCCCGGGCCTGACCGTCGCCGACAGCCTGGTCGGCGTCACGCCGGCGACCCTGGCCGGGTTGCCGCACCCCGCGGTCGTCTGACCCGGACCCCGGCCCTCAGCCGACCACCTCCACCGGGAGGGCCGTCCGCCAGCCGGCTGCGGCGGCCGCCTGCGCCGGGAACGGCGGGGGAGTGCCGCCGAAGGACGGGCAGACGGCCTGGTGGTCGCACCAGCTGCACAACCGGCTGCGGTTGGGCCGGAAGTCACCGGTCTCCACCGCCCTGCCGATCGCGGCCCAGATCGCCTGCAGGGTGCGCTCGAAGCGCAGCAGCTCGGCCTCGTCGGGGCCGTAGGTGAGGACGTCGCCATCCTTGAGGTAGATCAGCTTGAGCTGGGCGGCGACCACGCCCCGGGTGCGCCACAGCACCAGCGCGTAGAACTTCATCTGGAACAGCGCCTTGGCCTCGAACGCCTCGCGCGGCATGCCGCCGGTCTTGTAGTCCACGACCCGCAGCGCGCCGTTGCGGGCGACGTCCAGGCGGTCGACGTAGCCGCGCAGCAGCAACCCGTCGGGCAGGGTGACCTCGACCAGCTCCTCCCGCCCCTCGGGCTGGATGCGGGTGGGGTCCTCGAGCCGGAAGTAGGTCTCCACCAGCGAGCCGGCCGAGGCCAGCCAGCTCTCCAGGCTCTCGGCCGCCGGCTCGCCCTCGGCGGGCTCGAACAGCTCGGCCACCCCGGGCTCCGCGCGCAGCTCCGCCCAGGCCGGCTGCACCAGCTGCTGGGCCGCGGCGACGGTGCGCTCACCGGCCGGCAGGTCGTAGAGGCGCTCGAGCACCGCGTGCACGAGGGTGCCGCGGACGGCAGCGCGGGACTTCCGCTCGGGCAGCCGGTCGATGGTGCGGAACCGGTAGAGCAGGGGGCAGGTCTTGAAGTCGGCCGCGCGGGACGGGGACAGGGACGGCCGGCGCGGGGTGGTGTCCGCCGCCGTCGTCCGCTGGTCGGCCGCCAGGACCATGCCGTCGGCTGCGGGGTCGGTGACGTCCGTCGCCAGCTCCGTCGTCGTCATGGCGGCCACGGTAGGCGGGGGTACCGACAGAACCGCGCTCCGTAGTCTCGTCGGACGTGGAACCCCAGCCCGACCTGCCCGCCGTCCCCGCCGCACCCGTCCGGGAGCCCGTCGACGGGGCCTTCGAGGTCGGCGACCGGGTGCAGCTGACCGACCCCAAGGGCAACATGCACACCGTCGTCCTCACCCCCGGCAAGCAGTTCCACACCCACAAGGGCGCCATCGAGCACGACCACCTGATCGGCGCGCCCGAGGGCTCGGTGGTGCACTCCACCAACAACACCGGGTACCTGGCGTTCCGGCCGCTGCTGGCCGACTTCGTGCTGTCCATGCCGCGCGGCGCGCAGGTCATCTACCCGAAGGACGCCGCCCAGATCGTCGGCTTCGGCGACATCGGGCCCGGCATGCGGGTGCTGGAGGCCGGGGCGGGCTCGGGGGCGCTGTCCTGCTCCCTGCTGCGCGCCGTCGGCTCCACGGGCCACCTGACCAGCTACGAGCGCCGCGAGGACTTCCTCGACGTCGCGCGCGGCAACGTCGAGACGTTCCTGAAGGAGGTGCCGGCGAACTGGTCGCTGCGGCTGGGCGACCTGGACCAGCACCCGGCGACCGAGACCGTCGACCGGGTGGTGCTGGACATGCTCGAGCCCTGGGCGGTGCTGCCCACGGTGGCCGCGGCCCTGCGCCCGGGTGGGGTGCTGGTCGGCTACGTGGCCACCACGACCCAGCTGTCCAGCTACGTCGAGGCGCTGCGCGCCCAGGCCTGCTGGACCGAGCCCTACGCCTGGGAGTCGATGAACCGGCCCTGGCACGCCGAGGGCCTGGCGGTGCGGCCGGAGCACCGCATGGTGGCGCACACGGCGTTCCTGGTCACCTGCCGGCGGCTGGCCGAGGGTGCGGTGGCCCCGCTGCGCGCGCGCAAGGTACGCCGCTTCTGAGACGCCTGGGACGAGCCGTTGCGCGCTCGTCACGGGCGGGCCCTCCGGTGCGGGCGTTCTGCCGCACGGCGTGGATACAGTGACGGCTCGGCAGCCCCTGACGTGTGCGGAGGTGCGTGATGGGTTCTCTCGGGCCTGATGAGTTCCGGGCGCGGCGTGATCGTGACGTCGCCTCGCTGGTGAGCCAGATCAGCTACCTCGAGGAGGAGATCGGCCTCCTGCGCCGCAAGGTGTCCGACAGCCCGCGCCAGGTGCGCGCGCTCGAGGAGCGGGTCGCGGAGGCCGAGGGCCGCGCGGCCTTCCTGGCCGAGCGCAACGACAAGCTGAGCGAGACCCTGCGGGGCGCCCGCGACCAGCTGGTGCAGCTCAAGGAGGAGATCGAGCGCCTGGGCCAGCCGCCCTCGGGCTACGGCGTGTTCCTCGGCCGGTTCGAGGACGGCACCGTCGACGTGTTCACCGGCGGGCGCAAGCTGCGGGTGTCGGTCTCCCCGGCGGTCGACGTCGAGGGCCTGCAGTACGGCCAGGAGCTGATGCTCAACGAGGCCATGAACGTCGTCGAGGCGCGCGGCTTCGAGCGCTCGGGCGACGTCGTCATGCTCAAGGAGCTGCTCGAGCCGATCGAGGGCCAGGCGCCCCGAGCGCTGGTGGTCGGGCACACCGACGAGGAGCGCGTGGTCCAGGTCGCGGACTCCCTCGCCGGGCAGAAGCTGCGGGCCGGTGACTCGCTGCTGCTGGAGTCGCGGTCGGGCTTCGTCTACGAGCGGATCCCCAAGAGCGAGGTCGAGGAGCTGATCCTCGAGGAGGTCCCCGACATCGACTACGGCGACATCGGTGGCCTGTCCCGGCAGATCGAGCAGATCCGCGACGCCGTCGAGATGCCGTTCCTGCACAAGGACCTGTTCAAGACCTACGAGCTGCGCCCGCCGAAGGGCATCCTGCTCTACGGCCCGCCCGGGTGCGGCAAGACGCTGATCGCGAAGGCCGTGGCAAACTCGCTGGCCAAGCAGATCGCCGTCGCCCACGGCGCCGAGGAGGCGACCCGTGCGCGGTCCTACTTCCTCAACATCAAGGGCCCGGAGCTGCTGAACAAGTACGTCGGGGAGACCGAGCGGCACATCCGCCTGGTCTTCCAGCGCGCCCGGGAGAAGGCCAGCGAGGGTGCGCCGGTCATCGTGTTCTTCGACGAGATGGACTCGATCTTCCGCACCCGCGGCACGGGGGTGAGCTCCGACGTGGAGTCCACGATCGTGCCGCAGCTGCTCAGCGAGATCGACGGCGTCGAGGGCCTGGAGAACGTCATCGTCATCGGCGCCTCCAACCGCGAGGACATGATCGACCCGGCGATCCTGCGGCCCGGTCGTCTCGACGTGAAGATCAAGATCGAGCGTCCGGACGCCGAGGCGGCCCGCGACATCTTCACCAAGTACCTGACGACGACGCTGCCCATCCACACCGACGACCTGGCCGAGCACGGCGGCAGCCGCGAGGCGACCATCGCCGGGATGATCCAGTCGACCGTCGAGCGCATGTACACCGAGAGCGAGGAGAACCGTTTCCTCGAGGTGACCTACGCCAACGGCGACAAGGAGGTCCTCTACTTCAAGGACTTCAACTCCGGCGCCATGCTGCAGAACATCGTGGACCGGGCCAAGAAGATGGCGATCAAGGACCGGCTGGAGACCGGCGTCGACGGGCTGCGGGTGGGCCACCTGATGGCGGCGTGCGTGGACGAGTTCAAGGAGAACGAGGACCTCCCGAACACGACCAACCCCGACGACTGGGCGCGCATCTCGGGCAAGAAGGGCGAGCGGATCGTCTACATCCGCACGTTGATCAGCGGCAAGGGCAACGAGTCCGGCCGCGCGATCGACACCGCCACCAACACCGGCCAGTACCTCTAGACCGTGCGGGGGGCGGTGCTGGCGGTCGGTGCTGCCCTCCTGCTGGCCGGGTGCACGTCGACCGTCGAGGGCTCGGCCAGCCCGGCGCCGGTGGCCTCGCCGACGCCGGGGGACGACCCGATGGTCGACGCGCCCGCGATCGGGACCTGCCACGACGTGGAGTCCCTCTACGAGCCGCTGCAGGTGCCCGACGTCGTCGACTGCGGCGACGGGCACACGGCCGAGACGGCCGTGGTGGCCGACACCGGGCTGCCCGTCGATGCTGAGTACCCGACGCAGGACGACCTCGACGAGGGCTACCTGGGCGACGCCTTCGACGAGGTCTGCAGCTACGACACCGTCGAGGACTACCTGCGGGCCCGGCCCGGGGACCTGCTCTACGCCGACTACGCGCAGGTGCTCCCCACCGAGGAGCAGTGGGCGCGCGGGGCGCGGTGGGTGGCCTGCGACGTCACCTACGGCTACGGCCAGCCCGAGACCGCGCCGGGCCGGATGGCCGGGGTGATGGAGTCCGGCACTACCGCGGCCTACCGCGCCTGCCTGGACGGCGACCCGGCCGACAACGACGTCGTCGCGTGCTCGCAGCCGCACTGGGCCGAGCGGGTCAGCGGCTACCCCGACGTCCCCGAGGGCACCCCGTTCCCGGCCGACCAGGCCGCGCGGGCGGCGATCGCCGAGCAGTGCCGGCCCGACGCCGTCGACCACCTCGACGGGCCGCTGCCGGCCGAGGTCGCGCTCGACATCACCACCGACGACCCCGACGACTGGGCGTCCTTCCCGTTCCCGACCTGCGTGCTCGTCCCCGCGGGCGGCGGGACCACCACGGGGTCGTTCGCCGACCGTTGACGGCCCGGCCCGGTCGGCCTCGTCGCGGGGTGCGGCGGGGTCCCGGCGCGCCTCCTAGGGTGGCGGCATGAGCGTGCGGCGGGTCATGGGCACCGAGGTCGAGTACGGCATCTCGGTGCCCGGTCAGCCCGGGGCCAACCCGACGACGCTGTCCAGCCAGGTGGTGAACGCCTGGGCACCGGCCGAGGCGGCACCGCGGCGTCGGCCCCGGTGGGACTTCGAGGAGGAGAACCCGCTGCGCGACGCCCGCGGGTTCGACCTGTCCCCGGCCCGGGCGCTGGACCACGACGACCCCGACGAGGACCCGGGGATGGCCAACGTCGTGCTCACCAACGGCGCCCGGCTCTACGTCGACCACGCCCACCCGGAGTACTCCACGCCCGAGGTCACCAGCCCCCGGGACGTCGTGCTGTGGGACAAGGCGGGGGAGCGGGTGATGGCCGAGGCGTCTGTACGGGCGGCCCGGGTCCCCGGCACCGCGCCGATCCAGCTCTACAAGAACAACACCGACGGCAAGGGCCAGTCCTACGGGGCGCACGAGAACTACCTGATGGACCGGCGGACCCCGTTCCTGGACATCATCAAGGGCCTGGTCCCCTTCTTCGTCACGAGGCAGGTCTTCGCCGGGGCCGGCCGGGTGGGCATCGGCACCGACGGCCGTACCCAGGGCTTCCAGATCTCCCAGCGGGCGGACTTCTTCGAGGTCGAGGTGGGCCTGGAGACGACGCTGAAGCGGCCCATCATCAACACCCGCGACGAGCCGCACGCCAACCCCGACGAGTACCGCCGACTGCACGTGATCATCGGCGACGCGAACCTCGCCGAGCTGTCCACCTACCTGAAGGTGGGGACGACGGCGCTGGTGCTGGCGATGATCGAGGCGCGGGCGCTCGGCCCGGACCTGTCGATCGAGGAACCGGTGGCCGAGCTGCAGGCCGTCAGCCACGACCCCACGCTCACCCACGCCGTGCGGCTCCGGGACGGCCGCCGGCTGACCGCGCTGGAGATCCAGCAGGAGTTCCTGGCCCGGGCCCGCACGTTCGTCGAGCGGACCGGCGACACCGACCCGCAGACCCTCGACGTGCTGGTCCGGTGGGGCGAGGTGCTCGAGGACCTGGCGGTCGACCCGATGCGCTGCGCCGACCGGCTGGACTGGCCGGCCAAGCTCCGGCTGCTGCAGGGCTACCGCCAGCGCGACGGGCTGAGCTGGGGCGACGCCCGGCTGGCCCTGGTCGACCTGCAGTACTCCGACATCCGGCCGGACAAGGGGCTCTACCAGCGACTCGTGGCCCGCGGGGCCATGCAGCGGCTGGTCACCGAGGACGAGGTCACCGCGGCCATCGGCGCGCCCCCGGAGGACACCCGGGCCTACTTCCGCGGCGAGTGCCTGCGGCGCTACCCGGCGCAGGTGGCCGCGGCGTCCTGGGACTCGGTGGTGTTCGACCTGGGCCGGGAGACGCTGGTGCGGATCCCGACGATGGAGCCGCTGCGGGGCACCCGCGACCACGTCGGCGCGCTGTTCGGCCGGGTGGGCAGCGCCCAGGAGCTGGTCGACACCATCACCGGGGCCTGACCGTGGCCCCCGCCGCCGAACCCCCCGCCGCAGGACCGTCCGCGCCCGACCCGGCTCCGGCCCGGCGTCCGCGGCGTCCGGCGGCGCGGTCGGTCCGGCCCACGGACATCGCCGCCGTGGTGCGGGTCCTCTCGGCGCTGCAGGTGCACCTGCTCTCCGGTGACCTGCCACCTCAGCTGACGTCCTCCCTGGGCCGCCACCTGGTCACGGCGGGCCTGCTCACCGACGGCGCCACACCGGCCGACGTGCTGCTCGCCCTGGACGACCTCGCCGGCCGGCTGCGCAGCGGCGGCACCGCATCGGGGGTGTCGGGGGAGACCCGCCACCTCGTCGGCTTCGCCACCCGCGAGCAGGCCGACGCGTTCGCCGCCGGCGCCGCCCGCCGGGCCGGTGACGAGGTCGTCGGCCCGGTGCCGGCCGAGGAGGGTCGCTGGGTCGACGAGGTGGCCTGGCAGGTGACCGTGCGGGTCACCGAGCCGCCCATGTCCCCGGCCTTCGACGCGCGCATCGCCGGCCTGCACGCCCTCGCCGACGGGCTGCACGGCCACCTCGGCGGCTGGGAGGCCTGACACCCGGTTGTCGTACCCCGCGGGTAGCTTGCGCAGCAGGGCACCACACCCACTCGAGTGCGGAGGATCAGATGGCCACCAGGGACACCGGCGGGCAGCAGAAGGCCACGCGGTCGCGCGAGGAGACCGAGGAGGTCGAGGCCTCCGTCGACGCCGAGGGCACCGAGCGCCGCGAGAAGATGGGCGAGGAGACCGACGACATCCTCGACGAGATCGACGCGGTGCTCGAGTCCAACGCCGAGGAGTTCGTGAAAGGCTTCGTTCAGAAAGGGGGCCAGTGATCAAGATCATTTCCGCCTCCTGGTCCGCTCATGGAGACGAAGTTCTGCCGCGATTGCGGTGAGCCGAGGCCGGTCTCGGAGTTCACCAGGAACAGGAACTCACAGGACGGTCTCGCCTTCTACTGCTCGCTGCATGCCCGCCGCCGGCACACCAGCAGCAGGGACGCCCGGAACGGACAGCCGCGGAGCCGGCACCGGCGCGACCGCGACGTGCCCGACGGCCACAAGTGGTGCCCGGACTGCGGTGAGGTCCGGCCGTGGACGGAGTTCGGGCGCAATGCCCGCAGCAAGGACGACCGGGCCACGTACTGCAGGCCGTGCCACAACGCGCGAGGTCGTGCGGGCAAGGAGAAGGTCGGGGGCGCCCGCACCTACCACCTGAAGAGGCGGTACGGGATCACGGCGGTCGACGCCGATGCGATGCTGCAGGCGCAGGGCGGGCTGTGCGCGATCTGCAAGGCGGCGCGAGCCGCCCACGTCGACCACGACCACGCCACCGGTGCAGTCCGTGCCCTCCTCTGCTTCAACTGCAACGGCGGGCTCGGGCAGTTCCGCGACGACCCGGCCGTGCTGCGGGCGGCGGTCGCCTACCTGGAGGAGCACGCCGGGGGAGCGACGCCCCCGGCGACGGGCTGCACCACGACCCCACCACTAGGGTCGGATCGACGAGACCGACGGGGCGCCCGGCCCGGTCGGCGCAGCACCGACCGGCCCGCCCACGGGTCGGCGGCACCACATCGGCCCACCACGAACGGGCCGGCGGAGGAGGCGCACGGGTGAGCGAGCAGATCGCCGGACGGAGCGGGTTCACCCCCGCCTACCTGGACCGGGTGGGGTCCTCCTTCACCGACTTCCTCGGCACGACCGCCCCCGAGCTGCTCCCCGGCCGCCGTCCGGTGCCGTCGGTGTCCGCGGCCGACCTGGCGCCGCACGGCACCACGATCGTCGCGGCCACGTTCGACGGCGGCGTCCTCATGGGCGGTGACCGCCGGGCCACGATGGGGAACCTGATCTCCAGCCGGGACATCGAGAAGGTCTACGCCGCCGACTCCTGGTCGGTGATCGGCATCGCCGGTGCGGCGGGCATCGCGATCGAGATGGTCCGGCTCTACCAGGTCGAGCTCGAGCACTACGAGAAGATCGAGGGGATGACCCTCTCCCTCGACGGGAAGGCCAACCGGCTCGCGGCGATGATCCGCGGCAACCTCGGCGCCGCCCTGCAGGGCCTGGCCGTCGTCCCGCTGTTCGCCGGCTACGACCTCGACGCCGCCGAGGGTGCGCGGGCCGGCCGGATCTTCAGCTACGACGTCACCGGCGGCAACTACGAGGAGCGGGGCTACGCCAGCGTCGGCTCCGGCTCGCTGTTCGCCCGCAACTCCCTCAAGAAGACCTGGCGTCCGGGCCTGTCCGCCGACACGGCCACCCGCAGCCTGGTCGAGGCGCTCTACGACGCCGCCGACGACGACTCCGCCACCGGCGGACCCGACTCGGTGCGGCGGCTGTACCCGATCGTCTACCGGGTGGACGCCGAGGGCGCGGTCCGGCTGCCCGACGCCGAGGTGGCCGAGGTCGCCGCGGCCATCACCGCCGACCGCTCCGCCGCCGCCGACAGCCGGGAGGGCTGAGCCATGACCATGCCCTACTACGCCTCCGCCGAGCAGGTCATGCGCGACCGCTCGGAGTACGCCCGCAAGGGCATCTCCCGCGGCCGTTCCGTCGTCGTCCTGACCTACGAGGGCGGGGTGCTGCTCATCGCCGAGAACCCCAGCTCGACGCTGCACAAGGTCGGCGAGATCTACGACCGCATCGGGTTCGCCGCCGTCGGCCGGTACTCGGAGTTCGAGAGCCTGCGGGTGGCCGGCGTCCGGCTGGCCGACGTCCGCGGGTACTCCTACAACCGCCGCGACGTCACCGGCCGCGTGGTCGCCAACGCCTACGCCCAGACCCTGGGGTCGATCTTCACCGAGCAGATGAAGCCCTTCGAGGTCGAGCTGTGCGTCGCCGAGGTCGGCACCACCCCCGAGGCCGACCAGCTCTACCGGCTCACCTTCGACGGCTCCGTCGTCGACGAGCCCGACTTCGTCGTCATGGGCGGGCAGGCCGAGGCGGTCAGCGCCCACCTGCGCGAGCACTTCCGCACCGGCCTGGCCCTGCGCGACGCCCTCGGGGTGGGCGTCGCCGCGCTGTCGGCGGCCAGCGCCTCCACCCAGGCCAACGGCGGGGAGCACAGCACGCTGCCGGCCGAGCAGCTGGAGGTCGCCGTCCTGGACCGGGCACGGCCCAAGCGGACGTTCCGGCGGATCACCGGCGCCGCGCTGCGCACCCTGCTCGGCGACGCGGCGTCCGCTGCCCCGGCCCCGGACGAGGAGGCGGAGGCGGAGGGCACGTCGGTCCCGACCACGCCGGCGCCGGGCACCCCGCCCGGCCTCGGCAACCCGGGCGCCCCGGACACCGCCGGCGGTACCGGACCCGCCGCCCAGGACGACGACGGTCCCGGCGAGACCGCCCCCGAACCCGGCGCACCGGCCTAGGCTCGGTCCCGTGGACCGCAGGATCTTCGGCATCGAGACCGAGTACGGCGTCACGTGCACCTTCGAGGGCCAGCGCCGGCTCTCCCCGGACGAGGTCGCCCGCTACCTGTTCCGGCGGGTGGTGTCGTGGGGCCGCAGCTCCAACGTGTTCCTGCGCAACGGCGCCCGGCTCTACCTCGACGTCGGCAGCCACCCCGAGTACGCCACCGCCGAGTGCGACGACCTCACCGAGCTGGTCGTCCACGACAAGGCGGGGGAGCGGATCCTCGAGGGCCTGCTGGTCGACGCCGAGCAGCGGCTGGCCGACGAGGGCGTCACCGGCGACATCTACCTGTTCAAGAACAACACCGACTCCGCCGGCAACAGCTACGGATGCCACGAGAACTACCTGGTCGGGCGGCATGGCGAGTTCTCCCGCCTGGCCGACGTCCTGATCCCGTTCCTGGTCACCCGGCAGATCGTGGTCGGCGCCGGCAAGGTCCTGCAGACCCCCCGCGGCGCGGTCTACTGCGTCAGCCAGCGCGCCGAGCACATCTGGGAGGGCGTCTCCTCGGCGACCACCCGCTCCCGGCCGATCATCAACACCCGCGACGAGCCGCACGCCGACGCCGAGCGCTACCGCCGGCTGCACGTCATCGTCGGCGACTCGAACATGAGCGAGACCACCACCCTGCTCAAGGTGGCCGCCACCGACCTGGTGCTGCGGATGATCGAGGACGGCGTCCCGGTGCGGGACATGACGCTGGAGAACCCCATCCGGGCCATCCGCGAGATCAGCCACGACCTCACCGGCCGGCGCAAGGTGCGGCTGTCCAACGGCCGCGAGATGTCCGCTCTGGAGATCCAGACCGAGTACCACGACCGCGCCGCCGAGTACGTCGACCGCGAGGGCCTGGGCCCGGTGCACCGCCAGATGCTCGAGCTGTGGGGCCGCACCCTCAAGGCCGTCGACACCGGCGACCACTCGCTCGTCGACCGCGAGGTCGACTGGGCCATCAAGCAGTCGATCATCGAGCGGTACCGCGCCAAGCACGACCTCTCGATGTCCTCGGCCCGCGTCGCCCAGCTCGACCTGGCCTACCACGACATCCGTCGCGGCCGGGGCCTGTACTACCTGCTGGAGCGGGCCGGCCAGGTCGACCGGGTCACCCACGACCCGCGGGTCTTCGAGGCCAAGAACGTGCCCCCGCAGACCACCCGGGCCAAGCTGCGCGGGGAGTTCATCCGCAAGGCCCAGGACAAGCGCCGCGACTTCACCGTCGACTGGGTGCACCTCAAGCTCAACGACCAGGCGCAGCGCACCGTGCTGTGCAAGGACCCGTTCAAGTCCGTCGACGAGCGGGTGGAGAAGCTGATCAGCTCGATGTGACCAGCGACGCCGCGTACCGGCCGGCGCAGGCCGCGGCCAGGAAGTAGGCGTGGTCGGCGTCCAGCCCACGGCCCATGGTCGACAGGCCCACCGGCAGGGCGCGCAGCGCGTCGTCCAGACCCTCGACCTCGACCTCCACCACAGGGTTGCGGTCAGGCTGGCCGGCCAGGTCCTCGGCGACCTGCACCTCCAGCTCGTCGGACAGGCCCGACGCCGGCACCGGCAGGGCCACCCCGCCCAGCGCGACCCGGCCGAAGGCGGTCAGCGAGTGGTGGGACACCCCGCGGTGCCGCGGCCGCGGGTCGGCGTCGGATATCCGCAGTGCACCGACGGTCCGCCCGCCCAGCACGTGCGCGGCGTTGCACGCCTCGCCGGCGGCGACGCCGGAGAACCCCCACGGCGTCCCGGTGCCCAGGTTGCCCGGGCCCTGCGCGACCACCGCGACGTCGGCCCGCAGCACGTGCCGGGCGGCCAGCAGACCGGTGTGCACGGTGACCGCCTCCAGGTCCCCGCCGAAGGCCTGCCCGACCGTGACGACGCCGGCCAGCGAGCCGGCCAGCCCGTCCAGCGTCCGCGAGAACGCCGCCGGCAGCGCCCCGCCGTCGGTCATCACGTAGGCCACCTTCATCGCGGCGTCGGTGGCGCGCACGCCGGCCAGCACCGCCGGCAGCGCCGAGTGCAGGTCGGCCACCACCACCGGCATGCCGCCGACGTCCTCGGCCTCGGCGATGACGGCGTGGTGGGGGGTCTCCTGCTCGTCCACGCCCTGCACCGTCACCTGCAGCCCGGTGTAGCGGCCCTTCACCAGGTGCCCCGGCCCGGCCGGGTCCGGCGGCAGCCGGTCGGGGACGGCGACCACCAGCGCGTAGCCGCCGGTGCCCAGCCGCTGTGCCCACGCCGTGGTGTTCAGCAGGACGGCGTCACCCACCTGTGGCGTGCCGACCACCGAGGGGTGCGCGAGGGCCCTCAGCTCGCCGTCCCCGGGCACCTCGACCTGCAGCTCCAGCGAGTCCCGCCAGCTGCGGCCCAGGGCGGTCACCGTCCCGCGCCGCCAGCGGATCCGGGACACGGGCACCTGGGGACTGCTCACCGGGCCCAACCTAGGTCACGCACTAGCCTGGGCCCCGTGTCGGCCAAGCGTGCGGAGAGACTGGTCAACCTGGTCTTCGCCCTCCTCGGCACCCGCCAGTACGTGACCGCGGAGCGGATCCGCAGCATCGTGCCCGGCTACGAGCCCGCCGACGGCACCGACCGCGCCGACGAGGCCTTCAAGCGGATGTTCGAGCGCGACAAGGCCGACCTGCGCGAGCTCGGGGTCCCCCTGGAGACCGGCCGGACCAGCGTCTTCGACACCGAGGACGGCTACCGGATCGCCCGGTCGGAGTACGAGCTCCCCGAGATCACCCTCACCGGCGACGAGGCCGCCGCCGTGGGCCTGGCGCTGCGGTTGTGGCAGTCCGCGCAGCTCGGCGGCGCCGCCCAGGGCGCGCTGGTGAAGCTGCGCGCGGCCGGGGTGGACGTCGACGGCGCCGGCACGCTGCCCCTGCAGCCCCGACTGGACGGCGGCGAGCCCGCCTTCGACGCCTGCTACACCGCCGCCCGCGACCGGCGGCTGCTCACCTTCACCTACGCCCGCCCCGACGAGGACACCGGTGCCCGGCGCCGCGTGCAGCCGTGGGGCGTGGTGTCCTGGCACGGCCGCTGGTACCTGGTCGGCCACGACCTCGACCGCGACGCCCCCCGCGTGTTCCGGCTCTCCCGGATCAGCGGGACCCCCCGGGCCGGCGGCCCGCCCGACGCCTTCACCCCGCCCGACGACGTCGACCTGGCCGCCGTCGTGGCCCGACAGGTCGGCCGGCCCGAGCACGTCGTCGTCCTGACCGCCCGGCCGGGCACCGCGGTCGGGCTGCGGCGGCGGGCCACCGACCTCGGCCCGGACGACGCGGGCGACGACCGGCTGGAGCTGCGCACCACCGAGCCGTGGGCGCTGGCCGACGAGGTCGCCGCGCACGGCCCGGACGTGCTGGTGGAGTCCCCGCCCGAGCTGCGCGCCGCCGTCGTCGAGCGGCTGACCCGGCTGGCGGCGTCGTGAGCGCACCCACCACCGACCGGATGACCCGGCTGCTGGCGCTGGTGCCCTACCTGGAGGCGCGGCCGGACGGGGTCCTCATGGCCGACGCCGCCCGCGACTTCGGGGTCGGGGAGGCCCAGCTGCGCCGCGACCTGGAGCTGCTGTGGGTGTGCGGGCTGCCCGGTCACGGCCCCGGCGACCTCGTCGACCTGTCCTTCGAGGGCGACCGGGTGCGGGTCACCGACACCGCCGGCCTGGTCCGGCCGCTGCGGTTGGCCACCGACGAGGCCGTCGCCCTGGTGGTCGCGCTGCGCGCCCTGCTGGAACTGCCCGGCCTGGCCGAGACCGACGCGGTCAGCCGGGCGCTGCTCAAGGTGTCCGCCGCCGCGGGGGAGCCGGCCGACCTCGCGGGTGCGGTCACCGTCAGCATCGACGCCCGCGAGCAGACCCTCGCCGTCGTGCGGCAGGCGCTGGAGGCCGGCCGGGCGGTGCACCTGCACTACTACGTGCCCAGCCGCGACGAGCGCACCGAGCGGACCGTCGACCCGATGCGGCTGCTGCTGGTCGAGGGCCACTGGTACCTGGAGGCGTGGTGCCGCCGGGTCGAGGGCACCCGGTTGTTCCGGCTGGACCGCATCGACGACCTGACGGTGCTCGACGAGCCCTCGGCGCCGCCCGAGCAGGCCCGGCCCCGCGACCTGGACGACGGCCTCTACCAGCCCGCCGAGGACCAGCCGCTGGTCCGGCTGCGGCTGGACCGCAGCGCCCGCTGGGTGGCCGACTACTTCCCGGTGGAGGACGTCGTCGCCGTCGACGACCCGCCCGGGGGGCTGTCGGTCGCGGTGCGCACCGGCGACCCCGGCTGGGCCCGCCGGCTGGTGGCCTCCCTCGGTGGCGCGGCCCGGGTCGAGGACCCACCCGAGCTGGCCGACGAGGTCCGCGCCGCCGCCCGGGCCGCGCTCGCCCGCTACAGCGACTGAACCCACCCAGTACAGGGGGTTCCCAGGCCCGGCACAGCTGGTACGTCGGTGGCCCCGGCTAGGGTCGGGACCGTGCTGATCGTGCTGCTGGTCGTCGTCGTGCTCGCCCTGGTCGTCCTGGGTGTCCTGGCGTACGGCCTGCTGGGCGCGTTGGGCCGGCTGACCCGGGAGATGGCGGCCCTGCAGCGCGACGTCGCCCCGGTCGCCGCCCAGCTGCAGCAGTCGCTCGCGACCGCGGCGGTCGCCCGGCAGCGCACGCCCGACGCGTAACCTCGCAGTCGCGCCGGACCCACCGACCACGGAGAAGACGATGAACCTCGGACCGCTCGAGATCGGCCTGATCATCCTGGCCGTGCTGCTGCTGTTCGGCTACAAGAAGCTGCCCGACGCCTCCCGTTCCCTGGGGCGCTCCATGCGCATCTTCAAGGGCGAGATGAAGGGCATGAAGGACGACGACGTCCGCAGCAAGGACGAGGCCACCGCCGTCCGCGGCGAGCTGACCCCTCCGGCGGCCCCGGCGGTCCCCGACTACGAGGCCGAGGCCCGCGCCGCCGAGGCGCGCGCCGCCGAGGCCCG
>NZ_JAMXRZ010000098.1 GCF_024124375.1 Klenkia sp. PcliD-1-E
CCCCGCGCCGGCCCCGGCCGAGCCCGCGGCGGTGGCGAGCGCACCGGCGCCGGCCCCTCGTCGACGCCCGAGCCCGGACGCGACGTTCACCGCGCCGGCCGCCGTCCTGCACACCGACGGCATCTGGACCGCCGACGGCCATCGCCACGACCTGCCCGCCCAGCTGACCCACGTCGGGCACCTGGCCCAGGTCGTGCACGAGCTGAACCTGGGCACCCAGGTCACGGCCCGACGCAGCGAGCCCGGACAGCTGTGGGTCACCGCGGAAGCGCTGGCCAGCCTGGGCGTCGACGTCGCCCAGATCCCGGCCGACCCCACCGAGCGGGTCGAGGCCGTGCACGGTCTGACCCGCGGCGCTGAGCTGGTCACCGCTGCCCAGGCCGAGGGCTGGACCATCGGCGGCAGCGGGGATGGACTGCGGGCCTGGACCCGGGTCTGGCGCGGTGAGCAGCGCGGGGTGTGGATCGCTCTCATCCCGGCGATGAACGCCGACCCGCTCGAGGTACCCGTGCTGGCCGACTGTCCCAGCCCCGCCACGCTGGCCCGCCGACTCGCGCTGTTCGCCAGCCAGCTGCAGGCCCCCTGGGCGATGGGTGCCTCCGCGACCGGCATCGATCTGATGATCAGCCTGCGGTTCAAGGACCGAGACAAGCTGTTCAGCCCCCGCAAGCCCGTGCCGCCGGCGGCGATCGCCACCCTCGAGCAGGACCTGAACTGGTCGCGCGTCCCCACCGACGACGAGCGCGAGCAGACCTACCTGCACGCCTACGACCGCGGCGGGTCCTACGCCGCCGGCGTCGCCGGCCTCGAGCTGGGAATCGGCGACGCCGAGCACCACCCCGAGGGCCGCGACTTTGACCCCAAACTGCCCGGCTACTGGAAGGTCGAGGTCCCCGAGTCCGGGGACTGGCGCATCCCGCACCCCCTGGTCCCGCGGGGCACCATGCCCGCCCAGCCGATCTGGGTCACCACCCCCGGCCTGCAGCTGGCCTGGGAGCTGGGGCACCAGCCGCAGATCCTGGCCGCCTACACCTGGCCGGAGCACTCCCGCGTGCTCGACCCCTGGTACGAGCGGATCCGCGACGCACGCAGCGCTCTGGACACCGCCGACCCCGACGCCCAGAGCGCCCGCGACCTGCTCAAGATCGTCTACACCCGCACCATCGGCATGATGGGCAGCGAGGAATGGATGCGAGATCGGGCCGGCTACGACCCAGCTCGTCGGCACCATATCGTCGCCAAAGCGCGCACCAACATCCTGCGCCGGGTGCTGCAGATCGGCCGCGACAGCGACCGGTGGCCGGTGGCCATCACCGCCGACACCGTGCTCTACGCCTCGGCCGACCCCGACCCGGTGACGGCCTGGCCGGGCAAGCCCGAGCAGCTGGGCCGCGGACTGGGCCAGTTCAAGCCCGAGGCCTCCGGCCTGCTGGTCGACCAGCTGCCGCACCTGACCGGGCGGGGCTACAAGGGCAAGGAGCTCCTGGGACCGGCCGGCAGCACGGCGGGCACCGGGACGACGGCCGAGGTCGCTGAGGTCGGTCAGTGAACCGCGAGGGCTTCACCCGCGAGCTGCGGGGCACGGTGTTCAACGCCCTCACCGGCCGCGGCGGCGACGTCAGCGGCCGGCCCGACGGCGACGTGCGGGGGATGCTGCTGGCCATCGGCGGGCCGGCCAAGACCAAGTCAGGGATCAACCTCACGGCGGCCGCGGCCGCACTGGGGGTCTCCCGCCGCACCGCCGAGCGGTGGGTCACCAACGCCTCGCAGAAGAGCCGGCTGCGGGGCGCGAACCTGGCCAAGGTCGTCGCCCAGTCCCGGCAGGCCGCCACCACCAAGGCCGGGCGACGCCGGGCGATGGCCGCAGCTCGCCGCGGCTCGCTGACCCGCCGCGGCGCCAAGCTCAGCATCACCGGCAAGCAGGGTCCGACCCGGGCGGGCACTGACTACCGACGTCGCCGGCGAATCGACCTGATGCTCGGCCCAGGCGACGTCGAGGAGATGATGGCCGCCTACGAGCAGGGCGGCGATCAGGGCTACATGTCCTGGGTGGAGGCCTACGCCGGGGAGAACTACCTCGACGACTGGGGCGTGGACAGCCTGGACAAGCTCGAGGTCAGCGACCCCCGCGAGGACGGTCTGTGACCGCGGGCGACACCCTGCCGTCAGCCGAGGACCGCCCGCTACCGACCTGGACCGGTGAGCAGCTGGCGGTCGTGCTGAGCGTGCTGTTCGGCGTGAACAAGCGGGGCGGGCCCGACACCGCCGCAGCCGCGACCGCCCTGGAGGTCAGCCGGCGCAGCGTGCAGCGGTGGCTGCGCTCCGGGACCGGCGGCGCCGTGCGGATGTCGAAGCGGCACCTCGAGCAGGTCCGTGACCTGGCCGTCCCAGACGACGTCGTCCGGCGCGATGAGGAACGGGCCGCCGCCTACGCCCGTGACGCCCTCGAGCGCATCGCCTTGCCCAAGGGCCGCGGTGTGCTGCCGGCATGGCGCGACCAGCAGTGGCTCGACCAGCACCTGGTGACCGTCATCGACCTCCACCTGGGGCTCCGGCAGATCTCGCTGACCCGGGTGACCAGCCGCACCCAGCAGCGCGGGGAGCGCACCCGCGCAGGCACCCTCCTCGACTTCTGCGTGGTGGCCACCCGCTTCCACGCCCAACTGCTCGTGCACGCCGTTCTCACCGAGGTGCAGCCCTGGCGGGTCCGCGGCCGCGCCCGGGCCCCACGACAGGGCGCCAGCCACACCTGGCTGCCCGACGCCCCGCACACCGACCTCTCGGCGATGGCCGTGGCCCACGGCCTGCGCTGACGCCCAGCCGAGCAAGGAACATCACCATGCCGGCGTCACGGCCCGCGTCGCACCGGCACCTTCCTCTGGCGACTGATCATCGAGGGAGATCCGCATGCTGACGACGTTGCCGACCGCGGCCCGGGCCGACGGAAACGTAGAGTTCTTGGAGCCCATCGGGGAGCTGTTGAGAAACCTCCTGATGGCGTTCATCAGCCCACCGGGCGCCCTCTTCCTCGTGGGCATCCTGGCCCTCTTCGGGTTCGCCTACTTCGGCCGTTTCCCGCCAGGGTCCAAGGGGATGAGGGTGGCCGGTGTCCTCGCAGGATGCGCCGTCGTCGCCCTGGTAGTGGCCGGCGGGTTCGCGTTCGGATGGGGTGTCTTGGCCTGGGTGTTCGGCTCCCTGATCGCCCTCGGTCTGCTGATCGCAGGACTGCTGTTCCTGGGCTTGAAGCTCGACCGATGGGCCCGCACGCCGGCGGGTTCCCGAAGCACGAAGGACGTGCAGAACGGCTGCGGTCAGGTGCGGCATGGGGCGTAGCCGAAGCGCGGATCCCGACGGGTACCTCGACGCCGACCGCGGGTCCTCCAGCGACCCCACTAGCAAGCGCGCCGAGCTCCTGGGCGCAGCGACCGCCAGCGAACGAGCTGGCACCCGGGATGGAGCGCGCGAGCTCGACGTCGCGGTGGAGTCGATGCCCGGGCTGACCCGCCAGCAGCGCGACCGAGAGCGCGCGATGCCGCGACCCACCCTGGGCCTGGTGCCGCACCCGGCCATGGAGCGCACGCTGCCGGCCCCCGACGCGGTGCGGACCCCGCTGAGCTCACGCCAGCGCAAGGCCCGCTCGATCGCCAAGCACACCGCCCAGGAGCGGCTGCCGGCCACGCAGTACACCGCGACGGTGAACCTGGTCGGCCAACGCGAGCAGTGGCGTCGGATCAACGACGCCCTGTCCGAGGCGACCGGGGACGTCCAGGTGCTCGAGGACGACCAACGACGGGAGGTGCAGCGGGTCGACCGGGCGATCCAGACGTTCGAGCGGGCCAACAACCGAGGTCACGTCGTCTACAGCAACGTCGAGATGCCCGCGACGATGAACAGCGCCCACCTCGAGGCGTTCGTGCGCAAGCACTTCGCGGCCGGCACCGTCGTGCACTTCGACCGCTTCACGATGACCAACCACACCCTGCACGAGACCGAGCCCCGCCCCGGGGTGCAGGAGCGGACCGCGGTCTTCGAGATCCAGACCCGCCGAGGGGCCTACCTGGGTGCCTCCGACGGCCGGGACGACACCTCGCATCTGCTGCCCCGCGGGATGCGGTTCACCGTCGCCGGCGCGCACCCGGCGTCCTACCGCCGTCCCGACGGCACCCACGGGACCAGAACCGTCATCCAGCTCATCGACACCGCCACCACCTGAGGAGCGACCCGATGCCCTACATCGACAGCCACGGACGTCCCGAGATCCTGGTGCACCCCGACATCGTCGGCGGGCCGGCCAGCTGGCGCACCGAGCCTGCCGACGTCGAGAAGGACGCTGAGCGGCCAGCACCTCGCCGCCGGCGGGCCACGGGCCAGCGGCCCACCGAGGAGCAGAACACCGGCGGCAAGACCGAATGACCCTGCCCGGGGTCCCGGTCAGGATGCCGTGATGGCCTCCATCGCCGAGCTCGTCCGCAGCGGCGTGCGCGACCAGCTGCCCGAGCCGCCGTGGCGGTTGGTCCGCTACCGCCGAAGCACCGGCCCGACCGTCGAGCGCGACGTCGACCCCAACGACGGGGTCACCGAGGGCACCCTGCAGGCCACGTTGGCCATCGGTAGCCGGTTGGCGCCCAGCATCATCGGCCACCTCCGCCACGACGACCCGCTGTCGGCCCACCTGCAGCAGCTGGTCCCCGACGATGCCTGGTTCGCCCCCACCCCGATGCCACCGACCAGCAAGCCGAGCCCCCAACGCCCCACACACCCGGTGTGGAACGGCTACCTGCAGACCGCCGGCGGCACCGGTGACCTCATCACCATCCGGTCCATGGAGGACACCCCCACAGACGGGGAAATCGGGGTGGGCGTGACCGAGCTCCGACGCCAGCTCGACCTGGTCCGCATCCCCTCCCTGGCCGAGATGGTGGAGACCATCGACCAGCACTGTCGGCTGGGGCATGGCGGGAATCCCACTCACACAGCTCGGTCCCTGGCCCTGGCGTACCTGGTGCGCGGACAGCTCGACGAGGGTCTGCGCCTGGTCGAACTGTCCCGCGAGGCCTACCTGCGAACCGCCGGCGACGTCCTGATCCGCCAGCCCCGGCGAGTAGCCCACGAGCTGGATGAGGTCCAGCGGCTGGAGCGGTTCGCTGCATGGCTCCCGACCGCACCGATTAGTTGAGCATGCGGGGCGCGCTTTTATGCCCGATTATCGGGGTGCTTGCTAGTTGGTCACCCGGCGCAAGTTCTGCATAAATTGATTCACCCGATCGAGCTACCCGTTTTTCACCCGCTGTGTACGCATTTCGGAGGCCGGTCAGCACGATTAGTAGCGAGGAGGGATGGCCCCGCCTCACGCGATTCCTCGACGAGGTTTCGCAGACGCTACTGAGGAGTTCAATTATGAATGAGGACGAGAAGATTCGTCGCCTGGTCCGACGCATGTCGGACGTCGCAGCCCGAACCGGGCTACCGCTTCCAGAAAGCCCCGCCGCGGTGGAACGGCTGGCGGGGGAGTGGTGGGCGTGGATGTGCGAGTGGAGTTTGTTGCCCCGCACAGCTTTCGGACGGCAGGTGTCATCGCAGATCAGGCGGCAGGCTGAGGACGAGACCCTGTTCGTCGCCCTGTACGCCTGACCGCCTCTGCTGCCCGGTCGTCAAGACCGGGCAGCAGCAGGAGGCAGAGACGCCGACCAAGGTCGACGCCGCTGGCCTTCTAGGGGTGCACTCAGACTTGCTTGCTTACTACGATAATAATCAGAAGCATCAAGAACAGAGCTGCGACTACCGCTCCGCTAACAAAAATCACAATCATTGTTTTCCCTCTTTTCCGCCCCTCTGGTCCTCCTCTCCTCGCGGCTTCTTGGCTCCCCATTAGGGCTACAACTATTGTACCACAGAATCCCGTGATCGCATAACGCAATAAGGGTCCCGTCTAATGGTGTTTAGCATGGCAAAATGTCTGCGTTGTACCTCCGGTCAGCCGGGCGGTCTGGACTGCCCAGAGGTGCCGAACCGCCACTGCGCCCACTGCCGCGTCCGGCTCATCCCGGTCGACGTGGTGAGCGCGGCGGCCACCTGCGCCCAGCTGAGCCCGGCCGCCCGGGCCGAGGCCACCGCGGCGTCGAGCCGGCCCGCCGGCGCCTGCTCGAGCGCGGCGACAGCCCGGTTCAGAGCCCGGTGGGGGTGGTTGGCCAGCCAGGCCTCGATCGCCGCGGCGTCGAAGACGACTCGGCGGTTGACCAGCAGCGGTCGGGGGGCGGGCATGCCGGCGGTGATGCGCACCCGGCCGGTCGTTCGGCCGTCACCCGTTGCCGAGAAGCCGGCCCGCAGCGTGGAGGTGGTTGGGCGGATCCCGAGCTCGTCGGCGATGCGATCGGCGACCTGGTCGTAGGTGTAGCTGTCAGGCACGGACCCCTCGCCTATTTGACGCTTCACAGCACGAGCGGCATGCTTGCCGCACGTCGTCTCACCAGATGGCGACACGGGCCTGACCAGCCCGACGATTCAAGGAGCTGGACCACGATGACTGTGATGGTGCCTGCCGCCGAGCGGCTCTATGCTGATCCCACTACGAGCATGCAGGTTGTCCCGGAGGCACTCCACCGCGGTGGGGTCGCCTCCGGTGCACGTTCTGGGGCCTCCTCGGCCTGCAGCGGCCGAGTGGACCTGGACTGGGTACCCGACCAGGAGGCGCCGGTGGTACCTCGGCTGCAGCGTCGACTGTGCCGGTCCTGCCCCCTGCGGTCGACCTGCCTGACGTGGGCACTGCAGACCCGGTCAGTCGGGTACTGGGCCGGCACGACCACCACCGACCGCATGGCCCTGGCCGGCGCCGAGGATCTGCAGCTGGTCGACCTCGACGCCCGCCAGGACGAGCTGGCTCGCACCCTCGCCGCGGCCGCGGCGGCGGAGCGGGCCAAGGCCTTGCACCCGGCAGGGGAGGGGCACCTGCGCTGGTACCGCCGTGGTTGCCGCTGCTCGGAGTGCCGGTCGGCGAACACCGCCCTGCGTGCCGCTGAGCGTGCCCGGACTGCCTCCCGGGAGAAGGTGGCGGCATGACCCCTTCCGTGCCCGTCCACGGCGCCACTGAGCGGTCGGCAGGCGTGCTGGAGTCGCCGTGGGCGCGGGTGAAGAACCCGCGGCCGATCCCGACCCGGCTCCAGCCGGAGGAGATCTCGCAGCTCGACGATGACCAGCTGCGGATGCTGGTGCGTGACAACCTGCTGCCGCGGGAGTCCGACGTCGATGGGCGTGCCCGGTGGGTGGCGCTGTGGGCGCTGCTGGCCGATGACCCCGACCTCACCGAGCTGGCCTTCAACGCCCTCGAGGACCTCATGGACGTCACCGAGGACGCGATCGAGGGCGGCGATCTGGACGAGGCTGCCACCAAGCGGGCCCGCAAGTTCCTGCGCGGTTGCGAGGAGGCGTGGGCGCGGCTGCAGGTCGACGAGCAGCGGCCGCTGGGGTGGGCTGGTCGACGGGCGATGGCGTGGGATCCGTTGAGCCGGCGGGTGCTCGAGCAGCTGGTGCTGGCCATCGCCGAGCACCGCCACCAGCTCACCGACCTCGGTGACCTCCACCCGGTCGACGAGCAGTTGTGGGCGGTGCTCGAGGACGTCGGGCTCGACCCGGCCGGCTACCGCCGCGGTCCTCGGCCGCCGTACCTCACGGCACCCACCTCCGGCGGCCGCGGCGGGGCGCAGGACCGGCGGCAGCTGGGCCTTCCTCCAGTCGATCCGCAAGAGCCGTTGGGCTGGGCTGGTTCCGCGGCCGTCGGGTTCAAGCCGCCGGCGCGTCCAGTGCTCGAGCGCCTGGCGCTGGCCATCGCAGGCCACCGCTTGGCCGTCGCCCAAGTCGACGCCGTCCGCTCGGCTGTCGATGAGCCGCTGTGGGCGGTGCTGCGCGACGTCGGCCTCGACCCCCTCGAGCTGCGCCGGCCGGCATGACCAAGACGGTGCCCGCGCCAGCGTCGCTCGTGCAGGAGGTCGAGGCCCTCATCTTGCGCGGGAAGCGCCTAGGACACGCGCCGTCGTCGCAGCCGGAGATCTACGTCGGTGGCCGCAGTTGGGCGCAGCCGGCACGTGGGGGGCGGCCTGCGCGCATCACGATCGACGCTCGACTGCTGGATCGCCCGGCCACCGACCGGTGCTGGGTAATCGGGCACGAGCTGGGGCATCTTCTGGCTGTCACCGTCCAGCCCGGAACGATCCTGCAACAGTCGCTCATGGCCCTCGGCGCAGCTGTAGCGACCGCGACAGCAATCGGGTTCGTGGGCATCGCCCTCCCGGCGGGCTGGGCATCAATCCCCAACGGGCCGGCCTGGTTCTGGTGCGGCGTCGGGCTCGTCAGCGCCGTGGTCATCGCTCTGCTCGGGTTGATGCAGCGCTCGCGCGACACCGAGACGGCTTGTGACCGGGCCTCGGCGATCATCTACGGACAGGTCATGACCGAGGGGCACGTCGAAGACCTACTCCGTCGAGAGGGGTTCACCCGCCTAGTGCCAACGGCGCTCCGTACCCATCCCCGGCCGCGGCAGCGGTGGGAGCTGCTGCGCTGACCACGCCGATCATCTATCCCTCCGCAGCGGGTCAGCTTCGGGGCACAACGTAGGCCTTGTGCCCGGCGACGCGGAGCAGCAGGATGTCGAGCACCGTGGAGTCTGGGGGACGGAAATGACCCGTCGTACGCTTTCTCGTTTTCTCACCGTTATTGCTTTGACCATCTTGATCCCCGTGGTGAACAACTCCTCACCGGCCCAGGCCTACCCGTGGGACCCCCACGTGTTCGTTAGTGGATCCGTCTCGAACTGCGTACCGACCACGCCGAACGGATGGGCCTGGTACGACACCAGTGAAGGCGAGAAGGGCTGGGCCCAATGGGGATCAAGTGGTCAATTCACCTTCCAGTTGAACAACGTACCGCCTGGCGGTTCCCTGGTCTCGCTAGCGTGGGGAAATAGCGGCAGTTGCCAACAGAAGGTGTTCTTCACGGTCACGCGGCCGGCCTCGAGTAATCAGTTCTCGGCGGGGCGTAAGTAGCCCTGATTGCCTACGGGCGAATTCGTCGGCGCCCGGCTAACAAGAGCGCGGCCAGCTCTGCTGACTGGGACCGATCTCCGCGTAGGAAGCCTGCTAGCAGTTGGGCGGCGTGAGGGTCGACGGCTGCCGAGCGGAGCAGCGTCCGCATGCCGTCGATGTCCTGAGCGCTGCCCCCAATCTGAAAGCTGTCCAGCAGGGCCTCGAGGGTCTCGATGTCGGTCAGCGGCGCTGCGGTGGTGGTGCAGCCGTGCGGGCAGGGCATCGCCTCCGCGACGCCCCATAGCCGGCAGATCATCGGCCGGGAGTCGTGCACCGAGCAGCGTCGTTGCCCGAAGGCGTTGGTTCGGAGTGCCGGGCAGGCCCCGTCGGTGGTCGGCGCCTGCAGGTCCACACCCCGAGCTGCGATCGCCGAGGTCTCCGCGTCAGAGGCCTCGACGTGCTGCTCGCACGAGGACGCGCACAGCCCGCGGCAGGCGACCGTAGGGAGCCGCCCGTACAGCTCCTGCAGCTGCTGCAAGCGGCCCTGCAGGTTTCGTCGGCTCACCCTCGAAGCATGCCCCGGGCCGGAGGCAGGAGGCGTAGATGCGGGGAGCCGCTCGACCGACCTGCACTCAGACGAACTCGCGCAGCCGAGGCAGGACGGTCGCGATCTCCTCGAACAGGTCGGGCCAGCCACGGCGCAGCCAGGTCGCTCGGCCTTGCTCGAGCTGGCCGCCATCGAGCATGTGGGACACCCGCTGGGCGTGCTCGGGGGCACCGAGGGCTCGCAGCTTGGCGTAGACGGGGTTGACCGGCAGTTCGTGGCGGGCCAGGTAGGCCCAGACGTCGGTGGTCTTCCAGTCCCAGACCGGCCCGAAGGCGGTGGTGCCGTCTATGCGGTGGATGACCCCGCCGTGGCGCTGGCGGGCCGTGGGGTCCGGCTGCGGGCTGGTGCAGGTGCGGCAGCCGACGAGCTCGGTGCGTAGGGCGTTGGCGTAGAGGGCGGCGCGGCCGCGGGACTCCTGGGCGCGGACGCCCCACAGCTCGCCGGGGCCGTGGTCGGCGTGGGCCCGGGCCGCGGGTTCGGCGATGAGGACCTGGTGCAGATCCGGGCGGGTCGCCGGCCGTGGGGTGTGGTGGTCCCAGGCGCCGCTGTCGCGCAGTACCTGCAGCGTGGTGCTGCGCGCGGGAACGCCGTGGAAGTTCAGGTGCAGCTGGTCGACCAGCTGCTCGAGGTAGCGGTAGGTCTCGGGGTACTCCAGGCCGGAGTCGAAGAACACGACCGGGACGTTGGGCTCGACGGCCAGGGTCAGGTGCAGGACCGCGAGGGAGTCCTTGCCGCCGGAGAAGGCGAGGTAGCCGTCGTGGGTCTCCAGGTGATCGGTGATGCGGGCCCGCAGCGTCGCCGGGTCGTGCCGCGGCCGCCGTAGTGCGGCCAGCGCGGTGAGGTCCAGGCCGGGGCCGGGCTGGCCGGCGGTGCGCTGGTGGGGGTCAGGCATCAAGCAGTGCGGGCAGGTGGAGGGTCTGCTGGCGGGCCGGGTGCATGTAGGGCGGCCGGATGCCGGCGGTGCCGTAGCCACCGTCGGGGACCGGTGGGTGGCCGGCCAGGCACGCTGCCGGGGTGGGGCGGCCCAGGGTGCCGTCGGGGTGCAGGTGGGCTGCGGCCCACGGGTCCAGCTGGGGGGTGGGGGTGATGGTCCAGGCCAGGACGTGGCCCTCGCCGTGGGCGCGCTTCTTGCCGATCGCGGTGATGGTGCCCAGCAGGGTCTCGATGGCGTCGGGGTCTCCGACGGCGTGCCAGGTGACCGCGCTGCAGGTGGTGACCAGCAGCGGCATGCGGCGGGCGCGGTAGCGGCCTTGGCGGTCCGACACCGTCGCCGGCAGGGTTGCGCTGAGCTGGCCGACGGCGCGGTGGTCGACCCGGCCAGACCAGGTGCGGACCTCGGGCAGGGTGGCGGGCCGGCCCTGGGGTGCGGCGCAGGTGGCCGCCCAGTGCCAGGCGCCGTCCGGGGTGGTGCAGCGGGCCAGTGGGAGCGGGAGGTCCTCGGGCTCGAGGGTGTCGGCCAGGGTGTCGGTGAAGGCGCCGGCGGCGCGGATGGCCGCCTTGTGGTCGGCCCACAACGCCGCGGCGAGCAACCCGTCCAGGGCGATGCCCCAAGGGGCTGCCTGGGCGATGCCGCCGGCGAGCTCGGCGCGCACGATGAGGGGCACATGGCTGGTCGTGGCTGTGGTCATGCCAGGGCCTGCAGCGCGGTGATGGCGGCCTCGGGGTCGGCCAGCAGAGGTGTGCGCCAGTCGACGTCGGGGTCGACCGGAGCCCCGGCGAGCACGGTGGGGGTGAGGGCGGTGGCGACCTGACCGTGGCCGATGGCTGCTCGTCCGCCGATGCGGCCGTCGCGGCCGAAGACCTCGAGGATCTCGGTGAGGAAGGAGATCTCGGTGAGGGTGGCTCTGTCGGCGCGCAGCCAGGTGCTCAAGGTGGTGCCGGCGGGCAGGGTCTCGATCCGGTAGCACATGAGCTGCTCGGTGCCGGTGGGTTCGGGGAGCTGGTCGACCTGGGGAACGCCGTCGACGACGGGGACGCGGTGGACGTCGGTGAAGGCGTGGTGATTGCTGTCGTCCTGGCGGATGTAGGTCTCCAGCTGGGTGCTGTCGAACACCGGCAGCTGAAGGGCGGGGTCGACATCGAGCAGGTGGGCAGTCTCAGCGAAGTGGGGGACGATCTTGCCGACCTGCAGGCAGCCGTCGATGATGCGGCCGCCGGCGGCGCAGCCGAAGACCCCGACCTGGGGGATGAGGTCGCGCAGGGTCTGAAGTCGGCGGCCCGACAGTGGTTCGCCGGTGGTCTTGGTGAGCGCTCCTCCGCCGCGCAGTGCGTGCGCCGCGGGCAGGGGCAGGGTCTGCTCGTAGTGCAGGACGTCGCGCAGCAGCTCCTCCCCGATCCGGCGCAGCCGGCCGCGGAACCCGTTACCGGACAGGATCGGCACGTGGATGGGCCGGCCCTGGGGGGTGAGCACCAGTTCGCGGCGCAGCAGGGTGATGGTGCCGCGGGTCTCCCCGCCGTGGGCGAGGGACGAGCGGGCCTGCAGGGTGCCAGTCCACTTGATAGTGGTGGTCATGGCCGGGCTCCCGGGGCGGTGGGGCGGGCATCGCGGACGGCGTCGGTGGTGATGCGGGTGCGCAGCAGGAGGGCCTCGGTCTCGGCGCGCAGGATCTCCAGGACCGGGGTGGGGTCGGCGCGCAGGAGGTGCTCGAGCTCGGCTCGCTCGGCGGCGTTGCGGGGGTGAGAGCCCAGTTCGGTGGCGACGTCGCGCCACCAGCGGCGCAGGGTGCCGACGCGGTAGGTGGCGGTGATGACCCGGTCGGGCAGCAGCTGCTCCCAGTAGGTGGCGCGGTAGTTGCTGACCCAGCCGGTCTGCCAGTCGATGCCGTAGTGGATGCAGAGCAGGAGGCGTTCGGCGGTGCCGGCAGGGCCGGTGAGCGGGGGCATGTGCGCGGCGGCATGGCTGAGCCACCGGTCGCTGGGCCACGACGGAGTGGTGGCGCCAGTGGTGGGGTCCGTGGTGGCAACACTGGTGGCAACACTGGTGGCACTCGTGGTGGCAGGACCGGTGGCAGTTGTGGTGGCGCCTCTGGTGTCCTGAGTGGTGGTCACTGGTGGACCCCGAAGGCGGGCAGGGCCATGAAGTCCACAGTCGCGTGCAGGCACCGCTCGCACTCGACGTCCCCGATCGAGGCCGTGGTCGGGTCGGCGACGAGCCGGCGGCACAGGGTGATGTGCGGCAGCTGGTCGGGGCGGTGCCCGGGCATGGCCGGGGTGTGCAGGACCAAGTGGGTCTGCTGGTCGGTGGGGCTGGTGACGGAGTGGAACGGCAGGGTCATGGTCGGGCCTTCCGGGTCGCTGGACGGGGTGGTGCAGCCGCGATCGCGGTGGGGGAGTCGCTGAGGGTGATGTGGAGGGCCAGGTCCATCCACGGGCGGCGCTCGCGCCAGGGGGCCACCGTGGCCCAGTCCTGCATCACCTCGCCGTAGGCGGCGGGGAACAGCCGCCGCAGGGCGGGGAAGGCCGGGGCGGGGGCGGTGAGCATCCGTGAGCCGAAGCCGCGGCCGCGCAGCCGGCGGATCGCCTCGAGCCGGACGACGTCGTGGGCGCTCCAGGACAGGTGGGCGTCCTCGACGGTGACGCGACCCCAGACCGCGGTGGGCATCAGGTGCTTGCGCCCGGGGTGCAGGGGCACCACGAGGGCCTCGGCGGGGTTCAGCGGGCACTGCAGGCGCTGGGCGACCTGAGTGGCGGTGAGGGCCTGGAGGTGACCGCTGCGGGTCACCAGGTGCGCCCCAGCGCGCAGCGGTGGGTGCCGGTAGCCCCACGCGCAGCAGGAGCAGATGGCCCCGGTGGTGGGGTCGGCCCAGCCGTCGTAGGCGGTGAAGACCTTGCTCACCACTGACGCCAGCGGGACGACCTCGCCAGCTCGACCGCATCGGGCGCACCGTCCAGGCCGGTGGTCCGCGCCCAGGCGCCGCCGGCCGGCGGCCGCCCAGGCCACCTCGAGCACGTCCACCAGTGCCTCCCCTCCCGGCCCCGCTCAGCCGCGAGGTGGTCCTGACGCCCGGGGAAGGTGGAGGTCGACGTCGATTTGTGACGGCGGGCGCCCAGGGTGAGTCGAGGCCGACCGCCAGACAAGCGCTGGGCGCGCCGGGGGCTTGTGTCGCTCAGTGAGGAGGAAAATCAGACCTTTTGCGGTCGTTCCAGTCTTTGTTGTCCTTGAAGTGGTCCGTGCAAGTCTCGCAGTCCGCGCCCCAAATGTAGGGGTCGAGCTTGTGCAGTCGACGACGAAGAGCGCCGGCACTAGTCGCCACCGATCCCCCTGGCCAGCGCATGCCTGGCGCCAAGCTGGCCCCATGCAGATAGATCATTTCGCCGATCCCCAAACCCTCGTAATATCCGGGGTCTGTCCGATCGGCAGACTGGGGGTCGAGGTCGTCAATTCTGTACCACTTAGCAAAGATCGAACCGAACGGCCCGGGGCCGGGAAGCCCAATCCCCGGTGAGAACTGAGCCCGCAGTCCACTGGCACGGTGTTGAACGATCCAGCTGCCGTCTTCGCACTTTTCCGTGAGCATGCTGGGATCGGACGCCACACCCCGAACGACTGCTCGATCGGTCTCCAACTTCTGCCTTACCGCCGCCGGCGTGAGCCGTTCAACCAAGGCGGGCAGGGCATCTAGGCGATGTTCGGCGAGGCGGGCGGAAGGGCCGCTGCTCCTCCGAGCAGGCAGACCGCCGGGCCGCGACGCAGATAAGGACGCACCCTGGGCCACGTCGGCGACCAGCTGGTCCCAGTAGGCATCGACCTCATGATGCAACCAGTGCCTGTTGGTCTTGTACTTGCCGGTAGTGCGGAGCGCCTCCAACGATGCATTCACGAACCGGTCAACGAGGTAATTCAAGTCATCAGCGGACAGAGCTTGCCGCTCTTGGTCGACGACCCTCTGCTGAAGCTTCGCTCGAGCGCGCCACCGAGTGATGGGGTGCCGCCAGGTCGTCTGCTCGAGCTCGACCCGAGCCCGGGTCAACTTCTCTTCCGCTATTAGTGCCGACAGGATTCGCTGATCGCGGGATTGTGCCACGCGATCCTCCGCTCCAAGCTCCAACACTTGCGCGGTCCCCCTTCTTGTCGAACTACGGATCGTTGAGACTCTATACGTGAATTGTTGTCGGCGCTGCGGGCGGCAGCCGGGCTAAGACCTCGTGCGAATCATGCCGTCCGCAGATCGCGGGTATCGCCTAGACGCGCGGCAACAGACCGCTCCAGACATCGCTATAACGGTTTGATTACGCACCTTATTTGCTTTTCATGTGGCCGGGTTCACGGAAAGATTTCGCTCACACCGGTACAGCCGGCACCCCATGCCGGCTGTACCGGTGACTTATGTCTTTTCGACCCGTGACAACAGACCACCGTGCACTAGGCTAGTGAATGCCAACCAAGACGGGCCTGACCAGCCCAACGAAATCAGACGAGGTACATGCCGTGACCGTTTCCATCATCAGTCAAGAGTGGCTTTCGGGCCGGACCGGGTGCCGTGAGGGGTCCACCGTCATCGCCCCCTTGAGCGGCCTCGACGACTCCGGCGCTCTCCAGATCAACCCCTCGGCGGACGGCACGGGTGAGGTGGTCCCGCTGCCGAAGCCGGGCGAGGTGGTGTGGCTGACCGGACAAGGGGAGGAGGAGACCTGCCGGGGCGTGTGGGTCGGCACTCTCCGCGAGGCACCAGCCGCCACCGTCCCCGCCGAGCTGTCCGCCCGAGTGCTCGTCGACGGCCAGCTCCGCATGATGCGGGGGCCCGCCTGCCGGTTCGACGCTCGACGGGTCGTCCTCGGTGACGGGGAGGTTCCCCCGGCCGAGATGCTGGCCGGCCTTGCCCAACTGTCCACGCTCCTCGACCAGCAAGCTGCCGAACACCAGTCGTGGCGGGAGGAGATGGCGGCCGCCGCACACGAGAAGGCCGAGGCCCACGACCTCTGCGGCGTGTTCGACGCCTTCATGGCCGACTGGGGACTCCCCGGGCGGACGCGCACGTGGGCGGTGTGCGTGGACACCAGCGAGAGCGTGACGCTCTACGTGCAGGCGAACTCCCAAGAGGAGGCCGAGAACTCCGTGACCTCCGACCAGGTCGACGCCGCGCGCAGCGCGTACACGATGAACTGGACTGTGACCCACTGCTCGCAGGAGTAAAAGCGCACAGTGGGGAGCGGAAGCGTTTTCGCTCCCCACTGTTTCGCCGAAAGCTAATACCAAAACATAATTGGCAGTTTTGGTTTCCGGCGTGCCGGAAACATTCCTGCGAGCGGGGCGCGCAGCGCCCCGCCTCAGCGCCGCAGG
>NZ_JAMXRZ010000099.1 GCF_024124375.1 Klenkia sp. PcliD-1-E
TGCACTTCTGGTTGACCTTCATCGGCTTCCACGCCACCTTCCTGGTCCAGCACTGGCTGGGCGCTGAGGGCATGCCGCGCCGCTACGCCGACTACCTGCCCACCGACGGGTTCACCACCCTGAACACGATCTCCACCATCGGGTCGTTCGTGCTGGGGGCCTCCACGCTGCCGTTCCTGTACAACGTGGTGAAGTCCTGGAAGTACGGGCAGCTGGCCCTGCGCGATGACCCCTGGGGCCACGGCAACTCCCTGGAGTGGGCCACCTCCAGCCCCCCGCCGCGGCACAACTTCCTGGAGATCCCCCGCATCCGCTCCGAACGCCCCGCCTTCGAGCTGCACTACCCCCACCTGCGCGAACGCCTCGAAGCCGAGGCCCACGCCGGCAGCAAGCACGGCCCGTACGCCCGGGAACTGCTCGACGAGACCGGCACCCGCGCGGGTGCCAACGACCCCGACCCGCTGTGAGTCGGCTGCGGGGGGCATGAACCCCCCGCAGCCGGGGGTAGGCGGGGCCGCATGACCGCATCCCGCACCCCGCGCACCGTCGTCGTCACCGGAGCCAGCGGAGGGATCGGCCGCGCCACTGCGGTGGAGTTCGGCCGCCGCGGGGACCGGGTGGCCCTGCTCGCCCGCGGTGAGGCCGGCCTGGCCGCCGCCGCGGACGAGGTGCGTGCGGCCGGTGGCACCCCGCTCGTGGTGCCGGTCGACGTCGCCGACGCCGACGCGGTGGAGGCCGCGGCGCAGCGTGTGGAGGACGAGCTGGGCGAGATCGACGTGTGGGTCAACGTCGCCTTCACCGCTGCCTTCGCCCCGTTCCACGAGCTCACCGCAGCCGAGTACGGCCGGGTCACCGAGGTCGCCTACCTGGGCTTCGTGCACGGCACCATGTCCGCGCTGCGCCGGATGCGCCCGCGCGACCGGGGGGTCATCGTGCAGACCGGGTCGGCGCTGGGCCGGCGCGGCATCCCCCTGCAGAGCGCCTACTGCGGCGCCAAGCACGCCATCAAGGGCTTCACCGAGTCGGTGCTGACCGAGCTCAAGGCCGAGGGCAGCAACGTGCACATCACCCGGGTCGACCTGCCCGGGGTGAACACACCGCAGTTCAGCTGGGTGCTGAACAAGATGCCGAAGCGACCGCAGCCGGTGGCCCCGATCTACGCCCCCGAACTGATGGGCAAGGCCATGGTCCACGCCGCCGCGCACCCCCGCCGCCGCGCCTGGTGGATCGGGACGCCGACGGTCTACACCGTCCTCGGCGCCGAGGTGTGGCCGCAGTTCATGGACTGGTACCTGGCCCGCAACGGCGTCGACGGCCAGCTCACCGACACCGACGCCACCCCCGCCGACCCGGTCAACCTGCACGAGCCGGCCGACGCCGACCGCGACTTCGGCGCCGAGGGCCGCTTCTCCGACCAGCAGTGGACCTGGGACGCCCAGATCTGGGCCAGCCGGTACCACGGGGCGGTGGCCGCGGTCGCCGGCGCCGGCCTGCTCGCCGGGGTCTCGGCGCTGGCGCGCCGCCGGACCTGAGCCGTGGTCCCCTGGGGCGACCCCTGTGGAGCGGCCCCGAGCGAGGAGCGGCCATGACCGACCCCCGTGCCGACCTGGGTGAGCACGACGAACCGGCCGAGGACGAGGTGGTCGACGCCTTCGACGCGATCGTCGCCGAGGGCAGCCAGCGACTGCACCGCAGCTGGCGGGAGGTCCTCACCACCGGGCTGGCCGGTGGCCTCGAGGTCGGGACCGGGGTGCTCGCCCTGCTGGCCGTCTACGGCGAGACCGGCAGCCACCTGCTGGCCGGGCTGGCCTTCAGCATCGGGCTGATCGCCCTCCTGCTGGCCCGCAGCGAGCTGTTCACCGAGGGCTTCCTCGTCCCCGTCACCGCGGTGGTGGCCAAGCGGGCCAGCGCCGGTCAGCTCGGCAAGCTCTGGGCCGGCACCCTGCTGGCCAACCTGGTGGGCGGGTGGCTGGTCATGTGGTTGGTGGTGCACGCCCTGCCCGACCTGGGCACCGTCGCCGTGGAGTCCGCGGTGCACTTCGTGGACGCCCCGCTGGATCTGCAGTCGATCTGCCTGGGCGTGCTGGCCGGCAGCGTGCTGACGCTGATGACCCGCATGCAGCACGGCACGGAGTCCGACCCCGCCAAGATCGTGGCGGCGGTGGCCGCCGCGTTCCTGCTCGCCGGGCTGCAGCTGTTCCACTCCGTCCTGGACTCGCTGCTGGTCTTCGCCGCGCTGATCAGCGGTGCACCGTTCGGCTACGGCGCGTGGCTGGCCTGGTTCTGGTACACCGCGCTGGCCAACGTCGTGGGCGGCCTGCTCGTGGTGACCCTGCTCCGGCTGATCCGCAGCAAGGACCTGATCGCCGAGGAGCGCAGCGAGTCCGAGGCCGAGGCCTGAGCGGTGGCACCGGTCCTGCTGCCCAGCGCCGGGCCCACGGCGCTGCCCCTCGACCTGGCCCTGGCCGCGGTCCGTGGCTACCAGCACGGACGACGACCGCTGTGGTTCCGGCCCCCCGGCACCCGGGCCGGCCGGTGGGTCGACGTGCCGGCCTTCGGCTGGGCCCGCTCCGACGACCTGGCCGGTGGCTCCGACGACGCCGACCTGCTCGCCGCCGAGGGGTTGCACGGCCGCCTGGACCCCGCGGGGTGGGTGCGGGTGTCCGACGCGCTGGCCCGGCTGCGGCCGGTGGTCGACGCCGCCGTCGCGCGGGCCGCCGGCCGGCCGTTCGAGCAGCTGCCCGACGACGAGCTGTCGGTCCTCGGCGAGCCGGGCACGGTGGGCGCGGCCCTGCGCACGGTGCAGCGCGAGCCGGACTTCCCGCACCTGACCGCCGCCCTGCACCACCGGCACCCCGACCTGGTGCCGCACGTGGACCGCGTGACCCGGCTGCAGCTGCTGCCGCACGTCGAGGAGGGCGACAGCGACCTGCACGCCGTCGTCCACCGGGAGCTGCGGGCCAACGCCACCGCGTTCGCCGAGCTGTCCGCGGCGACCGGGCTCACCCCGCTGCGGCTGCACGACGTGCTGGTGTGGCTGTCCGGCTCGCTGCGGTTGACCCATGCGGTCGCCCTCGGCCGGGACCTGCCGCACAGTTGAGGCCATGCCGCTGATCACCACCGCGTTCGACGCCACCTCCACCGCCGCAGACGTCGTCGCCGGCCACGACCTCACCGGCACCCGCGCGGTGGTCACCGGCGGCGGGTCGGGCATCGGCACGGAGACCGTGCGCGCGCTGGCGTCGGCCGGGGCCGAGGTGACCATCGCCGTCCGCGACCCGGAGCAGGGCAACGCCGCCGCGCAGGACGTCGTCGGCACGACCGGGAACACCACGGTGCGGGTGGCCCGCCTGGACCTGCTCGACCTGGACTCCGTCGCGGCGTTCGTCGCCGACTGGGCCGGCCCGCTGCACCTGCTGGTCAACAACGCCGGCGTCATGGCGCTGCCGCAGCTGACCCTCACCGACCGCGGCTGGGAGACCCAGTTCGCCACCAACCACCTCGGCCACTTCGCGCTCACCACCGGCCTGCACGACGCCCTGGCCGCCGCGGAGGGCGCCCGGATCGTGTCGGTCTCCTCCACCGGCCACCTGCGCTCACCGGTCGTGTTCGACGACATCCACTTCGCGCACCGCGAGTACGACCCGTGGTCGGCCTACGGCCAGTCCAAGACGGCGAACGTGCTGCTGGCCGTCGAGGCCACCCGCCGCTGGGCCGACGACGGCGTCGTGGCCAACGCGCTCATGCCCGGCGGGATCATGACCAACCTGCAGCGGCACGTCTCCCAGGACGTCATCGACGGCTGGGAACGCGCGCAGCGGGAGGGCACGGTGACCTTCAAGACCCCCGAGCAGGGCGCCGCCACCACCCTGGTCGCCGCCGTCGCGCCGGAGTTCGCCACCGGCGGGCACTACCTGGAGGACTGCGCCGAGGCCCGCACGGTCGGCGACGACGAGCAGACCCGCAGCGGCGTCCGGGCCTGGGCCCTCGACCCGGACCACGCCCGCCGGCTGTGGGAGGTCAGCGAGGAGCACCTCGCCCAGCGACCCGACGCCGACTGAGACAGGCTGTCGTCGTGAGCAACGAGAACGGGTACGTGGAGCCGGGCAAGTCCTTCGAGCGGGACACGAACTACATCACCGACCGCATCCTCGCCGACGGCTCGGAGGGCTGGCCGGTGGAGGCCGACCGCTACCGGCTCGTGGTCGCCCGGGCCTGCCCGTGGGCCAACCGCGCGGTCATCGTGCGCCGCTTGCTGGGCCTGGAGAGCGCGTTCTCGATGGGCATCTGCGGGCCCACCCACGACCAGCGGTCCTGGACCTTCGACCTGGACCCCGGTGGCCGGGACCCGGTGCTGGGCTACGAGCGGCTGCAGGAGGCGTTCTTCGCCCGCGACCCCGACTACCCCCGCGGGATCACGGTGCCCGCGATGGTCGACCTGCCGACCAAGGCCGTGGTCACCAACGACTTCCCGCAGATGACCCTCGACTTCTCCACGCAGTGGACGGCGTTCCACCGCGACGGGGCCCCCGACCTCTACCCGGAGCACCTGCGGGACGAGATGGACGAGGTCATGCAGCGGGTCTACACCGAGATCAACAACGGGGTGTACCGCTGCGGGTTCGCCGGCGACCAGGACTCCTACGCCAAGGCCTACGACCGGCTGTTCACCGCGCTGGACTGGGTGAGCGAGCGGCTGGAGGACCGCCGCTACCTGATGGGCGACACCATCACCGAGGCCGACGTCCGGCTGTTCACCACGCTGGCCCGCTTCGACGCGGTCTACCACGGCCACTTCAAGTGCAACCGCACCAAGCTGACCGAGATGCCGGTGCTGTGGGCCTACGCCCGCGACCTGTTCCAGACCCCCGGGTTCGGCGACACCACCGACTTCCCGCAGATCAAGCGGCACTACTACATCGTGCACTCCGACATCAACCCGACGCAGGTCGTCCCGGTCGGCCCGGACACCTCGGTCTGGCTCACCCCGCACCACCGCGAGGAGATGGGCGGCTCCCCGTTCGGCGACGGCACCCCGCCGGGGCCGGTCGCGGCCGGCGAGGAGGTCCCGGAGTCCGAGGGCGCCGGCGGCAGCACCAGCTACTGACCCGGTCGCCGGCGGGCTCGTCCTGCGTCGAGCGGGCCCGGCGGCGACCATGGGGTGTGCGCCGACGACTGATGACGCTGCCCGCCGCCGCGCTGCTCGCCGCCGGCTGCACCTCCTTCGCCGACCCCGCCGGCTCCACGACGAGCAGTGCGACGAGCCCATCCGCCGGCCCGACCACCGCGACGGGTCAACCGGACGACGAGCTGCAGGTGGTCGACGAGGTCGACCTGGGGGACGGCGACGTGAGCACCGCGCGGCTGGCCGCGGACGGCGAGGACTACGCCGTCCTGCTCGTGGGCTCCCCCACCTCCACGGTGCTCACCGCGACGTCGGCGACCGCCGTGCGCGATGCGCTGCCCACCGACGTGCTGCTCCTCGACGGCGACCCGGTGGCGGTGGCGCTGACCAGCGACCCCGTGGCCCCCGGCCCGGTGCTGGCGCTCGTCCCGGTCGCCGGCAGCACCGCGGGCCCGCTGCCGGTCGACCCGCAGCAGCCGGCACCGCGGGGCATCCGCGCCCTCGCCGCCGCCGGCGACGGCGAGGTGCTGGTCCTCGTGGAGGGCGAGGACCGGGTGTCGGCCCGCGTGCTCGCGGTGGACCCGGCAACCGGGGAGGTGCGCGACGAGGCAGACCTCGACCTGGGCGAGGACGCGGTCTCGGTCGACCTGCTGGGCCTGGCCGCCACCGGGGACGGCGTCGTCGCCGGCGTCGCCGTCCGGGGCGCCGACGGCACCAGGACCGGCCGGCTGGTCACCCTCGGCGCCGACCTGCGGCCCGACGGCGACCCGCAGGGCACCGACGGCGAGCTGCTCGCCCTGACCGCCGACGGCAGCCCGGTCACCGCCGACGCGGACGGCACCGTGCGGGTCGACGGCGAGGAGGTCACCGCCGACCTGGGCGCCCGGGTGTCCGGCGCCGCCGTGGTCGACGGCACCCCGGTGGTGGCCTTCCTGGACCAGGGCTCCCCCACCGTCGTCGTCGGCGACCGGCCCGTGCCGCTGTGCGACGGGGACGGCGACGCCCTGGCGGTGGCCGCCACCGGCGACGGCGAGGTGCTGGTGGCCGGCACCTGCGAGGGCGAGGCGGTCCTCTGGACCCTGGGCTGAGCCGTCCTCCGACCCTGGGCTGATCAGACCCGGACGAGTCCGAGCCGGGCGGCCAGCCCTGCCGCGGCCGCACGGGTCGGCACCCCGAGCTTCCCGGACAGGTGGGCCAGGTGGGCCTCCACGGTCCGCTCCCGGATCCCCAGCCGCCGGGCGATCTCCCGGTTGGTGGCCCCGGTGGTGACCTCGGCGAGCACCTCCAGCTCACGGGGGCTCAGCCCGGCCGGCGGTGCGGACGCGCGGTGCTCGGCCACCCACCAGCCCCCGGCCCGGCGGACGTCGACCGACACCAGGCCCCGGCTCGCGAGCAGCAGCCGCGCCCCGGCGGCGGGCGGGACCAGGGCGGGCAGCAGGTCGGGGCGGGCGCCGGCGGTCAACGGCTGGACCCGCCCCGTCGTCGCGTGCCACGCGAACGACTCCACGGCCCCGTCGACGGCGGCCCCCGTCCAGCCGTCCAGCGGGTCGACCAGCGCAGCGAAGTCCGGCCGCAGCACGGTGAGCAGCTGCGTCGCCTCGTCCGCCACGCCCTCGACCCCGGTGCTCGCGTGCAGCGACCCCACGTACCGTCGCCCGGCCGTCAGGCACACGCTGACCCCGTCGGCGAAGCCTGCGGCGTCGATCACCCGGTCGAAGACCGGCCCGTGCCGGCGGCCCGGCGGGATGTCGCGCACCCGCAGCGCCGTGCGCCCGACCAGGCCGAACAACGGGTCGGCGTGGAAGAACTCCTCGATGCCGTGGACGGCGTCGGCGGAGTAGCCGGTGCTGGCCACCGTCGTGTGCCGACCGGCGACCGGGTCCCACCTCTGGACGGCCACGCACCCCGAGCCCACCAGGTCGGCCAACGCCCCGAGGGCGGTGCCGGCCCGGTCGGGCACGTCGCAGCCCTGGGCGAGGGCGTCGGCGGCCTCGCGCACGTGCAGCGCGGTGCCCACCCGTGAGGACATGGCGCAGCCTGGCACACCGTAGGGTCCCGCGGCACCACCTGCGACTACGGGATTCCCCCGATGCGGCGGCCACCGGCCGTGCCCCACGGTGCGGGCATGGACATCACCGAGTACCGCGACCTCGACGCCACCGCCCTCGCCGGGCTGATCCGCAGCGGGGAGGTGACCGCCGACCAGGTCGCCTCCACCGCCCGCGCCGCCGTCACCAGTGTCAACGGCGAGCTGAACGCCCTGGTCGGCGAGCTCTTCGAGGTGCCGCTCGCGCACGCCCCCGACGGGCCCTTCGGTGGAGTGCCGTTCGCCGTCAAGGACCTCATCACCCACGCCGAGGGCGTGCCGCAGCGCGCCGGCTCCCGGCTGCTCGGGGCTGGCGTGCCCTACCCCTACGACAACGCGCTGATGAGTCGCTTCCGGCGGGCCGGCCTCGCGACCCTCGGCCTGACGGCGACCCCCGAGTTCGGCTTCAACGCCGCCACCGAGTCCGTCGCGAACGGTCCGACCAGGAACCCGTGGGACACCACCCGCTCCCCCGGTGGGTCCTCCGGCGGATCGGCCGCACTGGTGGCCGCGCGCGCCCTGCCCGTGGCCCACGCCAACGACGGCGGCGGCTCGATCCGCATCCCGGCGGGCAACTGCGGCCTGGTCGGGCTGAAGCCCACGAGGGGCCGGACGACGGTCGGCCCCGACCACAGCGACCCGCTGCTCGGTCTGGGCATCGAGTTCGTCGTGACCCGGACCGTTCGCGACTGCGCCGGTGTGCTGGACGCCGTCCACGGCGCGGAGCCCGGCGAGCGCTACGTCCTGCCGGCACCGGGCACGTCCTTCGCCGAGGCTGCGCAACGGGCGCCGCGGGGGCTGCGCGTCGCGCTCAGCACGGCTGCGCCCGACGGCACCCCGGTGGACCCGGCGAACGCCGCGGCCGTCGAGCGGACCGCCCGGGTGCTGCAGGAGCTCGGCCACGAGGTGGTGGAGGCCGCCCCCGCCTATGACACCGCCGCCTTCCACGACGCGAACTTCACGGCCTGGAGCAGCTTCCTGGCCGACGCCGCCCTCGGCCTGTCCGTCGCCCTGGGCATCCCGCTGACCCGTGACGTGCTCGAGGCGACCACGCTGGCCTGCGCCGAGCACGGCGCCACCCTGACCGCGATGGACCTCTACGCAGCCGACCGGAGCTTCAACGCCGTCACCCGCGCCGTCGGTGCGTTCTTCACCGAGCACGACGTCTGGCTGACCCCGACCACCGCGCAGCCCAACACCGCCATCGGCTACCTGGACGCCGACGACGACGGCCTGGACGCCCGTGGCTGGTACGACAAGATCTTCCGGTTCGCGCCCTTCACCGCGCTGTCCAACGTCACCGGCGCCCCGGCCATCAGCATCCCGGGGACCCCCTCGCCGGAGGGGTGGCCGGTCGGCGTGCAGCTGGTGGGGGCACACCTGGGCGAGGAGACGCTGCTGGCCCTGGCGGGCCAGCTGGAGCAGGCGCAGCCGTGGGCCGACCGGCGACCGGCGGTCCTCGCCGGCTGAGGCACCGACCCGCGCCGTCCGGTTCAGCCCAGCAGCGGGCCGAGCCGGGCGGCGCAGTCACGGGCGGCGTCCAGGCTGGCCACCGGCACCTCGCCCCGCCCGGAGCTGACGGCGACCGCCCCGACCAGCGGGCCGTCGGGCGCGCGCACCGGCACCGCCAGGCAGCCCACCCCCTGGTGCAGCTGGCCGACCTGCCCGGCCCAGCCCAGCGAGCGGACCCGGTCCAGGCAGGCCTCCAGCTCGGCCGGCCGGGTCGGGGTGGCCGGGGTGAGCGCGGGCAACCGGTCGGGGTGGTGCACCACCTCGCGCCAGTCCCCGGCCTCGGCCAGCACGAGGTGGCCGACGGCGGAGGCGTGCAGGTGGGACTCGACCAGCGCGGGCGCGGCCAGCGGCAGGTCGGGGTCGACGTCGGCGCAGCGCACCGACGGCCCGGACACCACGACCAGGTGCACCCCGGCGCGCACCCCGCCGCGCAGCTGGGCCAGCAGCTGCCGCGCCGCGGTGGGCACCCGGCCCGGCGCGGCCGCCCCGACCAGACCGGCGACCTTGGCGCCCAACGCGAAGCCGTGCAGGTCGGGCAGCCGGACCAGGTACTCCTCGGCCACCAGCAGGTTGAGCAGCCGGTAGGTGGTGGCCGGCGGCAGGCCGAGGGCCGCGGCGACCTCCTTGGCGTTCACCCCGGCGCCGGCCCGGGCGACCTCCTCGAGCACCGCCAGCGCGGAGCGCACAGCCTGCGGCTGCCGGCCGGTGACCCCGCGGTCGACGCCCGTCACCGGCGCACCCCCTGACCGGGCAGCACGGAGGACGCCGTCGCCTGGTCGTACACCCCGACCCGGGCCAGCACCGCGGGCGAGCGGCGGCGCAGCACCAGCCAGAGCACCGGCCCGGGCAGCCAGGCCAGGCCGAACACCACCACGACGACGCCGCTGCCCGACCACGAGGCGCCGGCGACGGCCACGACCAGCACCGCGGCCGACGCGACCGCCGCCAGCGTCCCGCCGACCAGGGTGGGCCGGGTCAGCTCGCCGATCCGGCGCAGGAACAGCGGCATCGCGGCGGCGGCGAGCACGTAGGCCAGCACGTAGCCCAGCGCCGACAGCGTCAGCGACGCGGCCAGCACGTCCCGCGCCCGGGCCCCGCCGGCCAGCGCCACCGCGGGGACGGCGACCACCACCGGCAGCACGCACGCCAGCGCCACCGCCGGGGTGGCGAACCGGGGGTGCGTACGGCCCAGCGGGGCCGGGAGCACGCCCTCCCGGGACATCGAGAACAGCACCCGGGCCAGCGCGTTGACCGACCCGGTCACGCAGGCGAAGAACGACAGCGCGATGCCGACGTCCAGCAACCGGGACAGCACCCCCAGCCCGTCGGCGTCGGCGAGCTGGGCGACCGGCACGTCACCGGTGAGCACCTCGACGGGCGCCCCGCGCAGCAGCACCACCTGGGCCAGGCCCGCGGCCACGAACAGCACGCCGGTGACCACCGGCGTCCAGAACACCGCCCGGGGCACGGCGACCAGCGGCCGGCGGGCCTCGACCCCGAGGGTCGCCGCGCTCTCGAAACCCATGAACGCCGCCACCGCCAGCACCAGCCCGGTGGCCACCCCGCCGGCGGTGACCGGCCCGTCGACCACCGCGGCCCCGGTCCCCGTGCTCCCGTCGTGCGCGGCCAGCAGCACCCCGAGGACGGCGACGACGACGCCGACCGACACGACCTCCAGGGCCAGCGCGACACGGGCGGACAGCCGGATGCCGCGCACCGTGGTCAGCACCGCGACCAGGCCCACCGCCACCGCCAGCAGCGCCGCGGCCCAGCCCACCGGCCGGGCCCCCGTGAAGGAGACCAGGTAGGCCACCGTCCCGACAAGCGCCGACACCGCGATGCCGGTGTAGCCGACCACCAGGGCCCAGCCGGCCAGCAGCGCCCCGCCGGGGCCGAGGCCCTTGGCGGTGAAGCTGTAGACCCCGCCGACCGCGGCCATCCGGCGGCCGAAGGCCGTCAGGCACCAGCCGACCAGCACCACCAGCGCGCTGCCGACGACCAGCACCGGCAGGGTGGCCGCACCGGCCTGCACCATCACGAACGGCGGGACCGCGACCACGGCGGCCGAGGGCGCCAGCGCGCTCACCGACTGGGCCAGCACCTCGACCATCGACAGGCCGCGGCGGCGCAGCCCGGCCACGGGCGAGCGCGGAGGCAGCTCGTCGATGGTCACGGTCCTCCCCGGGTCGGTGGTCGGGCAGCGTAGCCACGACGCGTCCCCGGCGGGTGTCCTCGAATGAGAATCCGCGCCTGCCGCCTCCCGTTCGATGTCACGGCGATGTTGCGCGAAGATGACGGTTGTGTAACCGGGGTCACCCCGGCAGGGTCCAGAGTCGGCGACCACCACCCGCCGCCCACCTCCCAGGAGCCCCCGTGGCCACTGCATCCCGCCCCCCCTCCGCCCCGGCCTCCGAACCCGCAGCACCCGCCCCTGCAGGTCACCGCCTCTCCGGGCGCCTCGGCGTCGGCGCGATCGTCTTCATGGTCGTGGCCGCCGCCGCCCCGCTGACCGTCGTCGCCGGCACGGTGCCGATCGGCATCGCCGCCGGCAACGGCCCCGGCTACCCGGCCACCTACCTGGTGTCGGCCGTCGTCCTGGCGTTCTTCGCCGTCGGGTTCACCGCGATGACCCGGCACGTGCCGAACGCCGGCGCGTTCTACTCCTACATCGGCGTGGGTCTGGGCCGCGGCTGGGGCCTGGGCAGCGCGCTGGTCGCCCTGGTCAGCTACGTGACCGTGCAGGGCGCCGTCCTCGGCTACATCGGCTTCGCCCTCGGCGGCCTGGTCGAGGGCTACGGCGGGCCCGCGCTGCCGTGGTGGCTGTGGACGTTCCTCGTGCTGGCCATCACCGCCGTCCTCGGCTTCCGGCACATCGAGCTGTCCAGCAAGGTGCTCGGCGTCCTGCTGGTCGCCGAGGTCGGCATCGTGCTGGTCCTCGACGCCGTCGTCGTCGGGAAGGGCGGGTCCGACGAGGGCCTGTCGACAGCGTTCCTCAACCCGGCCGAGGTGCTGTCGGGCGCGCCGGGCCTCGGGCTGATGTTCGCCATCGCCGGGTTCATCGGGTTCGAGGCCACCGCGATCTTCCGCGACGAGGCCCGCGACCCCGACCGCACCATCCCCCGCGCCACCTACGCCGCCCTGGCCATCATCGGGGTCTTCTACACCGTCAGCGCCTGGGCCGTGGTCAGCGCGTGGGGCGACAGCGCGGTCGTCGCCGAGGCCGCCGCCGACCCGGGGAACATGGTCGCCACCACCGCGCAGGTCTACCTCGGGACGGCGGCCGCCGACGTCATCCAGGTGCTGCTGGTGACCAGCCTGTTCGCCGCGGTGCTCAGCTTCCACAACGTGCTCAGCCGCTACTTCTTCTCCCTCGGCAACACCGGCGTCGTCCCCGCCGCGTGCGGCCGCAGCCACGCCCGGCACGCCTCCCCGCACGTCGCCTCCCTGGTGACCACCGCGATCGGCGTCGTCCTCATGGCGGTCAGCGCGATCGCCGGCCTGGACCCCGTCCTGGAGGTGTTCACCTGGCTGGCCGGCATCGCCAGCGTCGGCATCGTCGGGCTGATGCTGCTGGCCTGCGTCGCCGTCCTGGTCTTCTTCCGGCGCACCGGGGTCGACCGGCGGCCCTGGCAGACGCTGGTCGCGCCCGGCCTGGGCGTCCTGGGCCTGGCCGCAGTGCTGGTGCTGCTCGTGGAGAACCTGCCGCTGCTCATGGGTGGCTCGACCGCGCTGGGCATCGGTGCCGGCGTGCTGCTCCTGCTCGCCCTCGGTGGCGGGTTCGTCCTCGCCGCCGCCCGGCCCTCCGCCGCCCGTGACCTCGTCCGCGCCACCCGCTCCGACGCCGCCCCGCAGATCTGAGGAGACCCGCCATGACCACCACCGAGAACCGCACCGCCACCCACCCGCTGTCCCGGATGACCGCCGAGGAGGTCGACACCGCCCGCCAGGTCGTCACCGACGCGGGGCTGGTGCAGCCCAGCACCGTCTTCGTCTACGTCGGGCTGGACGAGCCGCACAAGCGCGACGTCCAGGAGTTCACCCCCGGCACCCCGGTGGAGCGGCGGCTGCGGGTGCTGCTGCTGGACCGGGCCACCGGCGCCGGTCGCGACGTCCTGGTGTCGGTGTCCCAGGAGAAGGTGCTGCGCGACACCGAGATCGACGGCGTCGCCGACGGCCAGGTGCCGATCACCGACGCCGAGTTCGAGGCCATCGAGCCGATCCTGGCCGTCGACGAGGCCTGGCAGGCCGCGATGACCAAGCGCGGGCTGCCGGTGGCCGACGTCCGCGCGGTGCCGCTGTCGGCCGGGTCCTACTTCGACGACGAGTTCGGCCACCGCGTCGTCCGGGTGCTCGGCTTCCACCAGGCCGACCCCGACGACCTGCCCTGGGCGCACCCGGTGGACGGCGTCGTCGCCTACGTCGACATCACCCGCGGGGTGACGACGGCGGTGCACGACCACGTCGACCTCCCCGTGCCCGCCGAGCGGGTGTCGCTGGAGGGCACCCCTCGCGACCTGAAGCCGATCGAGATCACCCAGCCGCAGGGCCGGTCCTTCACCGTCGAGGACGACGTCGTCCGGTGGGCCGGCTGGGAGTTCCGGGTCGGGTTCGACATGCGCGAGGGACTGGTGCTGAACCAGCTGTCGGTCGACGGCCGGTCGGTGGTGCACCGGGCGTCGATCGCGGAGATGGTCGTGCCCTACGCCGACCCCTCACCGGTGCGGTTCTGGCAGAACTACTTCGACACCGGCGAGTACCTCTTCGCCCGGTACACCAACTCCCTCGAGCTGGGCTGCGACTGCCTGGGCGAGATCCACTACTTCGACGCCACCATCGCCGACGAGACCGGCCACCCGCGGGTGATGCGCAACGCGATCTGCCTGCACGAGGAGGACTACGGGGTGGGGTGGAAGCACACCGACATGTTCACCGGGATGGCCGAGACCCGGCGTTCCCGGCGGCTGGTGATCAGCTTCTTCACCACGATCGGCAACTACGACTACGGCTTCTACTGGTACCTCTACACCGACGGCACCATCCAGCTGGAGTCCAAGGCGACCGGGGTGGTGTTCACCTCGGCCTACCGCGGCGACGAGCACCCCTACGCCACCGAGATCGCCCCCGGCCTGGGCGCGCCGTTCCACCAGCACCTGTTCTCCGCGCGGCTGGACATGGCCGTCGACGCCGCCGACGGGTCGGGCAACACGGTGCACGAGGTGGACGCCGTCCGGGTGCCGGTCAGCGACACCAACCCCTACGGCAACGCCTTCACCCGCTCGCTGACCCCGATCACCCGGGAGTCCGAGGGCGGCCGCACCACCGACGCGACGAAGGGCCGGACCTGGCACGTGGTCAACCCGGGCAAGACCAACCGGCTCGGCCAGCCGGTGGGCTACGCGCTGCACCCGGAGAACGCCCCGGTCCTGCTGGCCGACGAGTCCTCCTCCATCCACCAGCGGGCGACGTTCTCGACGAAGTCGCTGTGGGTCACCGAGTACGACCCGGCCGAGCGCTACCCGGCCGGTGACTTCGTCAACCAGCACCCCGGTGCCGGCGGCCTGCCCGCGTTCACCCGCGACGACGCGGAGCTCGAGGACACCGACGTGGTCCTGTGGCACACCTTCGGGCTGACCCACTTCCCGCGGCCCGAGGACTGGCCGGTCATGCCGACCGACTACGCCGGCTTCGTGCTCAAGCCGGTCGGGTTCTTCGACCACAACCCCGCACTCGGGGTGCCGGCGTCGACGTCGGACCACTGCCAGGGCGAGGGATGACGACGGCCCTGCCCGCCCGGCCGCGCGCCCCGGCGCTCGGCCGGGCGGCCGCCGTCCTGGCGCTGGCGTCGGCCGCTGTGCACCTGGTGCTGGCTGCCTCCGGCGAGCTGTCGGCGGTCGCGATGGCCGCTATGGCGCTGGTCTGCCTGCCGTGCGCGGTGCACCTGTGGCGGGCGCCGACGGCGTCGGTGTGGGGCCTGACCGCGTTGGTCGACCTCGGCATGCTGGCGCTGCACGCGCCGATGCTCACCGGGCACGGCATGCACCACGGGGCGGGCGCCGGGCACGTCGCACTCGGGCTGGTGGGGGCGCAGCTGGTGCTCGCCGCGGTGGCGCTGCTGCGCCGGTGATGCGGGGTGGGTCCGCCGCGGTGCGGGCCCACCCCTGCGGCGTCAGTGCCGGGTGGTGCCGCAGTCGGTGCAGCGCTTGCGGTGGGACTCGTTCGTGGTCGGGCAGTTGGCGCAGGTCCAGGCGCCGCGCTCGAGGGTGCGCATGGTCGGTCTCCGGGACTCGTCGGGGTGTGACGAGCACAACGCTACCGAGACGTCATGACGTCCTGATGAACTCGCGGTTGCGTGTGGACGGCGTCCGTCAGGCGCGCGGCAGGACCCCGCACCCGCCGCCCGAGCAGGCACAGCCGGCGCAGGCGGCCGGTACCGCCGGGGCCGGCTGGTGCGCCAGCTTCTGCAGCGCCACCGCCCCGGCGAGCGTCGCGATGCCGGCGGCGAGGACGGCCACCGCCACGGCCAGGACGGCCACCGCG
>NZ_JAMXRZ010000009.1 GCF_024124375.1 Klenkia sp. PcliD-1-E
CGGCGGCGAACCGGTGCGCGGCGTCCACCGCCGCGGCGGAGGTGTCCCCGCCGAGCTCGGCCATCAGCCAGCCGCCGCCGTCGGGCAGGTCGGGCACGCTGCCGTGCGCCCGGCGGACGACGTCGACCAGCCGGGCGTCCAGGCCCTCCAGCGCCAGCGGGCGCAGCGGCAGGAGAGCGGGGACGTCGTCGGCGGCCGCGGCCATGTCCGGGTAGGCGAGCACCGCCAGCGCGGGGGCGGGCGCCCGCGGCACGAGCCGGACCACGGCCTCCAGCAGCACCCCGCAGGTGCCCTCGGTGCCCACCAGCGCCGCGGCCAGCGACGAGCCGTTCTCGGGCAGCAGGTGCTCCAGCGAGTAGCCCGAGATCTGCCGGGCGAAGCGGCCGAACTCGGTGCGGACGACGCCGAGGTGGTCGCGGACGAACCCGGCCAGCCCGGGGACGGCGGCCAGCGCGCCGGGGCCGGACCCCGCGGTGAGGACCCGGCCGTCACCGGTGAGCCAGGTCAGCTCCACCACGTTGTCGGCGGTGCGGCCGTAGGACAGCCCGTGCGGGCCGCAGGCGTTGTTCCCGATCAGCCCGCCGAGGGTGGCCCGGGAGGCGGTGGAGGGGTCGGGGCCGAACCGCAGGCCGTGCGGTGCGGCGGCGGCCTGCAGGTCGGCGAGCACCACCCCGGGCTGCACCGTGGCGGTGCGGGCCACCGGGTTCACCGCGAGCACCCGGTGCAGGTGCCGGGAGAGGTCGAGGACCAGGCCGGGGCCGATGGCGTTCCCGGCGCAGGAGGTGCCGCCGCCGCGGGGCGTCACCGGCACGCCGTGCGCGGCGGCCAGCGCGACGGCGTCGACGACGTCGTCCCGGGTGCGGGGCTGCACGACCGCGCGCGGGGGTACCCGGTAGTTCGAGGCGTCGGTGGACCACACCGCGCGGGCCAGGCCGTCGAGGCGGGCGGCGTCGCCGAACCGGGCCCGCAGGTCGTCCTCGAAGCCCGGCACGCCGCCTATGGTGCCCCGAGCTGTGGTGCCCCGAGCACCCACAGCCGGGTCGGCTCGGAGCGGCCGCGCAGCACGACCTCCTCGCCGCGCACCCAGTGCGCCCGCTCGCCGGCGTCGGCGGCCTGCAGGGCGGCGTCGCTGGCCACCACCCGGCCGGCGTGGTCCTTGGCCAGCTCGGTGAGCCGGGCGGCGGTGTTCACCGCGTCGCCGATGACGGTGTACTCCGAGCGGCTGTCCGCGCCGATCTGGCCGGCCACGACGTCGCCCCACGCCACGCCGACGCCGACGTCGACCTCGCCGGCCTCGGCCACCGCGGTGCAGATCGCCCGGGCCGCGCGCAGGGCGGCGCCGGCCGCGTCGGGCAGCGGCTGGGGCGCGCCGAAGACGCACAGCGCGGCGTCGCCCTCGAACTTGTTGACCAGGCCGCCCTCGGCGGAGGTGGCGTCGACGACGACGGCGAAGAACCGGTTGAGCAGGCCGACCATCTCCTGCGGGCCCAGCCGCTGCGCCAACCCGGTGGAGCCGGCGACGTCGACGAACAGCGCGGCGACCGTGCGGACCTCGCCGCCGAGCTCGACGCCGTCGGACAGCGCGCGGGCGGCGACGTCGGCGCCGACGTGCCGGCCGAACAGGTCGCGCAGCCGCTCCCGCTCGGCCAGGCCGCCGGCCATGGTGTTGACCCCGTTCTGCAGCAGCCCGATCTCCCCGGCGTCGTCCACGACCACCCGGACGTCGGTGTCGCCCTCCCCGATCCGCTGCACCGCCCGGCGCAGCTCGCGCAGCGGGGTGCCGACGCCGCGGGCCACCAGCAGCGTGGCCAGCAGCCCGACGACCAGCGCGACCCCGGGCAAGAAGATCGCGGTGAACCGGCCCGGGGTGCCCTGGCCGGTGGGGTCGACCACCAGCAGGATCAGGCCGAGCATCGGCACGCCGCTGGTCAGGCCCCAGGTGAGCAGCAGGCGGCGGCGGACGCTGAGCGTGCGCGGCTGGTCGGGGGGCTGCGCGGCCAGCGCGCGGGCGGTGACGTGCCGGGCGGCGCGGGCGACCAGCAGGTAGGTCACCCCGGCGGTGACCACGCCGCCGAGGACGACGGAGATGCCGATCCGCAGCCCCACCAGGGCCTCCGGGTACACCGCCGCGGACACCACGCCCAGCCCGACCGCGGCCAGCGCCCACACCCAGGCGACCAGCCGGGCGACGTCGCCGGGCAGCCGCAGCGCCAGCAGCACCTCCTCGGGTGCGGGGGTGCGGCCGGTCCACAGCCAGCGGTTGGTCCGGCGGTGCTTGTGCAGGCCCAGGACGACGCCGACCGGGATGGCCAGCAGCAGGTAGGCCGCGCCCACGACACCGGTGACCAGCCGGCCGGTCGGGGACTCCACGTCGCTGCCGCCGTTGACCCCCAGCAGCAGCACGGTCACCACGCCCGCGCCCACGAGGTTGGCGGCGACGACGAGCAGCGCGATGCCCGGGGCGACGACCCGGTCGGCGGGCACCACCCGCCGGATCCCGGGGACCACCACGCGCAGCAGCGCGGCGGGCACGCCACGGACGGTCCCCAGCACAGCGGTGATCATCCCGGCCCCACAGCACCGGTCAACGAGCACCCGCCCCCAGGGGTGACGCAGGCCTCTACCGCCGGGCGGGCCGGCCGGTGAGGATGGGTCATGCCGGTCGCCCAGCCCACGCCCAACGACATCGCGCTGATGGCCGGTCGGGCCGGCTACGTGCTGAAGGCCAACGACCGCGGCCGGTTCACCGTTGCCTCCCCGACGCTGTACCCGCACATGTGGAGCTGGGACGCCGGGTTCGTCGCGCTCGGCATCGCGACGGTGTCGGTGCCGCGGGCGCTGGACGAGCTGCGCACCCTGCTGAGCGGGCAGTGGACGACCGGGATGATCCCGCACATCCTCTTCCACTCCCCCAGCGACTACTTCCCCGACCCGGACCGCTGGCGCACCCAGGTCGCCGCGGCCCGGCCGGTCGGGGTGCCGACCAGCGGGATCACCCAGCCGCCGATCCACGTGGTCGCGCTGTCGCGGATCCTGCACGACGCCCGCCGCAAGGGCGGCGCGGACCAGGAGCTGGCCGAGGCGTTCGTCGTCGAGACCTTCCCGCGCTGGCTGGCCTGGCACCGCTACCTGGCCACTGCCCGCGACCCGCAGGGGTTGGGCCTGGTCGAGATCCACCACGGCTGGGAGTCGGGGATGGACGACTCCCCGCGCTGGGACGCGCCCTACTCCCGGGTGGTGCCCGGGCCGATGCCGCCGTTCGTCCGCCGCGACCTGGCGCACGTCGCCGACCCCTCGCAGCGGCCCAGCGACGCCGAGTACGCCCGCTACCTGTGGCTGGTCGAGCAGAAGGTGCGGGCCCGCTACGACGACGCCGTCTACCGGGCCACCGGTGACTTCGTCGTCGGCGACGTGCTGGTGTCGGCGCTGCTGGCCGCGTCCTCGGACCTGCTGGCCGACCTCGGCGCCGAGCTCGGCGCGGACCCGGACGGCATCGAGGAGTCCCGGGCCATCGCGCGCCGCTTCCGCACCGGGGTGCTGCGCTCGGTCGACCCGGCCACCGACCTGGCCCGCGACCTGGACCTGCGGACCGGTGAGTACCTGTCGGTGGAGTCCGCCGCCGGGTTCGCACCGCTGGTGTGCGGGGGTGACGACGCGCTGCTGCGCCGCCAGCGGGACCTGCTGCTGGGCCCCCGCTGGTGCGGGCACTCCCGGCTGCGCTGGCCCGTCGTCCCCTCGGTGTCCCCGGCCTCGCCGGCGTTCCGGGAGCGCACCTACTGGCGGGGGCCGCAGTGGCCGGTGCTGAACTGGCTGATGGCCTGGGCGCTGAACCGCTCCGGTGAGCAGGAGGCGGCCAACGCGCTGCGGCTGGCCGGGCTGGCGCAGCTGGTCGACTGCGACTTCGCCGAGTACTACGAGCCGCTGACCGGCGAGCAGCTCGGGTCGAAGGACCAGTCCTGGACGGCGGCGATCGCACTGGACTTCCTGGCCGCGCGCCGCCCGGGCCGCCGCAGGCACGTCCGCCTGCTCACCGCCGAGCTGCCGGCGGTCACCCCTGCCGGCCCGCGGTAGGTCACGACCGCGCATCGGATGCGGGCCCCCCGGTGTCGGACCCCCGCCACCCCGGGCACGCCCTCGTCGACACCGACGAGCCGAGGAGGAACCGTGACCGCTCGACCCCGCCTGCTGGCGGCCCTGGGTGCCGCTGCTCTGCCGCTGGCCCTGGCCGCCGCGTGCAGCAGCCCGTCCACCAACGGGCCCGGCAGCGACGCCGACCCCTCGCCGGTGGTCTCCGAGCCGGTGCCCGTCGAGCGCAGCGCCGAGCTGCAGGACGCCGGGGGCAGCACCATCGGGTCGGCCACCCTCAGCCAGGCGGCGACCGCAGCCGGGACCACGGTGGAGCTCGACGCGGCCGGTCTCTCGGTCGGCGAGCACCCCCTGACCTTGCTCGACTCGGCCGACTGCGCGGCCGCGCTGGAGGGCTCGGGGCAGCCCGTCGAGGGAGCCGAGCTGGCCGGCCTGGTGGTGCAGGACGACGGTGGCGGCCAGGTCTCGGCGACCGTCGACGTGCAGCTGGAGGACCTGCTGGACGACGACGGCAGCGCGCTGCTCGTCGGACCGGCCGACACCGACGCGGCCGGTCCGACCGGTTCCGAGCAGGCCTGCGCCGCCTTCGGGGGCTGAGCCGGGCTCAGCCCTGCCCGCCGGGGCGGTAGGTGCAGATCGACCACTGGTAGCCCTCACGGTCGAGCAGCTCGGCGCGGTGGTTGCCCCAGGGCGTGTCCTGCGGTGCGATCAGCGAGGTCATCCCGGCCGCCACCGCCCGGGCGTGCACCGCGTCCACCTCGTCGGGCCCGTCGAGGGTGAGCACGGTCCCGGCTCCGACGCACCGGTCGGTGACCTCGGGTTTGCGGTAGCCGACGTGGTCGGTCTGCACCAGGACCACCGCGTCGCCGAGCCGCAGCTCCGCGTGCGCGATCCCCCCGTCGGCGTCGGGCCAGACGACCAGCTCCTCGAAGCCGAGGCCGGCGACGAGCTGGTCGACCAGCGCCCGCGGGTCACGGGCGCACAGGAACACCGACATGGCGGCGGCCACGGCTCAGACCTCCGTGGCCAGCAGCTCCCCCAGGTTCGCGTCGACGGCGTCCAGGTAGGTCTGCTCGAAGCCGAACAGGCCGAAGTGGCCGGCGATGCTGGGCAGCACCCGCAGCTGCGCCCCCGGGACCAGCTCGGCCTCCCGACGGCAGTCCCGGACCGGGAAGAACATGTCCTCGTCGATGGGCATGACGAACGTCCGCGCGGTGACCCGGCCCAGCGCCGCGGCCAGGTCGCCGCCGGTGTGCCGGGCGACGTCGCCGCGCTGCCACTTCCAGCCCATGACCAGCAGCGCGTTGGGGTCCATCGCGCCGAACACCGCGCGGGTGAACCGCTCCTGGAACTCGGTGAAGGTGTCCCAGCTGGTGTCGGGCAGCTCGATGCCGCGCCAGAACCCCGACCGCCAGAACTCCGTCGACAGGCCCATGATCGCCCAGATGTCGGCGTGCCGGGCCAGCCCGGCGGCGACCTCGGTGTGGCTGGCGTACTCCCCGCCGTTCCACCCCGGGTCGGAGGTGATCGCGTCCATGAGGGTCTGGGTGAAGAGGAAGTCGTGCGGGGTGTTCTGCGCGGTGCCGGCGATCGGGGCGGCCCGCTGCACCGCCTCGGGGTAGCGCACCGCCCACTCGTAGACCTGCTGCGCGCCCATCGAGCCGCCGACCACCAGGGCCCACCGGTCGATGCCGAACACCTCCTGGGTCAGCTGCCGCTGAGCCCGGACGTCGTCCCCGATCCGGACCTGGGGGAACCGCGACATCGCGATGGTCGGGTCGTCGGTGGTGTGCGGGGACGTCGAGAGCCCGTTGCCGATCTGGTTCACCACGACGATGAAGTACTTCTCCGGGTCCAGCGCCCGGCCGGGCCCGATGTAGACCTGCCACCAGGTGGCGTGGGTGCCGCTGAACCAGGTCGGGACCAGGATCGCGTTGTCCCTGGCCTGGTTCAGCTCGCCGTAGGTGGCGACGGCCAGCTGGAGGTCGGGGATGGTCCCGCCCTCCTCCAGCTCGAAGGACCCCAGGGAGTGCAGCTGGTAGGGGCCCTGCACCTCGGGTGTGTAGAACGGGTTCTCGATCACGGGCAGCTCCTCGTCGAGCCGGGTGGGTGAGGCCACCCTGGCCCACGCCCGGGCCCCTGTCACCCCTGGGGCCGGCGAGGGCGTCGGGCAGGATCGACGGCATGCCCCGCCCGCTGCCGCCGCTGCCCACGACCGTCGTCGGGAGCCTGCCCCAGCCCGACTGGCTGATCGACCGCGACCGGCTGGGCCACCAGTTCCCGCCGCGGGTGCGGGCCGCCGAGCTCTGGCGGATCCCGGCCGACCGGCTGGCCGAGGCGCAGGACGACGCCACCCTGGTCACCATCCGGGCCCAGGAGGAAGCCGGGCTGGACATCATCGGGGACGGCGAGGTCCGCCGGGAGTCCTACTCCAACCACTTCGCCACCGCCCTGGAGGGCATCGACCTCGACTCCCCGGGCACGGTGCGCAACCGCTCGGGCCTGGACATCCCGGTGCCCCGCGTGGTCGGCCCGATCACCCGGCCGCGGCCGGTGCAGGCCGACGACGTGCGGTTCCTGCGCGCGCACACCGACCGGGCCGTCAAGATCACCGTCCCGGGGCCGTTCACCATGGCGCAGCAGGCGCAGGACGACCACTACGGCGACGACCGCGAGCTGGCACTGGCCTACGCCGACGTCGTCCGGGCGGAGATCGCCGACCTGTTCGCCGCCGGCGCGGACGTCGTCCAGCTGGACGAGCCGTGGCTGCAGGCCCGGCCCGAGGTCGCCCGCCGGTACGGGGTCGAGGCGCTGAACCGGGCCCTGGAGGGCGCGGCCGGCACCACCCACGTGCACCTGTGCTTCGGGTACGCCGCGATGGTCGCCCAGCGCCCCGACGGCTACTCGTTCCTGCCCGAGCTGGCCGACGTCACCTGCGACGCGGTGTCGGTGGAGACCGCGCAGTCCCACCTGGACCCGGCGACCCTGGAGCCGTTGCGCGGCAAGGGCATCGCGCTCGGCGTGCTGGACCTCTCGACGCCCGAGGTCGAGACGCCGGTGCAGGTCGCAGACCGGGTGCGCCGCGCGCTGGACCACGTGGACGTGGCGAAGCTGGTGCTCTCCAGCGACTGCGGCCTGAAGTACCTGCCGCGGGAGTCCGCCGCCGGCAAGATGCGCGCCCTGGCGATGGCCGCGGAGCTGGTCCGCGGCGAGCTCTGACCCCGGCGTGGATCAGGTGCGACGACGGATGTGCATCCTCCGCCACCGACGTCGGCCGGGGAGGATGCACGCTGCTCGTCGCAGCTGATCCACGTCGGGCCCCTCAGGCGACCTGTGCCAGCGCCACGTCCAGCGACCGGACGGCGCCGTCGGGGTCGACCCGGGCCAGGGCGAAGGCGGCGACCACCAGCGAGGTGAGGGTGTCGGCGAGCTCGGCGGGGTCGCGGCCGGGGAACCGGGCACGCCCGCCGCGCTCGAACGCCGTCCGCAGCTCGGCGCGGTAGCCGGCGACCACGGCGCGCACGGCGGCGTCCCCGCCGATGGGTGCGGTGGCGGTGTTGACCAGCAGGCATCCCTGCCCGGCGCCGGGCGGGTCGGCGTCGGCGATCGCCGCGCGCAGGCCCGCGAGGTACTCGACCAGGGCGTCGGGGGCGACCTCGGACCCGGTGAGGACGGCGAGGCGCGGGCGGACGACCTCGTCGAGGTAGCTCTGCACGGCGGCGTCGAACAGGCCGCGCTTGCTGCCGAAGGCGTGGTAGATGCTCGAGCGGTTCAGGCCGGTGGCGCGCTCGAGCTCGGGCACGGAGGACCCCTCGAATCCCTGGGTCCAGAACACCCCGCGCGCGGCGCGGACGGCGTCCTCGGTCACGTAGGCCTGCGGTCGGGGCACGCGGCCTCCTCGGACGTGTACGGTCGGATCTGAACCGATCGTTCCACTACTCCGTCGGGAGCGCCATGACCGAGAGCACCCAGGTCCAGCTCGTCCGCCGTCCCCAGGGCTGGCCGACGCACGAGGACTTCGCGACCGTCACCGTCACCTACGGCGACCTCGCCCCCGGCCAGGTCCGGGTGCGCAACGAGTTCCTCTCCGTCGACCCGTACATGCGGGGCCGGATGAACGACGTGAAGAGCTACATCCCGCCCTTCGCGCTCGGCGAGACGATGACCGGCGGCGCGGTCGGCCGGGTCGAGGAGTCCACCTCCGACGCCCACCCGGTCGGCTCGCTCGTGCTGCACAACTTCGGCTGGCGGGACGTCGTCCAGGAGGACGCCCGCGGCTTCCGGGTCGTGCAGGAGGTACCCGGTGCACCCCACTCCCTGCACCTGGGCATCCTCGGCCTGACCGGCATGACCGCCTACGTCGGGCTCACCGCCATCGCGCAGCTGCAGGAGGGCGACACCGTCTTCGTGTCCGGTGCCGCCGGCGCGGTCGGCTCCGCGGTGGGCCAGATCGCGAAGCTGCTGGGCGCCGCACGGGTCATCGGCTCGGCCGGGTCGCCGGAGAAGGTCGCGCTGCTGACGGAGAAGTACGGCTACGACGCCGGCTTCGACTACAAGGCGGGCCCCGTCCTCGACCAGCTGCGCGCGGCCGCCCCCGACGGCATCGACGTGTACTTCGACAACGTCGGCGGCGACCACCTCGAAGCCGCGCTCGCCGTCTTCAACGACGGCGGGCGGGCCGCGCTGTGCGGTGCGATCAGCGGCTACAACGCCGAGCAGGCGCCCCCCGGGCCGCGCAACCTGATGAACGTCATCAAGGGCGGACTGACCCTGAAGGGCTTCACGCTGGGCAACTACGGTCACCTCGCCCCGGAGTTCCGCGAGCACATGACCGGCTGGTTCGCCGACGGCCGCATCGCCTGGGACGAGACCGTGGTGGAGGGCATCGACCACGCGGTCGACGCCTTCCTCGGCATGATGCGCGGGGAGAACACCGGCAAGATGGTCGTGAAGATCTAGCCCTCGGGAAGGGCCTCGAAGGCCCGCTGCGCGTCCCGGTACCAGTCCATCGACTTCTTCGGGTGCCGCCAGCGGGCCTTCATCGCGTCCCGGGCGTCGGTGTGCGTGGCGTCCCCGGCCGCCTCGCGCTCCTTCAGGTGCGCATCCTGGGCGTTGATGACGGCGTTCGCGTCCTCGCCGCGGTGCGGGTGGTCGCAGGGCCCGCCGAGCTGCGCGCAGGTCATCGTCTTCATGGGTGCTCCTCCGTCGTGGTGGTGTCCTGCTCCTCTGACGACGGCGGCGCCCCGGGTGTGACCGACCGGCGCTGCACCGACGCGAGCACGTCGGGCTCGGCCCGGAAGACGATGGCGGTGACCTGGCCGTCGACCACGGTGAAGTCGAAGACCACCTTCACCTCGCCGCGGTGGTACCAGGCGTAGCCGGGCCGGTCGTCCACCAGCACCGGCAGCGCGGCGTGCGCGCTGCCGTCGAAGAACGCCGCGACGGCGTCCCGGCCCTCGATCCGCTCCGGCGTGCCGGCCTGCAGCGCCGCGGCGTCCGCGGTGACCCCGGCCCCGGGGGCCAGCAGCTCCAGCAGGCGCGCCAGGTCGCCCCCGCGCGCGGCGGCCATGAAGGCGTCGACCACCTCCCAGTCCGCCAGCCGGTCCTCCGGCGCCGGCTGCCCGATGCGAGCCCGGGCCCGGGACGCGAGCTTGCGGGCCGCGGCCGGGGTGGTGCCCAGGACGGCGGCGACGGTGTCGAAGGCGTAGCCGAAGCTGTCGTGCAGCACGAACGCCACCCGCTCCCGCGGCGGCAGCCGGTCCAGCACCACCTGGAGCGCGACGCCGACGGTGTCGGCCAGGACGACGTCGTCCGCGGGGTCGGGTGCGGCGCCGGGCAGCTCGACGTCCTCGACCGGCACCGGCACGCGTGCCTTCAGCCGGTCCAGGCAGAGCCGGGTGGTCACCGTCGTCAGCCAGGCCGGCAGGTCGTCGACGTCGGCGTCGGTGCGGTCCAGCCGCAGCCACGCCTGCTGGACGACGTCCTCCGCCTCCGCCCGGTCGCCCAGCACCCGGGCGGCCAGCGCCACCAGCCGCGGCCGCTCCGCCTCGAACCCCTCGGTCATCGCCACATCCTCCTGTCGACCGGGCCCGATCGGGTGTGACCGGCTCGGAATCGTCGTCCGGGTGCGGTAGACACCACGCCGTGGAGCACCCGGCCGACAGCCACGACCTCATCCGCGTCCTCGGCGCCCGCGAGAACAACCTCAAGGACGTCGACGTCGAGATCCCCAAGCGCCGCCTCACGGTGTTCACCGGGGTGTCGGGGTCGGGCAAGAGCTCGCTGGTGTTCGCCACCATCGCCGCGGAGTCCCAGCGGCTGATCAACGAGACCTACCCGGCGTTCCTGCAGGGCTTCATGCCCTCGCAGGCCCGCCCCGACGTCGACCTCCTCGACGGCCTGACCACCGCGATCATCGTCGACCAGGAGCGGATGGGCGCCAACCCGCGCTCCACCCTGGGCACCGCCACCGACGTCAACGCCCTGCTGCGCATCCTGTTCAGCAAGGTCGGCCAGCCGCACATCGGCTCCGCGCAGGCGTTCTCCTTCAACACCGCCACGGTCAGCGGCAAGGGCGGGCTGACCGTCGAGCGCGGCGACCCGGCGGCCGGGAGGAAGGTCGAGCGCAAGGAGTTCCACGTGCAGGGCGGCATGTGCGCCCGGTGCGAGGGCCGCGGCTCGGTCACCGACGTCGACCGCAGCGCGCTCTACGACGACACGAAGTCCATCAACGGGGGCGCGCTGACCATCCCCGGCTGGTCGATGGACGGCTGGCAGGGCCGCATCCTGCGCGGGGCCGGCCTGTTCGACTGCGACACCCCGATCCGCGACCTGCCCGAGCGCGAGCTGCGGGCGCTGCTGTACCAGGACGCCACCAAGATCAAGGTCGAGGGCATCAACCTGACCTTCCTGGGGATCATCCCGCAGATCCAGAAGTCTTTCCTGTCCAAGGACGTCGACGCGATGCAGCCGCACATCCGCGCCTTCGTCGAGCGGGCGGTCACCTTCACCACCTGCCCCGACTGCGACGGCACCCGGCTCAACGAGACCGCCCGCAGCTCCCGCATCGCGGGCAAGAACATCGCCGAGCTGTGCCAGATGCAGATCAGCGACCTGGCCGCGTGGGTCCGGGAGCTGCAGGAATCCTCGGTGGCGCCGCTGGTGGCCGGGCTGCGCGACACCCTCGACGCGTTCACCGACATCGGGCTGGGCTACCTGTCGCTCGACCGCCCGGCCGGCACGCTGTCCGGCGGCGAGGCGCAGCGCACCAAGCTCATCCGGCACCTCGGGTCCTCGCTGACCGACGTCACCTACGTCTTCGACGAGCCCACCATCGGCCTGCACCCGCACGACATCGGCAAGATGAACACCCTGCTGCTGCAGCTGCGCGACAAGGGCAACACCGTGCTGGTGGTCGAGCACAAGCCCGAGACCATCGCCATCGCCGACCACGTGGTCGACATGGGCCCGCGGGCGGGCACCGCCGGCGGCGAGGTGGTCTACGAGGGGTCGCTGGCGGGCCTGCGGGCCAGCGGCACGCTCACCGGGCAGCACCTCGACGACCGGGCCCGGCTCAAGGACGCCGTCCGCACCCCGACCGGCGTGCTGGAGGTGCGCGGGGCGAGCACGCACAACCTGCAGGACGTGGACGTCGACGTCCCGCTGGGCGTGCTGGTGGTCGTGACCGGGGTGGCCGGGTCGGGCAAGAGCTCGCTGGTGCACGGCTCGGTCGCCGGCCGCGAGGGCGTGGTCAGCATCGACCAGAGCGCGATCAAGGGGTCACGGCGCAGCAACCCGGCCACCTACACCGGGCTGCTGGAGCCGGTGCGCAAGGCGTTCGCCAAGGCCAACGGGGTCAAGCCGGCGCTGTTCAGCGCCAACTCCGAGGGCGCCTGCCCGTCCTGCAACGGCGCGGGCGTGATCATCACCGAGATCCCGACGATGGGCACCGTCTCGACCCCGTGCGAGGAGTGCGAGGGCAAGCGGTTCCAGGCCGCGGTCCTCGAGTACCGCCTGGGCGGGAAGAACATCGCCGAGGTGCTCGCCCTGTCGGTCGCCGAGGCCCACGACTACTTCGGGGACGGCGAGGCGAAGACGCCCGCCGCGCACGCGGTGCTGACCCGCATGGCCGACGTCGGCCTGGGCTACCTCACTCTGGGCCAGCCGCTCAACACGCTGTCCGGCGGCGAGCGGCAGCGGCTGAAGCTGGCCACCCAGATGGGCGAGGGCGGCACGGTCTACGTGCTCGACGAACCCACCACCGGCCTGCACCTGGCCGACGTCGACCAACTGCTGGGCCTGCTCGACCGGCTGGTCGACGCCGGGAAGTCGGTCATCGTGATCGAGCACCACCAGGCCGTCATGGCGCACGCCGACCACGTCATCGACATCGGGCCCGGCGCCGGGCACGACGGCGGTCGGGTGGTCTTCCAGGGCACGCCCGCGCAGCTGGTCGCCGACCGCTCCACCCTCACCGGCCAGCACCTCGCCGCCTACGTCGGCGCCTGACCGACGGGCCCCGGACGCAGCAGAGCCCGAGCGGTCCGAGGACCGTCCGGGCTCTGCTCTGCCAGGGGTGGTGCAGTGATGTGGAGGTGGCGGGAATCGAACCCGCGTCCTTCGACGCGCGACCAGGGCTTCTCCGAGCGCAGTCCGCTGTGTCCCTGCTCGACCTTCCCGATCCCACGAACAGGTCGGGACGACAGGCCCAGTCGCTGTGGGGTGTCCCGTGCCGGTCCGCGACCGACCAGCACGGTGAGTCATCTAGCTGATGCCAGGATCCGGGCCGATGACAGAACCCGGGCTGACAGACTCACTCCGGCTGCTTACGCAGCGAGAGCGAAGTCGCGCTGACTGGAGTCGGCGCTTGTGTGTTTTCCAACGCGTGGTTAACGAGCTCATCGTTGGCTTCCTCGGCTCGCTTCCCCTGGTGACCCGACCGAAGTCGAGACCAATCACCCCCTGTGCAGTTGTGCTGGTCGAGCTTACGCCTAGATCCAGTCGCGGCGCTTGAAGATCACGTAGAGCGTCAGGCTGGTCGCGAGCATCAGTGCCAGGGCGAACGGGTAGCCGTAGACCCACGTCCGCTCGGGCATGTGGTCGAAGTTCATCCCGTAGACCCCGCCCACCAGGGACGGCGCGAACAGGATGGCCGCCCACGCGGAGATCTTCTTGACCTCCTCGCCCTGCGCGATCGAGGTCTCCGAGAGCGTCTTCATCTCCTCGTTCTGCCGCTGCGCGACCAGCGTGGCGTTCACGGTGAGGATGTCGCGCAGCTGCGACCGGAAGGCGTCCACCCGCTCGTTGATGCCGGTGACGTGGTCGGCGACGTCGCGCAGGTAGGCCCGCAGCTCCTCGTCGACGCCGTACTTCTCGAACCCGGCCGCGATCGCCGCGCAGATCCCCGACAGCGGCGCGGTGGCCCGCTGCACGTCGAGCACCTCCTGGGACAGCTCGTAGATCCGCCGCGAGACCTTCGGGTCCCCGCGGAACACCTCGAGCTCGATCTCGTCGATGTCCTTGTCCAGGCCCGCCAGCACCGGCAGGTACCCGTCGACGACGGCGTCGAGGATGGCGTAGAGCACCGACTCGCTGCCCTTGGCCAGCAGCTCCGGGTCGCTCTCCAGCCGCCGGCGCACCCGCGCCAGGTCCGGGGACTCCGCGTGCCGGATGGTGATGACGAAGTCCCGGCCGAGGAACAGGTGCAGCTCGCCGAACTCGACCTCCTCGCGGGCGTCGAGGTAGCGAGCGGCCTTGAGGACGACGAACAGCGTCTCCCCGTACCGCTCGAACTTCGGTCGCTGGTGGGCGTGGATGGCGTCCTCGACCGCGAGCTCCGGCAGGTCGAACAGCTCCGCCAGCTCCCCGACCTGGCGGGGCTCGGGCCGGTAGAGCCCCAGCCAGGCCAGCCGGCTCTCGGTGAACCCGTCGGCCAGCTGCAGCAGCGTCCGGCTCTCGGCGGGCGACTCGGCGGTGGCCACCCGCTTGCCGTGGCTGTAGACGGCGTTGTCGATGACCTTCGGCCCGCGGCCGGGCAGCTCGAGCCGGGTCGCGGGCTCCGGCGACAGCCCGTTCGGCCGGGGCCGGCGGGCGAGGGTGGTCAGCGCGGTGAGGGGTGCGGTGAGCTGGGGACGGCGGCGGTCGGCCACGGCGGGCTCCCTGGGGGTCGAGCGGTTCGGGGCACCGGAGGAGGTCCCGCCCGCAGGACGCACGTGCGCTCAGGCGGCGGGGACCTCGGGACTACTCGGGGGTTCGCTGCGCACCGCGGCACCTCCCTGGTCGTGGGCCCGCCGTCCGGGCCGTCGTCCATGGTGACACGCCCGGGCGCGCCGATCACCTGCAGCGGACCTCCGCGCGGCGGGAACCACCCGCCCGGAGCAGTCCACCGGGCCACGGTGGACCGCTCCCCGCGCCGCCGACGCGGTCCACGCTGGACGTCGTGCCCCCCGAGCTCTCCCCCCTCCGGCAGCTGCGCACCGGCCGGCTGCCCCGCCGCCTGGTGCAGCTGTACGCCGGCCTCGCGCTGTACGGGTTCTCGATGGCCCTGGTGCTGCGCGCCGACCTCGGCCTGGACCCCTGGGACGTGCTGCACCAGGGCCTGTCCGAGCAGCTGGGCTGGTCCTTCGGCACCGTGGTCATCGTGGTCGGCGCGCTGGTGCTGCTGCTGTGGGTCCCGCTGCGGCAGCGGCCGGGGCTGGGCACGGTCAGCAACGTCGTCGTCATCGGGGTCGCGGTGGACGCCGGCCTCGCGGTGCTCCCGCCGGTGGACTCCCTGCCGGTGCGGATCGGCCTGCTCGTGGGCGGCGTCGTCCTCAACGGCCTCGCCGGGGCCACCTACCTGGCCAGCGCGTTCGGGGCCGGCCCGCGGGACGGGCTGATGACCGGCCTGGTGACCCGCACCGGCCGCAGCGTGCGGCTGGTACGCACCTGCCTGGAGCTCACCGTGCTCGCCGTCGGCCTGCTGCTGGGCGGCACGGTCGGCGTCGGCACCGTGCTCTACGCGGTGGCGATCGGCCCGCTGGTGCAGCTGTTCCTGCCGCTGGTCGCCGTCCGGCTCCCCGCCCGCGAGGGGGAGCCGGTCCCGGCCTGACTCAAGGAGCCGGCGCCGCGGGCCGACGGAGGGAGGGACCGCCGCCCGACCCGAGGACACCGTGACCGCCACCCTGAGCCCACACCCGGCCACCGCACCCGACGGCGCGGGTGCCCCCCGGCGCCGGCCGGACCGGTGGCGCTGGCTGCTGCTCGGCGGCGCGCTGCCGTTCGTGCTGGTCGCCCTGGCCCGGTCCACCCGTTTCTCCGAGGGCGACACGTACTGGCAGGTCACCACCGGCGCGGAAATCCTGCAGCGGCGCACCACCGCGCTGGTGGAGAACGACAGCTGGGACGCCGCCGGCACGCCGTGGCACCCGAACTCCTGGTTGTACGACGTGCTGGTGGAGCGCGCGTGGGCGCTGGGTGGCTGGGCCGGCCTGGGCTGGTGGACCGTGCTCACCGTCTCCCTCGTCGGCGCCGCCGTCGCGCTGGTCGGGCGCGGGCTGGGGGCGTCCGTCCCCCACCTGACGGTGCTGGGCACCGTCGCGGTCGTCCCGCTCGTCGTGTGGCTGTCGGCCCGGCCGCAGACGGTCAGCTACGCGCTGGTGGTCCTGGTCGTCGCGCTCGCCGCCCGGGTGCTGACCTCCCCCCGCCGCCTCCTGAGCGGGGCCGCCGCCCTCCTCGCCCTGACCGCGGTGTGGGTGAACCTGCACCTGGCGGCGCTGGGCGGGCTGGCCGCGGTGGCGGGTGGGGTCGCCCTGGCCGCGCTCACCGGCCCGGCCCGGGCACGGCTGGGCCGCTCGGCGGTCGTCGTCGGCGCCGTCGGGGTCGGCTGCCTGCTGTCCCCGCTGGGGACGGGCATCCTCGCCGCCGCCGGCGCCACGGCCGGTGCGTCGGTGGACCTCATCGACGAGTGGGCGCCGCTGTGGCGGGCGAAGGGCTACCTCGTCCTGACCTGGTCGGTGGCCGCCCTGCTGTGCGCCGCGCTGGTGGTGGCGTGGCGCCGGTCCGCGCGGACCGGGACCACGCCGTCGTGGCTGCCGTACTGGACCGGGGCCACGGCCGTGCTGGTCGCCGGCGGCGTCACCGCTGCCCGGTTCTCCCCGATGGCGCTGCTGGTGGCCCTGCCCGCGGTGGCCGCCGTCGTCCCGCTGCTGCGCCCGGCGCGCCTGCCGTGGCTGGTCAGCCGCTTGTCCCTGGCCCTGCCGGTCGCGGTCGGCGCCGCGGTGCTCGGCGTCGCCCTCTCCGACCTGGGCGACTTCGGCCGGCCCGGGCCGCTGTTCCCGACCGCGGCCACGATCGCCGCCGTCCCCGACGGCTGCCGGGTGCTCAACGAGTACGACGAGGGCGGCCTGCTCACCCTGCTGCGCGGGTCGGACGGCGTGCTCGTCTCCGCCGACGGCCGCAACGACGTCTACGGCATGGACACCCTCGTGTGGGCCGAGCGGCTGATGGCCGGCCGGGACGGCGCGCTGGCCGAGCTGGCCGAGCACCGCGTCGGGTGCCTGCTGCTCGAGCCCGACCGGCCGCTGGTCGCCCAGGCGGTGGCCGCCGGCTGGCGGATCACCGCCCGGGACGACGTCCGGGTGCTGCTGATCGCCCCCTAGTTCGAGGCGACTAGCTGGACCCCACCTCGCCCTCGGGCGGGGGCACCTGCAGCGCGACCAGGAACCGGCTGACCATCGCGTAGCCGCCGATGGTGACCATCAGCTCGACGATTTCCTGCTCGCTGAACTCGGCGCGCACCTGCTGGAAGAGCAGGTCGGGGATCTCGACGCCGAAGGTGGAGGTGTCGGCGAGCTCCAGCACCAGGTTCTGCCGGTAGTCGAAGTGCTGGTTGGGGTCCATGTCGTACAGCGCGTCGATCTGCGCCTCGGTGACCCCGGCCCGGCGGGCGGCCTCCTTGTGGGCCACCCACTCGAACGCGGCGTTGTTGAGCACCGCGACCCGCAGGATGACCAGCTCCCGCAGGTCCGGCGCCAGCGAGGACTTGTGCCGCAGCGCGCCGAGCAGCTCGTTCCAGCCGTCGGCGACCGGGGGGCTGTGCAGGAGCAGCTTGTCCAGCGCGGACAGCTCGCCGCCGCGGCGGGCGGCCATCCGCTGGGCGACCGGCTCGGCGTCCGGGCCGATCTCGGGGAAGGGCAGCCGGGCCGGGCCGGTGGACTCGTGCCGGGCCGCGCTCACCGGGAGCTCCCGGCCAGGACGCCGGCGGGGTAGGCCCCGTTCGCCACCAGGGTGCGGGCCATGCCCTTGGCCAGCTCCACCACCCGCCCGGTGCGGTCGGCCCCCAGGTGCTCGAAGGGCTGCACGCTCAGCATGTCCGTCGCCTCCTCCACGGCCCCGCGCAGGGCCACGCCGTCCTCGGTCAGGCCGTGCTCGTCGAGCAGGCCCCGCTCGGTGAGCCGCTGCTGGGCCGCCGTCCACTCCTCGGGGCTCCAGCCGCGGGTGCGCTGGGCCGCCTCGACGGTGAAGCCGCGGCCGGTGGCGGTGTGGGTGACCAGCGCCTCCGGGCCGGGCAGGCCGTGCAGCTGCAGGGCCATCAGGTGCCCGTCGCCGCGGTGCTCGCGCAGCAGGGTCGCCGCGTGCCACAGCCGCCCGACCGGGTCGGTGGGCCACGGCACGTCGGCGTGCGCGGCGTAGAGCGGCCGGGCCTCGGGGGTGAGCGCGGTGCAGGCCTCGGCGAGCAGGTCGCCGAGCTCGGCGACCTTCTCGGTCGGGGTGTCGCCGAGCAGCCGGGTCAGCGAGGCGGTCGCGCTGGCCCAGCGGGCGGCCACGACGGCGTCCGGCGACGCGAGGGTCCAGCAGCGCGGCACGTGCCGGGCCACCAGGGACGGGGAGAAGTTGTAGAACGTGGCGACGACGGTGCCCGGGCCGACCGCGCCCATCGGCGCTGCCCGGCCGGCGAAGTAGGCCATCCGGCCGGGGCGCAGCCCCGTGGCGGCGAGCTGCTCCTCGTGCTCGGGCGAGAAGTAGTGGTGCGAGTGCAGCGGCTCCACCGCCCGGTGCGCGCGGCCGACGAGCCGCAGGTCGACCCCCGGCGGTGTGAGCTGATCCACAGTGACCATGCCCGGACCCTACTGGTCGATCAGCGGAGTGCGGGCACCTGCACCGACCAGGACACCCGGGTCCGACGGACCGCGAACCCGAGCGAGGTGTAGAGACCCTGCGCGTCGGAGACGTTGTCGGTGTCCACCTCCAGCGAGGCGCTGTCGCAGCCGGCAGCCGCGGCGGCGGCCAGGGCCGCGGTGATGACCGCCTTGGACAGCCCCCGGCCCCGCGCGGACGGGACGACGCCGATCTGGCCGTAGTAGGCGTCGGCCTCCCCGGTCGCCGCGGTGTCGGCCTCGTACAGGTAGGCCAGCACGTAGCCCAGCACCTCGTCGTCCTCGACCGCAAGCACCGACAGGTCGGGCCGGAAGGCCCGCTGGCCGGTGAACATCGACTCCCAGGACGTGCGGTCGCGCTCGCTGGACCCGTAGTGCTCGGTGAAGGCCGCGTTGTGGGCGTGCCGCACCTGCTCGTCGCGGGCCCAGTCGAAGGGCACGAGCTGCACGCCGTCGACGACCCGCGGGGCGGGCAGGTCGGTGAGCGGGCGGGCCATGGTCTGGAACCAGCGCGCCGGCTCGAAGCCGGACCGGCGCAGCAGCCCCTCCAGCCCGGCGACGGTGTCCAGCGCGAGCACGGTCAGCCGGCCGTGTGCCTCCGGGTGCCGCTCGGCGTGGATCTGCCGGCCACGCTCGACCTGCCACGCCAGCAGGGCCCGGCCGATGCCCTCGCCCCGGCGGTCGGGGTGCACCCGGCCGTCCAGGTGCACCGCGTAGGCGTCCCGGAAGGTGGGCGGCGCCACCGCCGCGCCCGCGGCGACGACGTCGTCGCCGTCGACCACCACCCGCAGGTCCCGGTCGGCGTCCACGAAGGGGGCGAACCAGTACTCGGCCAGGTCGTCGGCGTCGTGGTGCTCACCGGTGTCGTCGACCCGCTCGGCGGCGGCGAGCAGCCCGGCCACGGCCGGCAGGTCCTCCTGGGTCAGCGGGCGGTCGACGAGTCCGGCGGGGAAAGGCACCCGGCGACCCTACTCAGAGCCCGAACAGCGCGGTCGCGTTGCGCCACAGCACCGCGCGCAGCCACTCCTCGCCCAGGTCCAGCCGGTGCAGCGCGGCCAGCTGGTGGGCGTAGGGGTAGGGGATGGAGGGGAAGTCGCTGCCCAGCAGCACCTTGTCCCCGAGCGCGGCCAGCCGCGGCAGCAGCTCCCGCGGGAAGGGCATCAACCGCTCGGTGAAGTCGGTGGCGAACATCGTGGTGTCCAGCCGGACGCCGTCGTGGGTCTCGGCCAGGGTCAGGAACTCGGCGTACTCGGGCATGCCGAGGTGGGCGATGACCAGCTGCAGCCGGGGGTGGCGCTGCAGCAGGCCGGCCATCGGCTCGGGCCCGGTGTGCTCCCCGGCCAGCGGACCGGACCCGCAGTGGATGACCACCGGCGTGCCCGACTCCTCCAGCTGCGCCCAGACCCGCTCCAGCAGCGGGTCGCGGGGGTCGAACGAGCCGACCTGCACGTGCACCTTGAACACCCGGGTGCCGGCATCGAGCGCCTCGGCGACGTACTGCGCCGCCTCGGGCTCGGGGAAGAACGTGGCCGAGGGGATGACCTGCGGGTGCTGGTCCGCGAACTGCCGTGACCAGTCGTTCAGCCCGGCGGCCATGCCCGGCCGGTGCGGGTAGTTCAGCGCGGAGAACGCCAGGACGCCGAGCTGCCCCAGCCGGGCCAGCCGCTGCTCGACCGGACCGCGGTAGGTGATCGGCCACGGTGCCCCGTAGTGCGTCCGCGCCTGGTCGAAGTAGTCCCAGACCGCGGCCTGCACGCGGTCGGGCATGAAGTGCACGTGCACGTCGGCCAGCCCGGGCAGGCCCAGCTGCGCCACGTACCGCGGGACGTCGGCGTCGTCGACCGGCGGCTGCACCGTCATCGGGGGCGGCTCATCGCAGGGTGACGACGACCTTGCCGCGGACGTGGCCGGCGGCGACGAGCTCCTGGGCCTCGGCGGTGCGCTCCAGCGGGAACGCCTTGGCGACCGGGACCCGCAGCTGGCCGTCGTCGGCCAGGCGGGCCAGCTCCTCCAGGTCGTGCGGGTCGGGCCGGACGAACACGTACCGCCCACCCAGGTCGAGCACCGCGGGGTCGACGACGGACGCGATCCGCGCGGGGTCGCGGACCTGGTCCGGGGCGTCGGCCAGGGTGGCGCCGCCGACCAGGTCCAGGACGGCGTCCACCGGCTCGGTCAGCTGCTGCGAGAGCGGGCCGTCGGCGTAGTCGAACACCTCCGCGCACCCGGCGTCGCGCAGGAACCCGTGGTTCTTCGCGCCGGCGGTGCCGATGACGCGCGCACCCAGCGCGACGGCGATCTGCACCGCGTTGAAGCCCACGCCGCCCGAGGCCCGGTGCACCAGCACCCGGTCGCCCTCGCCGACGTCGAGGGCCTCGGTGAGCGCCTGGTAGGCGGTCAGCCCGGCCAGCGGCAGGGCGCCGGCCTCGGCGAAGGACAGCGACCGGGGCTTGTGCGCCACGCACCGCTGGGGTGCCGCGACGTACTCCGCGCAGGTGCCCAGGCCGACGTCGTCCCGGCGCACGTAGCCGAACACCTCGTCGCCGGCGGCCACCGCCGTGACGGCGGGGCCCACCTTCTCCACCACGCCCGAGACGTCCCAACCGGGCACGACCGGGAAGTGGTGCGGGAAGGCCTCGGCGAGCCCGCCGGAGCGGATGGCCATGTCGACCGGGTTGACCCCGGCGGCGTGCACCCGGACCAGCACCGTGTCCGGGCCGACCGGCGGGACCGGCAGGTCCTCGCGCAGCTGCAGGACGTCGACGCCGCCGAAGCGGTCGTAGGCGATGCCCTTCATCACCTCGGGCATCAGCGGCGGCCCTTGACGTAGCGGCCGAAGGCGCGCTCCATCTCCCGGCGGCTGTCGCGCTCGGCGAGGTCCTGGCGCTTGTCGTAGGTCTTCTTGCCCTTGGCCAGCGCGAGGGTGGCCTTGGCCCGGCCGTCCTTGAAGTACAGGTCCAGCGGGACGAGGGTGAGCCCGCCCTCCTTGGTCTTGCCGATCAGCTTCTCGATCTCGGCGCGGTGCATGAGCACCTTCCGCTTGCGCCGGGGCGTGTGGTTGGTCCACGTGCCCTCGGTGTACTCGGGGATGTGCACGTGGTGCAGCCACACCTCGCCGTCCTCGACCATGGCGAAGCCGTCGACCAGCGAGGCACGACCCTGGCGCAGGCTCTTGACCTCGGTGCCGGTCAGCACCAGGCCGACCTCGTAGGTGTCGAGGATGGAGTAGTCGTGCCGCGCCTTCTTGTTCTGGGCGATGAACTTCCGCCCCTGTTCGCGTGGCATGGGGCCCAGGTTAGTGGGCCCCCGCCACCCGGAATGGCGCTACAGCCGGACGTAGAGGCGCAGCGTCACGTACGCCGCGATCGCGGCCAGGCCGACGCCGGCGGCGGCGATGATCGGGCTGATCGTGGCGATGACGCCCCAGTCGACCGGCGGGATGATCCCGGCGCGGATCGGCCCGGCCAGGGTGCGGTCGATGAACAGCACCTTGGTCAGCACCAGGCCCACCGTGGCCAGCACCGCGCCCAGGAAGCCGGCCAGCGCCGCCTCGAGGATGAACGGCAGCTGGGTGTACCAGCGCGAGGCGCCGACCAGCCGCATGATGTTGGTCTCGTTGCGCCGGTTGAAGGCCGCGAGCTGGATCGTGTTGGAGATCAGCAGCAACGCGGCCAGGGCTTGCACGACGGCCACCGCGATCGTCGCGTTGCGTGCCCCGTTGAGCAGGCTGAACAGGCGGTCCAGGAAGTCGCCCTCGTCGCGCACCTGGTCCACGCCGTTCTGCCCGTTGGGGAACTCCGCGGCGATCACCGAGTACCGCTCGGGGTTGACCAGCTCGACCCGGAAGCTCTCCGGCAGCGCGTTCGGGTCGGTGTTCTCGACCAGCGCGGGCTGCTGGGAGAACTGCTCGGTGAACCGCTGGTAGGCCTCGGCCTTGGACTCGTAGATGTAGCTCTTGACCTCGGGCGAGGCGTCCAGCTCGGCGGCGATCGCCTCGCGCTGGGCGTCGGTCACGTCGTCGGCCAGGTAGATCGAGACCTGGACCTTGTCGTAGTAGATCGCCCGCATGTCGCTGATCATGTTGGCGATGACCAGGCCGGTGCCCATGAGCGCCAGCGAGATGCCGGTCGTCAGGATCATGGCGACCGTCATGGTCAGGTTCCGACGCAGCCCGGTGGCCACCTCGGAGAGGACGAAGTTGACGCGCATGGGTTCCTTCGAGAAGTCGGGGGTCGGTCAGCGACCGACGCCGTAGACGCCGCGGGACTGGTCGCGCGACACCTGGCCGTCGTTGAGCTCGATCACGCGGCGGCGCATCGAGTCCACGATGTGGTAGTCGTGCGTGGCCATCACCACGGTCGTGCCGGTGCGGTTGATGCGCTCGAGCAGCAGCATGATGCCCTGGCTGGTCTCGGGGTCCAGGTTGCCGGTGGGCTCGTCGGCCAGCAGCACCAGGGGGCGGTTGACGAACGCGCGGGCGATGGCCACGCGCTGCTGCTCACCACCGGAGAGCTCGTTGGGCAGCCGCTCGGCCTTGCCCTCCAGGCCCACCATCTCCAGCACCTCGGGGACGACCCGCCGGATGGTGCGCTGCGGCTTGTTGATGACCTCCAGCGCGAAGGCGACGTTCTCGGCGACGGTGCGGTTGCGCAGCAGCCGGAAGTCCTGGAAGACGCAGCCCATCGTGCGGCGCAGCTTGGGCACCTGCCACTTGCTCATGGTGCCCAGGTTCTTGTCGTTGACCTTGATGGTGCCCTTGGTCGGGTTGTCCTCCTTCAGCAGCAGCCGGAGGAAGGTGGACTTGCCCGAACCGGACGAGCCGATGAGGAAGACGAACTCGCCCTTGTCGATCTCCATGGAGACGTCGTCCAGGGCGGGCCGGGGGGACGTCGGGTAGACCTTGGTGACGTGTTGCAGTTCGATCACGGGAGATGACCGTACCCGCCGAACCTGGTCATCCTGGTCGGCTCGCCGAGTCTCACACCGCCTCGGCGGTGGCCTCCTGCTCCTTGCGCCACCGGATCCCGGCCTCGATGAAGGCGTCGAGGTCGCCGTCCAGGACGTTGGACGGGTTGCCGCTCTCGGTCTCGGTCCGCAGGTCCTTGACCATCTGGTAGGGGTGCAGGACGTAGGAGCGCATCTGGTTGCCCCAGCTGCTGCCCTCGCCCTTCAGCGCGTCCAGCTCGGCCTTCTGCTCGGCCTGGCGGACCACCAGCAGCCGGGCCTGCAGCACCCGCAGCGCGGCGGCGCGGTTCTGGATCTGGGACTTCTCGTTCTGGCAGGACACCACGATGCCGGTGGGGATGTGGGTCAGCCGGACGGCGGAGTCGGTGGTGTTCACCGACTGCCCACCGGGCCCCGAGGAGCGGAAGACGTCGACCCGGATCTCGTTCTCGGGGATGTCGACGTGGTCGGTCTGCTCGACCACCGGCAGCACCTCGACGCCGGCGAAGGAGGTCTGCCGCCGTCCCTGGTTGTCGAAGGGCGAGATGCGCACCAGGCGGTGGGTGCCCTGCTCGACCGACAGCGTGCCGTAGGCGTAGGGCTGCTTGACGGCGAAGGTGGCCGACTTGATGCCGGCCTCCTCGGCGTAGGAGGTGTCGTAGACCTCGGTCGGGTAGCCCTTGCGCTCGGCCCAGCGCAGGTACATGCGCAGCAGCATCTCGGCGAAGTCGGCGGCGTCGACGCCCCCGGCCTCCGAGCGGATGGTCACCAGCGCCTCGCGGCTGTCGTACTCGCCGCTCAGCAGGGTGCGGACCTCGAGCTCCTCGATGGACTTCTGCAGGCTCTCGACCTCGCGCTCGGCCTCGGCGCGGGTGGCCTCGTCGTCCTCCTCGGCGGCCATCTCCCACAGGACGGCGGCGTCGTCGATGCGGCTGCGCAGCTCCTCGACGCGGCGCAGGTCACCCTGCAGGTAGGACAGCCGGGAGGTGATCTTCTGCGCGGCCTCGACGTCGTCCCACAGGTCGGGGGCCCCGGCCTGCTGCTCGAGGTCGCGGATCTCGTCGCGCAGGTCGTCGAGCTTCATCACGGTCTCGATCGAGGCCAGGGTGCCGTTGAGGTCGTCCAGGCGGGAGGAGAAGTCGGCAGCCACGAGGGTCGAGGGTAGTCGCGCCCGGGTACCGGACGCCGATGACGGATCCGCGACGACCCCGTACGCCCGACCGCAGCCGCGAGGACTACGCCCGCGGGCTGCCCGGCCACCACGACCCGACCGCCGGCATCGGCGGCGCGGCGCCGGCGCAGAGCGCGCTCACCCTGCGCCTGGTGCTGGCCTGCTTCGGGCTGGTGACCTGCACCGCCGGCGGGGTGGCAGCCCTGGTCCTGGGGGTGCCGGTGGCCTTCGCGGTCGTGCTGTTCGTGCTGGCCGCCGTCGCGCTGGTCGACGTCGGCGTGGTGGCCCGCCGCAAGGCGCGCGGCGAACCCGGCTGAGCCGCCTCACCCGGCCAGGTGACCCCACTCCGGCGCGAGCTCGGACCAGCGGCCGGTCGCAGCGACCCGGCCGCCGTCGAGGACGACGACCCGGTCGGCCAGGGCCAGCGCGGCCCGCTTGGAGCTCGCGCCGACCACCGTCGCGCCCCGCTCGCGCAGCGCACCCCACAGCTCGAGCTCGGTGCGGGCGTCGAGGGCGGAGGAGACGTCGTCGGCCAGCACCAGCTCGGCGCCGGTGGCCAGCGCGCGGGCCAGCGCCAGCCGCTGCACCTGCCCGCCGGACAGCCGGACGCCGCGGTGACCCACCAGGGCACCCACTCCCCCGGCGTCGGCGACGTCGCGCTCCAGCCGGGCGTCGGCCAGCGCGCCGCCGATCTCGCGGGCGTGGCCGAGGGCGACGTTGTCGGTGATCGTCCCGGACAGCACCCTCGGCACCTGGGCGACGTGGGCGACCTGGCCCGGCCGCAGGAACAGCTGCGGGTCGCCGACCTCGGTGCCGTTCCAGCGGATGGCGCCCTCGTGGTCGACCAGCCCGGCCAGCGCGGCCAGCAGGCTGGACTTGCCCGACCCCACCCGGCCCACCAGCAGGGTCAGCGAACCGGCCGGCACGTCCAGGTCGACGCCGGCCACGCCGACGGTGCCGTCGTCGTGCACGGCGGTGACGTCGGAGAGCTCCAGGCGGCGCAGCGGCACCCGGTCGGCGTCCGGCGGCGGGGGCGCGACGCCGGTGACCAGGTCGACGTCGGGCGGCAGGCCGACCAGGTCGTCGCGGCCGGCCAGGGCGGTGGCCTCGCGCAGCCACGCACCGGCGATCGGCCGCTCGACCACGACCAGCCCGGCGGTGATGCCGTACCAGGCGGCGCCGGAGACCGCCGTGCTCACGGTCAGCGCGGTCGCCAGGCCCCAGACGTCGAGCAGGTACAGCCCCCACGCGGCCACGATGCCGACCTGCACCAGGACGACGGCAGTGCCCTCGAGCAGCGTGCGGATCCGGGTCTCCCGCACCGTGGCCTGCACCCGGCGGGCGTCGACGGCCTCGAGGTGCCGCTGCACCGGGCCGGTGGCCGCGGCCAGCTTCACCGTGCGCACGGCCTCCAGCGCCGAGGCCAGCGCCCGGCCGAACGCGGCCCGCCGGTCCCCGGCCAACCGTCCGGCCCGGCCGGCGGCCGGCGCGCCGAGGAAGGCCACGAGCACCGACCCGACGATGACGCCGCCGGTGATGGCGCCGGCCAGCGGCTGCCCGGTGACGACGACGGTCAGCACGGTGACCGCGGCGCCGATGCCGACGTCGACCCACCGGTCGGCCCAGTTCATCAGCCGGTCGGAGTCCAGGGCCCGCGCCGTGACCTCCCCGGCCGGGGTGCGGGCCAGCCGGCGCTGCTCGGTCTGCCCGCGCAGCACGGCCAGCCGCAGCCGCAGGGTCACCGCCGTCCACCACACCGGGTACACCAGGAACGCCCAGGCGACGAAGACCGTCGAGGCCAGCAGCGAGACCGCCAGCAGCACCGACTCCGTCGTGGGGTCCTCACCGGCCTGCAGCCCGGCGACGAGGTCCCCCCACAGGGCGCCGGTGAGCACGCCGTAGGTGCCGCACAGCGACGCGGCCAGGAAGGTGAGGGTGCCCAGCACGCCCCAGCGGGGGTGGGCGAGCAGTACCCGGGCGATGGTCGGGCCGAGCCGCACCCGGGGTGCCGGCGGCGCCGGGCGGGGGTCGCGGCGGTCGGTGCCGGCGACCAGGCCGACGTGCTGCACGGGCGTGGCGGGTGCGGGCGGTGCGTCCACGGCACCGGCGCTGCCGGCGGCCACCAGCAGGTCGCGGAACGGGCCGATCGTGGCGGCGAGGTCGGCGCGCGGACCCTGCTGCACGACCCGGCCGCCGTCGAGGACGGCGACCGTGTCGCACCAGCGCGTGGTGCCCAGCCGGTGGGCGACGACGACGCCGGTGCGCCCGGCCAGCAGCCGGCGGGCGGCCCGGGTGACCAGGTCCTCGGTGGTCGGGTCCATCCGCGCGGTGGCCTCGTCGAGGACGACCACCCGCACGTCGCGGACCAGCAGCCGGGCGAAGGCGACCAGCTGCTCCTGGCCGGCGGACAGGGTGACCCCGCGCGGGCCCAGCACGGTGTCCAGGCCATGGGGCAGGGAGGCCACCCAGCCGTCGATGCCGAGCTCGGCGACCGCGCGCTCGACGTCGGCGCGGGGCACGTCGGCGAACAGGGTGATGTTCTCGGCGAGGGTCGCGGCCAGCAGCTCGGTGCGCTGGGTGACCACGCCGACGCCGGCCCGCAGCTGCTCCAGGTCCAGGCCGGTGACGTCGGCCCCGCCGACGTGCACGGTCCCCGGCGGCGGGTCGACGGCCCGGGAGAGCAGCTTGGCGAGCGTGGACTTGCCGGCGCCGCTGCGGCCGACCAGCGCGCAGCTGGTGCCGACCGGGACCGACCAGTGCTCGACCTGCAGGGAGAAGGGCTCCCGGTGGCCCTCGGTGCGGTAGGAGAAGTCGAGGCCGCGCACCTCGATGGCCGCGCCGGTGAGCGGCGCCCCGCCCGGCGGCTCGGGCTCGGCGGACATCAGGGTGCGGATGCGGGTGAGCGCGCCGATGCCCTCGTGCATCTCGGGCAGGTGGTGGTTCACCTCGTCCAGCCGGCCGACGAACGTGGTGACCAGCAGCCACAGGGTGACCAGGGTGGCCACGTCGAGCGCGCCCCGGCCGACCAGCGCGATCGCGGCCAGGGCGAGGGCGGCGAGCATGCCGTGCAGCACGAGGCCGCTGCGCAGCGCGACCCGGGCCCCGATCCGGGAGGTGCGGGCGTTGCGCCGCACGATCTCGGCCGACCGGGTGGCGAACTGGGCGAGCACGTGCGGCTGCCCGAGCGAGGTGCGGACGTCGTCGCGGCCGGCCACCGCCTCCTCCAGCTGCGCGGCGCCGTCGGACCAGGCCTCCTCCTCGACGGTCTTGGACGCGGCCAACCGCGGGGTGAGCCGTCGGACGGCGGCCAGCACCACCACCGCGGCGACGGGGAAGGCGACCCAGGCCGGCCACCAGACCAGGCCGGCGGCGACCCACGCGAGCCCGGAGCGGAGCACCGCGCGGCCCATCGCCCAGCCGGTGATCCGCAGCAGCGTCGCCAGCTGCCGGGTGTCGTCGTCGACCCGGTCGATCAGCTCGCCGACGCCCTGTCCCTCCAGCGTGGTGAGCGGCTGGTGCAGGGCGGCGTCGAGCAGGTCGGCGCGCAGCACGCCCTCGGCGCGGCCGACGGCGGTGGCGAACAGCGTGCGGCCGACCACCTCGGCCAGCGCGGACCCGACCAGCAGGACGGCGAGGACCGCGAGCAGCCGCCCGGTCGGGCCGTCGGCGATGCGTCCGGCAGCAACGGTGCCGAGGGTCTCGGCGACCGCGGCGAGGACGGCGAGGACGACGGCGACGGTGCACCCGGGCCCGGCCAGCCGCCGCCAGCCCAGCGGTGCGTGCTCCCGCACCGTGCCACCTCCCCCGTCGTCCGACCGTCGCCGACCGCACGGTACGGACGACGTCCGACACTCCGCGCCTGGTTTTCCGCAGGCGCCGGGGTCAGCCGGTGAGGGCGGCGCGGCGGCGGCTGCGGGAGCCCATCCAGCGCGGCAGGTCCTCGGCCGGCATGGGCCGGGCGATGACGAACCCCTGCGCGTAGGTGCAGCCCAGCGCGGCGACGGTGGCCAGCTGCTCGGGGGTCTCCACGCCCTCGGCGACGCTGCGCATGCCGCAGGCCCGGGCCAGGCTGACCACGGTCTCGACCGCGGCGGCGGACTGGCTGGCCTGCTTGTGCCCCGAGCCGGCGATGCCCTGCACCAGCGACTTGTCGATCTTCAGGATGCCGGCGGGCATGGACACGATCTGCCCCAGGCAGGAGAACCCGCTGCCGAAGTCGTCGATGGAGACCTCGATGCCCGAGACCCGCAGCTCGGCGAACTGCTCCGCGGCCCGCTCGGGGTCCTCCGCGACGCTGGTCTCGGTCAGCTCCAGCACCAGCCGCTCGGGGCGGAGGCCGCTGGTGGCCAGCGCACTGGTGACGTCGGAGACCAGGGTGCCCGAGCCCATGTGGGTGGCGCTGATGTTCACCGCGGCGGTCAGCGGCAGACCCATGGCGTCCCAGGCGGCGGCGTCGCGGGCGACGGTGGCCAGCACCCACCGGGTGAGCTCGTCGACCAGGCCGCTGGCCTCGGCGACGGGCACGAACTCCGACGGCGGCAGCAGCCCGCGCACCGGGTGCTCCCACCGCACCAGGGCCTCGACGCCGGTGACGGTGCGGGTGCGCAGGTGCAGCAGCGGCTGGTAGTGCACGACCATCTGGCCGGCCTCGATGGCCTCGCTGAGCTCGGAGGTCACCCGCAGCCGACGCTGGGCGCTGGCCCGCAGCTCGTCGGAGAACGCGGCGACGGTGTTCCGGCCGGCGGCCTTGGCGGCGTAGGTGGCCAGGTCGGCGTCGCGGACGAGGTCGGCCGCGGTGTGCGTGCCGGCGTCGGCGACGGCCACCCCGATGCTCGCGGTGAGCGGCACCATCGCGCCGGCCAGGGCGAACGGCTCGGCGAACACCGCCTTGCAGCGCTGGGCGAGGGCGTGCGCGCCGGCGGCGTCGAGGTCGCGGCCGAGGACGACGAACTCGTCCCCGCCCATCCGGCCCACGGTGTCCAGCTCGCCGACGGCGTGGGTCAGCCGGGTGGCGACCTGCCGGATGAGCAGGTCGCCGACGTCGTGGCCCAGGCTGTCGTTGACCGACTTGAACTCGTCCACGTCGAGCACCAGCACCGCGGTGGACCGGCCGTCCGTGCGGGCGAGCTCGGCCTCCACCAGCTCCTGCAGGTGCACCCGGTTGGGCAGCTCGGTGAGGTGGTCGTAGAGCGCGCGACGGGCGCTGTCGCGCACGGCCTCGACGCTGGCGGTGATGTCGGTGTGGGTGACCACCAGCTGGCCGGAGTCGTCGAGCCTGGCCGCCTGCACGTGCACCCAGCGCCCGACGGGCGCGGGCCCCAGGGCGACGTCGACCGAGACCGGGGCCCCGCCGCGCTCGGTCAGCTCGCCCAGGCCGTCGAGCAGCATCCGGACGTCGTCGTCGTCCCGAGTGAGCAGGACGGCCTCGGCGTAGTCGTCGCCGACCGCCAGCGGCAGCACGGTGCCGGCCAGGTCGGCCTGCGCCCAGGCGGCGTTGCGGACCAGGACGGTGCCCTCGGCGTCCAGCAGCACGGTGGGCGCCGGCAGCGCGTCCAGCACCGCGGCGGGCAGGGCGGGAGCGGGGGGCGCCGGCCGGCGGGAGCGGTGCCCGCCCGCACGCCCGCCGTCCGCGACGGGGACAGCGGGTGACGACACGGTGACCACCCTAGGGAACACCGGGGCCTCCGCGCGTCCCGACGAGCACGGTTGCACGTTGCATCCGTGTGTCGTCGTCCCACCCGTCACACGCCCGCCCGGCTCAGGGGTCGACGTAGCGATCCCGCTCGACCACGAACTGGCCCGTCGCGGTGTTCGCGTCGACGAAGTCGGGCAGCAGCGGCACCCGGACGGTGACCGTCACGCAGACGCTGAACTCCTCGCCCGGGACCAGCGCCGGGGTGTAGCCGCCGTTGCCGGCCGTGCACGCGACGCCGGCGGGCACGTAGGCCACCCGGACGTCGGTGGCCGACACCGACTGGTCCTCCACCGCCAGCGCCGCGGCGGCCTCGGCCCGGGCCTCCCCGGTCACCGGGTCGGGGGCGGTGCCGATCGCCCGCCCGGCCTCCCGCGCGGCGGCGTCGGCGGCGAAGACACCGCGCTGCACCGCGGAGAACCCGGCGACCAGGTAGACCAGCGGCACGAAGACCACCAGCGCGACGAAGACGAACTCCACGATCGCCGACCCCCGCTCGCCGTCGTCCTCCCTCACGGCCCCTCCTCCACGGCCCGGCCGGTGACCTGCAGCGGCAGCAGGTCACCCAGGGCGGCCAGCAGGCTGGGCACCGCCCCGGAGCACCGGACCACGACCAGCACCAGCCCCGACGCGTCGGTCTCCTGGCCCGCGGTGCACGTCAGGCCGGCCGCGGTGCGAGGACTGGTCGCCGCGGCGACCACCTCCAGCGCCCGGTCGGCGCCGGCCGCGGCGGGCACGTCGGCGTTGGCGGCGTAGCGCGCGCCCTCCTGCGCGCTGGAGGTCGCGACGTTGCGGACGTGCACGTAGACCGCGACCTGCAGCACCGCCAGCAGCAGGACGACGACCAGCACGGAGACCAGGGCGAAGTCGACGACGGCGCTGCCCCGCTCGCCGTCGCGGCGGTCGGGGTCAGCCGCCACCGCTGGTGACCGAGGTCAGCGCGTTCTGCACCGCGGCCACGATGGCCTCGCGGAACGGGACGAGGATGGCCAGCACGAGCGCCGCCGTCATCACGGTGATCATCACCCAGCCGGGCACGTCGCCGCGTTCGCCGTCCTCACCCCGCAGGCGGTCGACGAGGCCGGCGAGCAGCACGGTCAGGACGGTCATGCGGGTCTCCTCACTGGGCCAGGGTCACGATGCTGACCAGGCCCGGGAACAGGGCGAACAGCACGGTCACCGGCAGCACGAGGAACACGACCGGGACCATCATCTGGATCTCCTTCGCACCGCCGGACTCCAGCAGCCGGCGCTTGCCGGCCTCCCGGACGTCGGCGGCCTGGGCACGCAGCACCTCGGCCAGCGGGGTGCCGCGCTCGATGGCGACCACCACGCCGTCGACGAAGCGGGCCAGCGCGTCGACCGAGGTGCGGTCGGCGACCTCCTGCAGGGCGGTCACCAGCGGGACGCCGGCCCGGGCGCGGCCGAGCGCGCCGCCGAGCTCGCGGGCCAGCTCGCCCCCGGAGAGCCGGGTGACCCGGGCGAGCGCGGCGACCGGGCTCTCCCCGGCCGTGACGGCCAGGGCCAGCAGCTCGGCGACGACCGGGAACTCCGCCAGCAGAAGGGCCTCCCGGCGCTGCACCTGCTGGGTCAGCCACCAGTCGCGGCCCAGCACGCCGGTGAGCAGGCCGCCGAGGCAGACCAGCACCGCGCTGAGCAGGACGAGCCCACCCGACACCGCGGCGACTACGACGGTGGCCAGCCCGCCGGCGAGCAGCCCGAGGCCACCCCACACGACCTGCTCCACGCGGAAGTCCTCGACCGTGCCCTCGGCGGCCAGGGCGTCCAACCGCCGCCGGACGGCGACCCGGCCACCGAGCAGCCGGTCGACGAAGCGGGCGCCGTCGACCAGCGCGGGGCCGAACACCCGACGCGCGGCCGAGAGCAGGCCCGGCTCGGTGGCGGTGCCGAGCAGCCGGGACGGCGCCGGGGTGTCGGCGACGTAGGGCGCCAGCCGGTCGACCAGCCGCACCGGCCGGGACGGCGGGGCGTACCGCAGCACGAGCACCAGCCCGGTGGAGGCGGCCAGCCCGAGCAGGATGCCGACCACGCCGGGGCTCACGCGAGCACCCGCAGGTCCTGGGGCAGCCGCCCGATGCGCAGCATGAGCCGGTAGGCGCCCAGGCAGACCGCCCCGCCGCCGAGCAGGATCGCCGTCCCCACCGGGCTGTCGTAGGCGTCCAGGGTCTGCCGCTGGGTGGCCAGCAGGAGCAGCACCACCCAGGGTGCGGCGACGGCGAGCCGGGCGGCCTGCACGATCCAGCCCTGCCGGGTCTCCAGCTCCGCGCGGGCGCGGGCGTCCTCGCGCAGGAACGTGGCCAGGGTGCGCAGCACCCGGCCGAGGTCGCTGCCGCCGACCTCCCGGGCGACCCGCAGGGTCTCCACGATCCGGTCGCCGACCGGGTCGGCGAGGTCGTCCTTGAGCCGGTCCAGGGCGTCGGAGAACCGGCCGGTGGCGCGGTGGTCGGCGGCGAACCGGGCGAAGGGTGCGCGCAGCGCCTCCGGGCCGCGGGTGGCCAGCGCGGCCAGCGACTCGGGCAGCGAGAGCCCGGCGCGGACGGCGGAGGCCAGGTTGTCGACCACCTCCGGCCAGACCTCGCGCAGGTCGGCCCGGCGCCGGGCGGCCAGCCGGCGGACCAGCAGGTGGGGGGTGGCGGCACCGAAGGCGCCGAAGGCCAGGGAGATGGTGACCGTGCCGGTGGTGACCAGCACGACCACCGCGGTGAGCAGGCCGAGGGCGACCTGCAGGGCGGTGAGCTGGGCGGGGGTGATGCCGGTCAGCCCGGCGGCGGCCAGCAGCTGCCGCCGACGGCCGGGCCGGCGCGGTCCGGTCCGGCGCTGCGGGGCGCGCGGGCCGCTGCGCCACACCAGCAGCAGCCCGACGCCGAGGGCCAGGCCGAGCAGCGCGCCGGGGACGGTCATCGCCGGTCCCCCAGCAGGGCAGGCAGGTCGAATCCGGCCGCGGCGAACCGCTCGGCGTGCGGCGGGTAGCCCTCGGCGCGGACCAGCCGGCCCTCGCGCACGGTGAACACGTCGGCGGTCTCGATGACCGCGCCCTCGGCCCGGCCGGGCAGCGCCACGACCTCGCGCACCCGGCGCTGACCGGAGGGGTCGGTGCCCACGTGCACGACCAGGTCGACGCTGCTGGCCACGGTTGGGACGACGAAGGCGTGGCCGATGTTCTCCCCCGCGAGCAGCGGCAGCGTGCACATCTTCACCACCGCCTCGCGGGCGCTGTTGGCGTGCAGGGTGCACATGCCGGGCAACCCGCTGTTGAGCGCGATGAGCAGGTCCAGGCACTCCTCCTGGCGCACCTCGCCGACCACCAGCCTCGAGGGCCGCATCCGCAGCGCCTCCCTGACCAGCCGGCGCAGCGGGATCTCCCCCGCGCCCTCGAGGTTGGCCTGCCGGGTCTGCATCGACACCACGTCGGGCAGCGGCACGCGCAACTCGAAGACCTCCTCGGCGGTGATCACCCGCTCCCGCGCCGGGATGGCCGCGCACAGGCAGTTGAGCAGCGTCGTCTTGCCGGCCTGGGTGCCCCCGCTGACCAGGATGTTCAGCCCCGCGGCGACCGCGCCCTCGAGGAAGCGGGCCACCTGCGCGGTGAGCGTGCCCAGCCCGACGAGCTCGTCCAGGCTGTGCGCCTGCAGCACGAACTTGCGGATGTTGACGGCCATGTGCCGGCGGGTGACGTCGGGGATCACGACGTGCAACCGCGACCCGTCGGGCAGGGTGGCGTCCACGAACGGGGTCGACATGTCGACACGTCGACCCGACGTGCGCAGCATCCGCTCGACCAGGTCGGCCAGCTGACCCGCGCCGAGGATCGTGGTGGTCAGCTCGCTGCGGCCGCGCCGGGCGACGAACACCCGACCGGGCTCGTTGACCCAGATCTCCTCGACCTCGGGGTCGTCCAGCCAGCGCTGCAGCGGCCCGAACCCGGCGACCCGGTCGAGCACGTCGTGCAGCACGCCCTCGGGGTCGGCCAGCGGCGGCAGGGAGGAGGACGCCGCCCGCTCGGCGTAGTCGGCCACCACCTCGCGGGCCAGCGCCCGCACCGGCGCCGGGTCGACCGCGGGGTCCAGGCCACGCCTGCGGACCAGCTCGCGGACCTCGGCGTCGACGAGGTCCAGCGCGGTGGCCGCCGCGGGCAGCACGGACACGCGTTCCCCCGTTCGCTGTGAGCTGGACCAGCGCAAACTACGAGGCGGAGGGGGTCCGCAGAAGCCCGTCGCCGCGGCCTGTGGACAACCCCGGGCACCCGTACCCGATCGGGTGAACGCCTGCTGCACGGTGCGCAGCGGGACCGGCACGCCGGGTCACCCGCGGAACACGACCGGCCGATAGTGTGCGCGCCACCGAGACGACCGCGGAGGACCCCGTGCCCGAGACCACCCTGCTCGCCACCGCCGTCGGCCGCTTCTACGACCTGGTCCTCGCCGACCCGGACCTGACCCCCTGGTTCGAGGGCGTCGACATGGGCCGGCTGCGCCGCCACCAGGCCGAGTTCCTCGGCAGCGCGCTGGACGGCGGCACCAGCCGCTTCGACCTGCGCCGGGCGCACCGCGGGCTGGGCATCGACGACGCCGCCTACGACCGGGTCTGCGCGCACCTGCTGGCCGCGATGGCCACCGTCGGCGTCGGCGACGGCTACCTCGGGGAGCTGCGGCAGGCGGTCGAGGGCCTGCGCGACCAGGTCGTGGAGGCCTGACCGCCCGCCGCAGCCATCAGCTCAGAACTGCAGCACCAACCGCCCGCGCACGCCGCCGGCCTCCAGCCGGGCGTGCGCCGACGCCGCCTCCGCCGCGGGCACCACGTCGGCCACCCGCAGCGTGACCTCCCCCGCCTCGGCCTGCCGGCGCAGCGTGTCCAGCGCGGCGGTGTTCTGCGCGTAGTCACGCACCATCACCGGCTCGAACCGCACGCCGCGGGCCAGCGCGTCGTCCTCGCCCCGGTAGCCGCGCACCGTCGTCACCACGCCGCCGTCGCGCACCGCCCGGACGACCTCGGCGCCCTGCAGCGAGCCGTCGGCCAGGCCGTCCACGCCGCCGGGGTAACGGTCGAGCACCGCGTCGGCGAAGCCCTTGCCTCGGTCGAGGACGACGTCGGCCCCCAGCGCGCGGACCAGCTCGCGGTCACGCTCGGCCGCATCGGCCACCACGACCAGGCCGTCGGCCTTGGCCAGCTGCACCACGTAGCCGCCGAACGCACCGGCCGCACCGGTCACCGCCAGCACCTGCCCCGCCGCGAGGCCCATCCGGTCCAGCGCCAGCCGCGCGGTGAGGCCGTTCATCGGCAGGGTCGCGGCCGCGGCGTCGTCGACCCCGGCGGGCACCGGGACGACGGAGGCGGCCGGCAGCACGATCTGCTCCCGGTAGCCGCCGTGCGCACCCACGGGGACCACGATCGCCATCACCCGGTCGCCCACCGACAGCGGGGTGTCGGTGCCCTCACCGACCTCGTCGACCGTGCCGGCGACGTCCATGCCGGGGATCCACGGCATCCCCTGCGGGGCACCGGGGCGTTGCGCGTACGTGCCGTTGCGGGCATAGGTGTCGGTCGGGCTGATCGCGGCGGCGGTGACCCGCAGCCGCACCTCCCCGTGGCCTGCGTGCTCCTCCGGCACGTCGAGCAGGTGCAGGGCCTCGGGCCCGCCGAACTCGGTCACTCCGACAGCTCTCATGACCGGGTGCAAGGCGCGCGGCGCCGTCCGCGATTCCCACAGCAGGCGTGCAGGTACCTCTGTGCCCACCGTCAGGGTCCCAGCCGACTGTGCCCCCATGCCCCCGCTGATGGCGCCCTCCGGTGAGCCCCGCACCACCGCCCCCGTGCTCGACGTCGTCGTCCCCGTGCACAACGAGGAGGCCGACCTCGAGCAGTGCGTGCGCCGCCTGGACGCCCACCTGCGCACCCTGCCCTTCAGCTACCGCATCACCATCGCCGAGAACGCCAGCACCGACGCCACCGTGGCCATCGCCCAGGCGCTGGCGGCCGAGCTGCCCGGCGTCGTCGTCCGCGTGGAGACCCAACCTGGCCGCGGCCGGGCGCTGAACCGGGCCTGGGCCGCCAGCGACGCCGCCGTGCTGGTCTACATGGACGTCGACCTGTCCACCGACCTCAACGCCCTCCTGCCCCTGGTCGCCCCCCTCATCAGCGGCCACTCCGACCTGGCCATCGGCACCCGCCTGGCCGGCTCGGCCCGCGTCGTGCGGGGCGCCAAGCGGGAGTTCATCTCCCGCAGCTACAACCTCCTGCTGCGCGGCACCCTGGCCACCCACGTCTCCGACGCCCAGTGCGGCTTCAAGGCCATCAGCGCCGACGTCGCCGCCCGCCTGCTCCCCCTGGTGGAGGACACCGGCTGGTTCTTCGACACCGAACTGCTCGTCCTGGCCGAGCGCGCCGGACTGCGCATCGCCGAGGTCCCCGTGGACTGGGTCGACGACCCCGACAGCCGCGTGCACATCGTCTCCACCGCCCGCGCCGACCTCGCCGGCATCGTCCGCATGTGGCGCGCCTTCACCACCGGCCGCCTCCCGGTGGCCGACCTGCGCGCCCAGATCGGCCGCGGCCCCCTCGTCGAACCGACCCTGGACGGCGTCCCCACCGGACTGGTCGGCCAACTCGTCCGCTTCGCCGCCATCGGCGCGGTCTCCACCCTCGCCTACCTGGCCATCTTCGTCGGCCTGCGGCACACCCTGGACCCCCAGCCGGCCAACCTCATCGCCCTGGCGGTCACCGCCGTCGCGAACACCACCGCGAACCGGCGGCTGACCTTCGGCATCCGCGGCCGCAGCGGCGCGGCGACCGCCCAGTTCCAGGGCCTGCTCGTCTTCGCCCTCGGCCTGGCGCTCACCAGCGGCACGCTCGCCGCGCTCAACGTGTGGGACCCGCACGCCCACCGCCTGGTCGAGCTGACCTTCCTGGTCGCGGCCAACCTCGCCGCCACCCTGCTCCGGTTCGTCCTGTTCCGCGCCTGGGTCTTCCGCAGCCGCACCCCGCGGGCCCGGACCGCCACCGCCGGCGCCACCGTCCCCGACCTGGAGGCCAGCGTCCGATGAGCACCCTCCTCGACCGCCCCGTCGATGCACCGGGACCGGCCGGGGAGCCCGACGCCCCGGGACCCCGGCGGGGCCGCGGCCGGGCCGCCACCCTGCTGCTCGGCCCGGACGGCGACCCGCGCTGGGTGCGCCCCTCCCTGGTCACCCTGCTCGCCGCCACCGGCGTGGTCTACCTGTGGGACCTGGCCGCCTCCGGGTGGGCCAACGCCTTCTACGCCGCCGCCGCGCAGGCCGGGTCGCAGAGCTGGGAGGCCTTCTTCTACGGCTCCTCCGACGCGGCGAACTCCATCACCGTCGACAAGCCCCCGGCGTCGCTGTGGGTGATGGACCTGTCGGTGCGGCTGTTCGGGCTCAGCTCCTGGTCGGTCCTGGTGCCGCAGGCGCTCATGGGCGTCGCGACGGTCGGCGTCCTCCACCTGGCGGTCCGCCGGGTCGCCGGGCCCGGCGCCGGGCTGCTGGCCGGGGCGGTCGCCGCGCTGACCCCGGTCGCCGTCCTGATGTTCCGGTTCGACAACCCCGACGCGCTGCTGGTCCTGCTGCTCACCCTCGCCGCCTACCTCCTCACCCGGGCCCTGCAGTCCGGCCGGCGCGCCACCCTCGTCGGGGTCGGCGTGCTCATCGGGTTCGCGTTCCTGACCAAGACCCTGCAGGCCTTCCTCGTCGTGCCCGGCTTCGCGCTCGTCTGGCTGGTCTGCGCCCCCACGACCTTCCGCCGGCGGCTGGTCGACCTGCTCTGGGCGACCCTGGCCATGGTCGTCGCCGGCGGCTGGTGGGTCGCCGTCGTCGAGCTGGTGCCCACCGACTGGCGGCCCTACATCGGCGGGTCGCAGACCAACTCGGTGTGGGAGCTGATCTGGGGCTACAACGGCCTGGGCCGGCTCACCGGCGACGAGACCGGGTCCGTCGGCGGCGGGGGCGGCGGCTGGGGCCAGACCGGCTTGGGCCGGCTGTTCGGGTACGACGTCGGCGGCCAGGTCGCCTGGCTGCTGCCCGCCGCGCTGGTGCTCGGTGCGGCCGGGCTGGTCCTCGTCGGCCGCGCCGCCCGCACCGACCTCCGCCGCTCGGGCCTGCTGGTGTGGGGCAGCTGGCTGGTCGTCACCGGCCTCACCTTCAGCCTGATGGCCGGCATCTTCCACGCCTACTACACCGTCGCGCTGGCCCCGGCGATCGGCGCGGTGGTGGGCATCGGCGGTGCGCTGGTGTGGTCCCGGCGGCACTGGAGCGCCCGGCTCGTGCTGGCCGCAACCGTCGCCGGCACCGCGTGGTGGGGCTCGGCCCTGCTCGGCCGGACGCCGTGGTTCCTGCCGTGGCTGGCCCCCACCGTGCTGGCCACCGGGCTCGTCGCGGCGGTCGCCCTGCTGGCCGTGCAGGTGCTGCCCCGGGTGGTCGGCGCCCTCGTCCTCGCGGCGGGCGTGCTCGCCGCGCTGGGCGGGCCGGCCGCGTCCGCGCTGCAGCCCGCCGGCACCCCGCACACCGGCTCGATCGTCACCGCGGGGCCCGACGCCGCGACCCGCTTCGGGCCCAGCCGGTTCGCCCCCACCGGCGGCGGGTTCTCCCTCGGCACCCCGCCGCCCACGGCCACCGCCGGCACCGCCACCACCAACGCGCCGACCTTCCCCGGCGGCGCGGGCGGGGCCGCCGTCCCGGGGCGGACCAACAACCCCACGGGCGCGCTGCCCGGCAGCACCGCCGTCCCGGGCGGCAGCGGTCAGCTCGCCGTCCGCGGCAACCTGCTGGGCGCCAGCGTCCCGACGCCGTCGGTGGTCGCCGCCCTGAGGACGAACGCGTCGGCCTACACCTGGGTGGCCGCGGCGGTCGGGTCGCAGAGCGCGGCCGGGTACCAGCTGGCCACCGGCGACCCGGTCATGGCCGTCGGCGGGTTCAACGGCAGCGACCCCTCCCCCACCCTGGCGCAGTTCGAGCAGGACGTGGCCGCGGGCCAGATCCACTGGTTCGTCGGCGGCACCGTCGGGCGCAGCTCCGGTGGCTCGGACGCCTCCATCCAGATCGCCCAGTGGGTCACCCAGCACTACACCGCGACGACCGTGGACGGCATCCAGCTCTACGACCTGAGCAAGCCTGCCGACTAAGGGGTCGCCCAGGGGGCGAAGAGCGTGCGGGCCGTGTCGTCGGGGGTGCGGTAGGTCAGGGTCGAGCCGTCCTGCAGCAGCACCGACACCACCAGCGGGTCGGCCGGGCCGGGGTGCTCGGGGCCGCTCAGCACGACGGCGCCGACCTGCTCCGCGCCGACCCGCCGCACGCCGTCCAGCCAGCTCGCGTACTGCGCGGACGACGCCGCCCGGCGGAACAGCGGCGCCCCCGGGCGCCGGGTGACCCGCCGACCCGCGGCGCGGGCGGCCTGCGCCTGCGCGCGGTCCCCGGCTGCCTGCTGCCGGTCGCGGGCCCGGAACCGGGCGACCTGGACGACGGAGAACAGCAGCAGGCCCAGCGCACCGGCCGACAGCACGAACGACAGCGGCCCCACGCCGTCCAGCCGGCCGGCCAGCTGGGACAGCAGCACCAGCACCCCGAACGCGCCGACCAGGAACAGCAGCTGGCGCAGCTGCGCCCGGGTGTCGGACAGCCCGCGGGCGAACCCGGGCAGCTCCACCCAGCCGTCGTCGTAGACGGCCAGCCGCCACCAGTCGCCCGCGGCGTCCTCCACCGACACCCATCCCCGGCGGGCCATCAGCCCACGACCGGGCCGTGGCTCCAGCGCTGGAACAGCCGCACGGCGGTGCGGTCCGGTGTCCGGTAGCCCAGCCAGGACCCGTCCGTGCGCCACACGTCGACCACGACCGGTTCCCCCTCCGAGGGCGGGACGCGCACGTCGACCCGGCTGACCTCCTCCGCCCCGACGCGGCGGACACCCTGCATCCGCTGCGCCCACTCCGCCGACGACCGGGGCGGTCGCCAGGCGGGCCGCCCCTCCCGCACCCTCGGCTCGCGGCCCTGCTCGCGCATGCGTCGCCGCTGGTCGCGGTCGGCCAGCGCCTGCCCGCGGTCCTGCAGTCGCATTCGCCGGGTGCGCCTGGAGGTCACCAGCAGGACGACGACGCCGATCCACGCGATCACGGTCGGCAGCACCGGCACGCCGTTGCGGTCGAGGATGATCGCGGCGGCCCACAGGCCGATCACCCCGCCCAGCCCGGAGAGCGCGGTCCGCAGCTTGCGGCGGGTGTCGGCGAGGTCGCGGGCCCGACCGGGCACCTCCACCCAGCCGTCGTCGTAGACCTGCAGCACCCACCAGTCGCCGGCCGGGTCCTCCGCCGACACCCACCCCAGCTTGCTCATCCCTTGAGCTTGTACTCCTTGAGCAGCCCGCGGCTGATGATGGTCTTCTGGATCTCGCTGGTGCCCTCGCCGATGAGCAGGAACGGCGCCTCGCGCATGAGCCGCTCGACCTCGTACTCCTTGGAGTAGCCGTAGCCGCCGTGGATGCGGAAGGCCTGCGTGGTCACCTCGGCGCAGTACTCGCTGGCCAGCAGCTTGGCCATGCCGGCCTCGACGTCGTTGCGATGGCCGGAGTCCTTGAGCTTCGCGGCGTTGACCATCATCAGGTGGCTGGCCTCGACCTTGGTGGCCATCTCGGCCAGCTGGAAGGCGATGGCCTGGTGGTCGGCGATCTTCTTGCCGAAGGTCTCCCGCTGCTGGGCGTAGGCCACGGCCAGCTCGAAGGCCCGGATGGAGATGCCGCAGGCACGCGCCGCGACGTTGACCCGGCCGACCTCGACGCCGTCCATCATGTGCGCGAACCCCTTGCCGGGGACGCCACCCAGGATGTCGGAGGCCTTCGCCTGGTAGCCGTCGAACACCAGTCCGGTGGTGTCGACGCCCTTGTAGCCCATCTTCTCGATCTTGCCGGGGACGGTCAGCCCCGGGACGACCTCGCCGAACCCGGTGGGCTTCTCGACCAGGAACGTCGTGAGGTTCTGGTACGGCTTCTCCGCGCCCTCGTCGGTGCGCACCAGGGCGGCGACCAGCGTCGAGCTGCCGCCGTTGGTCAGCCACATCTTCTCGCCGTCGATGACGTAGTCGCCGTTGGCGTCCTGCTTGGCCCGGGTGCGGATCGCCGCGACGTCGGACCCCAGCCCGGGCTCGCTCATCGAGAAGGCGCCGCGCACCTCGCCGGTGGCCATCCGGGGCAGGTACTTCTCCTTCTGCTCCGGGGTGCCGTGCTGGTTGATCATGTAGGCGACGATGAAGTGGGTGTTGATGACGCCCGAGACGCTCATCCAGCCGCGGGCGATCTCCTCGACCACCAGCACGTAGGTCAGCAGGCTCTCGCCGAGGCCGCCGTACTCCTCGGGGACCATGAGCCCGAACAGGCCCATCTCCTTCATCCCGTCGACGATCTCCTGCGGGTAGGTGTCGGAGTGCTCGAGCTCCTGGGCCCGCGGGATGATCTCGCGGTCGACGAACCGGCGGACCGTCGCCAGGATCTCGGTCTGGACCTCGGTGAGGTCGGCGGTCTGGGCCAGGCGGGTCATGGCTGCTCCTTCTCGGACGTCGGTGTCCTCGGGGTCAACGGCGAGTATGGCGGGGACCGCCGCCGCGTCGGGCGTGCTGTGCGACACACGGGTGCGACCCTGGGGGCCGCCCGACGAGGAGGACGCATGACCCAGCCGGACGACGGCTTCTACCGCGGCGACCCGCCGGTGCAGTCGACGCAGCAGCCGACCTACCGCCAGCCGCAGGCGTACGGACCACCGCAGGCGTACGGGCCACCGCCGGGCTGGGGCCAGCCCACCTACGTGCTGCGCCGTCCCACCAACGCGACCGCCGTCCTCGCGCTGGTGTTCGGGTTCGTCTTCCCGCCGGTGGGGCTGGGCCTGGGCATCTCGGCCCGCCGGCAGATCCGGCGGACCGGCGAGGAGGGCGACGGCCTGGCGCTGGCCGGGATCGTCGTCGGCGCGATAGGGACGACGGTCTACGCGCTGCTGTTCCTCGTCTGGCTGTGGGCGCTGCTCACCATCACCAGCTTCGGCCCCTGACCGGCAGGGGCCGAAGCCGGCGGCTCACTCCTCGGGCGGGGTGAAGGACGACGTCCGGCTCATCCCGGCCGCACGGCCCTTGCCGGCGATGACCAGCGCCATCTTGCGGCTGGCCTCGTCGATCATCTCGTCGCCGAGCATCGCCGAGCCCTTCTTCCCGCCGGCCTCACTGGTGGCCCACTCGTAGGCGTCCAGGATGAGCTCGGCGTGGTCGTAGTCGGACTGCGAGGGCGCGTAGATCTCGTTGGCCGCGTCGATCTGGCCCGGGTGCAGCACCCACTTGCCGTCGAAGCCGAGCATCGCCGACCGCCTGGCGACCTCCTCGAAGGCCGGCACGTCGCGCACCTGCAGGAACGGGCCGTCGATGGCCTGCACGCCGCGGGCGCGGGCGGCCATGAGGATCTGCATGAGGATGTAGTGGAAGGGGTCGCCCGGGTAGTCCGGGTGCAGCGCGCCCACCACGAGGGACTTCATGTTGATCGAGGCCATGAAGTCGGCCGGGCCGTAGATGATCGTCTCGATCCGGGGGCTGGCGAAGGCGATCTGGTTGACGTTGATCAGGCCCTGCGCGGTCTCGATCTGCGCCTCGATGCCGATCCGGCCGACCTCCAGGCCGTTGGCCTTCTCGAGCTGGGTGAGCAGCATGTCCAGCGCCTGGACCTGACCGGCGTCGACGACCTTGGGCAGCATGATGCAGTCCAGGTTCGCCCCGGCGCCGCCGACGACCTCGATGACGTCGGTGAAGGTCCACTCCGTGGTCCAGTCGTTGACCCGGACGGTGCGGATCTTCTCCCCCCACCCGCCCTCGTTCAGCGCCGCCACGATGTTCTTGCGGGCGCCGGGCTTGGCCAGCGGCGCGCAGGCGTCCTCCAGGTCCAGGAACACCTGGTCCGCCGGCAGGCCCTTGGCCTTCTCCAGGAACCGGGGGTTGCTGCCCGGGACGGCGAGGTTGGAACGACGGGATCGGAGCTCGGCCACGGTGCCTCCACGATCGACGATGGGTTACCGGACAGTAACGAGCACCCCGGGGCCCGGCTGCGTGATCGTTCCCACAGGCCTCAGGTGATCGGCTCGGTGACGGTGGGCGGCCGGGAGGCGCGCACCACCAGCGCGACGCCGACGACGACCAGCGCCATGCCCGGCAGGGCCAGCAGCGGGGGCAGCTGGCCCAGCAGCACCAGCGCCACCAGCAGCGACCCGGGCACCTCCAGCAGGATGGCCAGGCCCACCACGGTCGGCCCGACCGAGGACACCACCAGGTTGAACAGGGTGTGCCCGAGCAGCTGGGCGACGAGGGTGATGCCGGCGATCAGCCACCAGTCGCGCGCGCTGAACCCGGCCAGCGGGTCCCCCACGACCAGCGCCGCGACGGCGAGCACGACCGCGCAGGTGGAGTAGCAGACCACCGCGTAGGCCGACGTCGACAGGTGCTGCCGGGCCCGGGCGCCGGCCAGCACGTACCCGGCCGCGGCGACCGCGCCGAGCAGCGCCAGCCCGTCCCCGGCCAGCGCCCGCAGCGAGACGGTGACGTCGACCCCGGCGATCAGCGCGGCCCCGGCGACCGCCAGCACCAGGCCCCACCACACCTGGGCGGGCAGCCGGACACCGGACAGCCGCGCCGCCACCGCCGTCCAGATCGGCGTGGTGGTGACCAGCGCGATCGAGGCCGCGACCGACGTCATCGACAGGCTCGGCAGCCAGGCGGCGAAGTGCGCGGCCAGGAACAACCCGGCCACCACGGAACTGCCCAGCTGCGACCGGCGCAGCGCGGGCCGCTCACGCAGCAGCACCGGCAGCAGCGCCGCCGCACCGGCCGCGTTGCGCCAGAACGCGATGGCCAGCGCCGGGGCGGTGACCAGCGCGGTCATCGGCCCGGACAGCGAGATGCCCACGACGGCCACGGCCATGACGGCCAGGTCCCGGCCGGCCGGCCGGTGCAGCGCCCAGGCGTCGGTGGCGGTCACGCGGGGACGGCGATCTCACCGTGCGAGACCGGGTGCACGTCGCCGGCCACGGTGGCCGCGACGGCGCGCCCGGCGTCCACGGTGACGGTGCAGTCCAGCACCGAGGGCCGCTGCAGCGCCGCCCCCTGGTGCAGCCGGTAGGCCGAGGTGCCCTGGGGCACCAGCCCCTCGGCGGCCAGCCACACGCCGGTGGCCAGCGCCGCCGACCCGGTGGCCGGGTCCTCCTCCCAGGACAGCCCGCCGGCGAACACGCGCACCGTGTGCTCGCCGTCCGGGCCGCGGCCGATGACCGACACCCCGCCACCGACCTCGGCGGGCAGCAGCGCGGCCAGCGCGCGGCGGTCGGGCACGGCGCGGGCGACGGCGTCCGGGTGTACGTCGAGCTGGGTGAACTCCAGGCCGCAGCCGACCAGGTGCGCCGGGCGGCCGGTGACGTCGTCCGGGCGCAGGCCCAGCGCGGCGCCGAGCGCGACGGGGTCCGGACCCGGGCGCAGCGACACCGGACCGCCGGTGAGCCGGGCGCCGTCCGCGGTGACCTCGACCGGGACCGTCCCCGCGCCGCACTGCTGGCGCACCGTCCCGGGGGCCAGGAGGCCGAGCCGGACCAGGGTGTGCGCGGTGCCGACGCTGGGGTGCCCGGCGAAGGGCAGCTCGGTCTCGGTGGTGAAGATCCGCACCGCGTAGCCGCCGTCGTGCACCGCCGTCACGAAGGTCGTCTCCGACAGGTGGAACTCCCGCGCCAGCGCCTGGCACTGGCCGGTGGACAGGTCGCCGGCGCCCAGCACGACCGCCAGCGGGTTGCCGGCGAACGGGCGGGGGGCGAACACGTCCACGACCTCGAAGGACAGCACGGCCGCGACGGTAGCCTCCGGGACCGTGACCACGGTGACCCGCGCCTACGTCTCCCGGGTGGCCGGGCTGACGGTGTTCGACCCGGACGGCGACCGGGTGGGCAAGGTCCGCGACGCCGTCGTGGCGCTGCGGGTGGGCACCGCTCCCCCGCGGGTGCTCGGCCTGGTGCTGGAGGTCGTCGCCCGCCGCCGCATCTTCCTGCCGATGGGCCGGGTGACCCGCATCGACGCCGGCGCCGTCACGCTGTCCACCGGCACGCTGAGCCTGCGGCACTTCGAGCAGCGCGCCGGCGAGACCCTGGTGCTGGGCGAGCTGCTGGACCGCCGGGTGACCCTGCTGGAGGACGACCGGCCCGGGGTGGTCGTGGACGCCTCGATGGAGCAGACCCGCACCGGCGACTGGGCGCTGACCCGCCTGGCAGTGGCCGAGCCCGGCCGGTTCGGCCGGCGGGGGCAGCTGCGCCAGGTCGCCTGGGACGAGGTGGCCGGGCTGGCGCTGGAGGAGGCCGGGCAGAGCGCGGAGGCGCTGCTGGCCGCCTACCGCGAGCTGAAGCCGGCCGACCTGGCGCACGCGCTGCAGGAGCTGCCGAGCAAGCGCCGCCTCGAGGTCGCCGACGCCCTGGACGACGAACGGCTCGCCGACGTGCTGGGCGAGCTGCCCGAGGCCGAGCAGATCACCATCCTCGGCACCCTGGACGACGACCGCGCGGCCGACGTCCTGGAGGAGATGGACCCCGACGACGCCGCGGACCTGCTCAACGAGCTGTCCAACGTGGACCGGCACCGGCTGCTGGACCTGATGGAGCCCGACGAGGCCAAGTCGGTGCGCCAGCTGCTGGAGTACTCCGAGGACACCGCCGGCGGCATGATGACCAGCGAGCCGGTGATCCTGGCCCCCGACGCCACCATCGCCGAGGCGCTGGCCCGGGTGCGCGCCGAGGAGCTCACCCCGAGCCTGGCCAGCCAGGTCTACGTGTGCCGGCCGCCCTCGGCCACCCCGACCGGCCGGTACCTGGGCCTGGCGCACATCCAGCGGCTGCTGCGCGAGCCCCCGTTCACCCTCGTCTCCGGCGTCCTCGACGACCTCGAGCCCCTGCGCCCGGAGGCCCCGCTGGCCGAGATCACCCGCTACTTCGCCACCTACAACCTGGTCGCCGCCCCGGTGGTCGACGGCGCCGGCCGGCTGCTGGGCGCGGTGACCGTGGACGACGTGCTGGACGCGCTGCTGCCCGACGACTGGCGGGACCGGACCCGCCGTGGCTGAGCGCCCCGACGCCTCCCGCCGCGCGGACCTGCAGCTGGACCAGCCGTCGGGCACCCGCAGCTTCGCCCAGTTCCTGCGGTTCAACCCCGACGCGATCGGCCACTACGCCGAGGTCATCGCCCGCTTCCTGGGCACCGGCCGGTACCTGGCCATCCAGACGATCATCGTGATCGTCTGGATCTCGATCAACGTCGCGTGGGTGGCGCTGCGGTTCGACCCGTACCCGTTCATCCTGCTCAACCTGGCCTTCTCCACCCAGGCCGCCTACGCCGCGCCGCTGATCCTGCTGGCGCAGAACCGGCAGGCCGACCGGGACAAGGTGCAGGCCGAGGAGGACCGGGCCCGCGCCGCGCAGACCCGCGCCGACACCGAGTACCTGGCCCGCGAGCTGGCCTCGCTGCGGGTGGCGATCGGCGAGCTGGCCACCCGTGACTTCATCCGCGGCGAGCTGGACCGGCTGTCGCCCCCCGACGACGAGGCCGCCGCCCGCCGGAAGAAGGAGCGCAAGCGCCGCCGGGAGCAGCAGGCCCGCGAGGCCGCCGCCGACTGAGGTCCTCAGCGGACGACGCGCAGGGTCGCCAGCGTGGGGTCGGCGGCGTAGGCCACCCGCACCCCGGCGTCCCGGGCGGCCAGCAGCGCGGCGGCCGCGGCCTCCGTCACCCGCTCGCCGGGGGCCAGCACCGGGATGCCCGGCGGGTAGGGCGCGACCAGCTCGGCGCACACCCGGCCGACCGCCGCGGCGAAGGGCACCGGCTCGGCGACGGCGAAGAAGGCCTCGCGCGGGGGCAGCACCTGGTCGGGGTCGACGGCGTAGACCGCCGCGCCCACCACCGCCCGGGCCGGCCCGCGGCGCCGCTGCAGCGAGGCGACGACGGCGTCGGTGAACCGCTGCAGGGTCGCGTCGTCGTCTGCCAGGGACACCACGGCGACCAGCAGGTCGCGCTCGGCGGCCTCGACCGGCACCCCGGCGGCGAGGAGGTCCTGCTCGACGAGGCTGCCGTCCGCGCCGGTGCCGGGCAGCACGAGGACCAGCTTGAGCGGGTCGGTGCCCGGCCCGTCCAGCACGACCAGCCCGGGGACGGCGGCCAGCCGCTCCCGGGCCCGGGCGGTGGCGGCCAGCGCGGCGCCCAGCAGCTGCTCGCCGTCGCGGGCCAGCAGCGCCCGGGCGGCGTCGGTGCTGGCCTGCACGGCGCCGGCCGGGCTTGTGGTGGCGGTGGCCTCCACCCCGGCGTCCAGCCTGGCCGGGTCGACCCGGTCGGTGCGGGCGAGCACCAGCGCGGCCTGGCTCCACGCGGGCAGCGTCTTGTGCGCGCTGGTCACCAGCACGTCGGCACCCAGCTGCAGGGCGTGCCGGGGCAGGTCGGGGTGGAAGCCGGCGTGCGCGGCCCAGGCGCCGTCGACCACCAGCGGCACGCCGTGCGCGTGCGCGGCGTCGGCGAGCCCGGCGACGTCGCCGACGGTGCCGACGTAGGACGGGTCGCCGACGAGCACCGCGACCGCGTCGGGGGCCCCGGCCAGCGCCCGGGCCACCGCAGCCGGCGGGACGCCGAGCGGCAGGCCGGTGGCCGGGTCGACGTCCGGCCGGACCCAGACCGGGACCAGGCCGGCCAGCACCAGGCCCAGCAGCAGGGACCGGTGCAGGGTGCGGCTGACCACCACCCGGTCGCCGGGCCGGCCCAGGGCGAGCGCGACCGCCTGGTTGGCGTGGGTGGCGCCGCCGGTGGAGAACCGGCAGACGTCGGCGCCCCACAGCGCGGCGGCGCGGGCCTCGGCGTCGGCGAGCAGCCCGCCGGCCAGCTTGACGGTGTCCAGGCCGCCGTAGAGCGGGACGTCGCCGGCCACCACGTCACCGACCAGGTCGGTGCGCTGCTTGTGACCGGGGATGGTGAACGGGGTGGGCGGCTGCTCGCGGAAGCGCAGCCAGGCATCCAGCAGCGGGGCGTCGCCGCGCAGGCCGCGGGGGTCAGCGGCCACCGGCGAGCCCCGCCAGGACGTGCAGCTGCTTGCGCATCATCACCAGGTCACCCCAGCACAGCGCCCGGTCCACCGGCCAGGGCAGGCGGCCCACCCGCAGGATGCCCAGCAGCCGGCTGCCGGCGGGGCCGGGGGTGACGGCGTAGCCGAGGACGACGTCGCCCAGCGCGCGGGACACCGGCCCGCCGGGCGCGACGAGGGTGACCTGCTCGCCCGGGCGCACCGTGCGGATGCGGAACGGGCCGGCCATCCGCTGGCCGGGCTCCAGGTGCTCCAGGCCCGGGGTCAGCGTGCGCGGGCTGCGCCGGCCGAGGTTGTCGACCCAGTCGTAGCTGTAGGGCGCGGCGCGCAGCTGGCAGACCCACCGCCAGGTGGTGACCGGGTCGGCGGCGACGTCCACCCCGCGCAGCCAACGCCCGGGCCGGTCGGGGTCGCGGGCCTCGGCCACCTCGTCGGCGTCGTACCGCCGGAGGACCTCCTCGGTGGTCACCCCCCACCGGTCGGGCAGCCTCATCCGAAGTAGAGGTGGTGGTGCGCCCGGCAGCCGGGGTTGAACGGCGCGGCGCAGTGCGGGCACCCGTCGGCCACGACGTAGTCCTCGACCGCCAGGGTGTGCCGGCAGACCCCGCAGACCACGGCGTGGGCCGCCCGGTCGTCGGCGGGCCACACGACGGCGGGGTGGTCGGCGCACTCCGCGTGGCAGAGGTGGCAGCCCCAGTACGGGGTGCAGCAGGCGAACCGGATGGCGACGACGTCCAGCGCGGTCGCGTAGTGCGCGCACCGGCTCTGGTCGTCGACCAACCGCCCGCCCAGTTCGACCCGCGCCACGGGCCGACGGTAGATCACCCCAGGGTGTGCACCAACGCCCCCGTGGCCCCCGCCAGCAGCAGGACCAGGACGAACGGCGCCCGCAGCGCCAGCGCCACCGCGGCGACCGCCAGCGCGGCCAGCCGCCCGTCGACCACCAGCTGCGGCCCCGACGTCACCGCCTGCACCGCCACCAGCGCGGCCAGCAGCGCCGCGGGCACGAAGTCCACCACCCGCCGCACCACCGGGTGCTCCACCCACGCGGCCGGCACGCTCAGCCCGGCCAGCTTCAGCAGGTAGCAGCCCAGGCAGCCGGCCAGCACCGCGACCCAGGTAGCGCTCACCGGCGCCACCCCCCGGCCAGCGCCACCGCCGCCACCGCGGCGATCACCTGCACCCCGGCCGGCACGACCGGCGTCAGCACCAGCGCGACCACCGCTCCCCCGAGGGCCACCCGGCGCTGCGCCGCCGGCTCGGCCCAGGTCCGCTGCAACCGCGGCCAGAGCAGCGCGAGGAACGCGGCCGGGACGACGGCGTCCAGCGCGGCCAGCCAGGGCCCGGTCAGCGCGTCGGCACCCAGCGCACCGAGCAGCGTGGTGAGGTTCCAGCCCAGGAAGATCGAGCCGCCACCCACGGTGAACGCCAGCCGCGCGTTGGCCCGGTCCGGGGCGGCCAGCGCGAGCGCCGTCGACTCGTCGATCACCAGGTGCGCCGTCCCGAGCCGCCGCAGCCCAGCGGCCGGCTGCAGCAGCGGCACCAGCCGCACCCCGTAGATGGTGTTGCGGGTGCCCAGCAGCACCGCACTGCCGACCGCGGCCAGCACCCCTCCCCCGGCACCCAGCACACCCACCAGCGCGAACTGCGAGGCGCCGGTGAACATCAGCAGGGACAGCGCGCAGGCCTGCCAGGCGTCCAGCCCCGCGGCCACGGCGGCGGCCCCGAAGGCGGCGCCGTAGAGCCCGACGGCGACACCGAGACCGAGGGCGTCCCGGATGGTCGCCCGCCTGGCGGCTGCGGCATCGGTCACGTGGGCCGACTCTAGGTCCGGCCCCCGCCGTAGAGTTGGGGGACGGCCTGCGCAGCGGGTCGCCGCCCCGACGGGGCGCGGGCGACCGCGAGGACGCGGGCCCCCACCGATGCGAGGAGACACACCACCGCATGTCCGAGACGCTCACCGGCACCCCGGCGCCCGACGCGGTCAACGCCGCCCTGGCGACCGTGCAGGACCCGGAGATCAACCGGCCGCTGCCCGAGCTGGGGATGATCAAGGACGTCCGTATCGGCGACGACGGCCTGGTCGAGGTCGACGTGTACCTCACCGTGGCCGGTTGCCCGATGCGGGAGACGATCACCAGCCGGGTGACCGAGGCCGTGGGCCAGGTCGCCGGCGTCACCGCCGTCAAGGTCGGCCTCGACGTGATGGACGACGCCCAGCGGGCCGAGCTGCGCAAGACCGTGCGCGGCACCGACGCCCCCGACGCCGTCATCCCCTTCGCCCAGCCCGGCTCGCTGACCCGCGTCTACGCGGTGGCCTCCGGCAAGGGCGGCGTGGGCAAGTCCAGCGTGACCGTCAACCTGGCCGCGGCGCTGGCCAAGCGCGGGCTGTCCGTCGGCGTGGTCGACGCCGACATCTACGGCCACTCCGTGCCGCGGATGCTGGGCGTGGACGACAAGCCCACCCAGGTCGACAACATGATCATGCCGCCGCAGAGCTACGGCGTGAAGGTCATCTCCATCGGCATGTTCACCCCGGGCAACACGCCGGTCGTCTGGCGCGGGCCGATGCTGCACCGGGCGCTGCAGCAGTTCCTCGCCGACGTCTGGTGGGGCGACCTCGACGTCCTGCTCATGGACCTGCCCCCGGGCACCGGCGACGTCGCGATCTCGGTGGCCCAGCTGGTGCCCAACGCCGAGATCCTCGTCGTGACCACGCCGCAGCAGGCCGCCGCCGAGGTGGCCGAGCGGGCCGGGGCCATCGCCACCCAGACCCACCAGCAGGTGGTCGGCGTCGTGGAGAACATGTCCTGGCTGGAGCTGCCGGACGGCTCACGGATGGAGCTGTTCGGCGCCGGCGGCGGACAGGCGGTCTCCGACGCGCTCACCAAGACCCTGGGCGCGCGGGTGCCGCTGCTGGGCCAGATCCCGCTGGACACCCGGCTGCGCGAGGCCGGCGACGCCGGTGCACCCATCGTGCTGGCCCAGCCCGACGCCCCGGCGGCCCAGTCCCTGGAGAAGATCGCCGAGGGCCTGGCCGTGCGCTCGCGCGGGCTGTCCGGGATGTCGCTGAACCTCACCCCGGTCCGCCGCTGACCTCCCCGGCGCCGGCGCCGCCTAGGTGGCGTCGGCGTCGAAGGGGGCGGGGCGGGACCGGTCGCGCGGCACGGTGACCGCAGGCCGGGCGGGGCGCGCGGCGACGGGCGCGGCCTCGTCGTCGCCCATCAGCTGGTCGCGGATGAACGTCTTCGGGTGGTACTTGCGCAGGTCCAGGTCGCGCAGCTGGTCGAAGTCGTCACCCAGGCTGTCGTGCAGCTGGCCGCGCACGCCGGTGATCGCCTCGCGGGCCTTCTTCAGCCCCTGCGCCGCGTCGCGGGCCAGGGTGGGCAGCCGTTCGGGCCCGAAGATGAACAGCGCGGCCAGGCCGAGGACGACGACCTCGCCCCAGCCGATCGAGTCGAACACGTCTGCCTCCTCCGGTCGCGGCCCACTGTAGGCAGCCGACCTGCGAGCCCGCCTAGGCCTGGGTGAGCGTGGCCTGGACCTCCTGCGAGGAGCCGCCGTTCCGCACCAGCTCGATGGTGACGGTGTCGCCCGGCGACTTGCTGTCGACCGCCACCTGCAGCTCCTCGGAGCTGCCCACCGGCTGGCCGTCGACGGCGATGATGACGTCCTGCTCCTCGATGCCGGCCGCCTCGGCCGGGCTGCCGGGCTCGACGTTGACCACCAGGGCGCCGTCGCGGGTGCCGTCGGTGACCGAGCGGGCCTGCACGCCGAGGGAGGCGTGCACCGCCGTCCCGGTGCTGATCAGCTGCTCGGCGATGTCGCGGACCTTCTCGATCGGGATGGCGAAGCCCAACCCGATCGAGCCGCCGGTGGTGCCGTTGCCGCCGAGCGAGGCGATCGCGGTGTTGATGCCGATGACGGCGCCGGTCACGTCGACCAGCGCGCCGCCGGAGTTGCCCGGGTTGATCGGGGCGTCGGTCTGGATGGCGCTGATGACGGCGTTGGTGTCGCTGCCCTCGCCGGACAACCGCACCGGCCGGTCCAGCGCGCTGACGATGCCGCTGGTGACCGTGCCGGCCAGGCCCAGCGGGGAGCCGATCGCCACGACGGGGTCGCCGACCACGACGTCGCCGCCCTCGGCCAGCGAGGCGGCCACCAGCCCGGGCTTGTCGACCTTGATGACGGCGATGTCGCTGGCCGGGTCGCGACCGACGATCTGCGCGGGCGACCCGCTGCCGTCGGAGAACACCGCGCGGATCTCCGCGCCCTCGACGCCGTCGGCGCCGGAGACCACGTGGTTGTTGGTGACCACGTAGCCGTTGTCGGCGTCGACGACCACCCCGGAGCCGGTGGCGCCGGAGTCGCCGACCCGGACCTCGATGGAGACCACGGCCGGGGTGACCTGCTCGGCGATGTCGGCGACGGAGCCGGGCTGGCGGGTGATGCCCGGCGAGACGGCGGACAGCTGCGTGCCCGGCGTGAGCAGCGGCTCCTGGCTGGCGGTGCGGCCGAGGTACCAGCTCAGCGTGCCGCCCAGCGCGGCGACGAAGAGGAGGGAGAGGACGGCGAGCGCGGCCACGGGGACCGAGACGTCGGCCAGCCGCAGCCGCCGGCGTCCCTTGCGGTCGACGACGACCGGACCGGTCTGCTCCTCGGGCTCCTCGACGTACTCCGCGGGCCGGCCGAGCCCGGACGGGGCGAGCGGGTCGCGCCACGGGTCGACGGCGGCGTCGGTCTTCCAGAACGGCCCACCGGAGGTCCGCCTCGGGCCCGGGCGGCCCCCCGGCGGGAGGCCCAGGCCGGTCTCGCCGTCCCGCGGTGCGAAGGCGCGCAGCACCGCCTCGGGCGGCGGGGCCGGCGCCGGGCGG